>JBBRKQ010000008.1:0-67235 GCA_038231815.1 Phycisphaerales bacterium
CATCGGTTGGGCTTGAGGTGCTGGTGGTGCTGGCGAGTTCGTTGAACACGGAATCGGCGTGGGAGGTTGTGGCTGTGCGCACGATGTAGACATCGACCACATCGCTACGGATTTTGGGGCCGAGTCCTGCGGCCCGGGTGGGGTGCGCCGCATCCGTGGAGCCGGAATTGACCCGATAGCCCGCGGCGTTGCGATCTGATGGCATTTCACTCATGCAGGATGGTTGCCCGCGGGCGGGGGCAACGGGGCGGCGGCGGACGAATTTTGTTGGGGCGACCGGGGTTGGTTTGCCGACGGGGCGGCTGGTGGGTTCTATCATTGCGGTTCCCATGGTTTACCGCGTCTGCAAGTCGTTTCACATTGAATCGGGCCACATGCTGAGCCGGCATGCGGGGCTTTGCCGGTTCCCGCATGGGCACAGCCGCCGGGTGGATGTGGTGCTTTCGAGCGCGACGCTGGATGAGAACGGGATGGTGTGCGATTTTAAGGCCCTGAAGCTGGCGCTGAAGCCGCTGATGGACAAGTACGACCATGCGATGCTGGTGAACGCTGCGGATGAGACGATGCTGGAGCTGCGCAAGGGGCCGCTGGGCGCTCGGATTGTGGCGATTGATGAGGAGCCGACGACGGAGGTGATGTCTCGGCTGATTTACGTGCACCTGGCCGGAGAGCTGAAGGCGGGCAAGGTGTACCACGATGAACGTGGGGTGGTGTACGGCTTGCGTGCCGGGGTGGCGCTGGAGCGTGTTCGCGTGAGTGAGACGGAGACGACGTGGGCGGAGTATGGGGGCGGGTGAGGCTGAGTTTCAAATTTCCAAATGGCCAAATAAGGAGGGGTGCAGCGACCCTTTGTGGGTGAGGGCGGTGAGCGGAATTTTGCTGGGCCACCGGGCGAACCGGTGCGCGTGGGTGGGGTTTGCTATATTCACCGCCCGTGATGAGGCGGTTTGCAGGAGATTGTTATGGCCAAGCGTTCAAGATCAGCGACTGTCAAACGAGCCAAGCCTGCAAAGATGAGCGCTTTGGCGAAGGCCAAGACGGCCAAAGCGGCCAAAGTGGCCGAAGCCCAAAGGCTCGTCAAACCCGCAAAGGCGCCGGCTGTTCATACGGCCCGACCTGCCGAGCGCATTGTTACGGTGGGGCTGACGCAGTTTGCAACTGTGGAGGACCCAAAGCTGAACCGGGCCACGCAGGTGGCGATGATTGAGCAGGCGGCCAAAGACGGTGCGCAGATTATCTGCACGCAGGAGATGTTTACCAGCCAGTACTTCTGCCAGTGTGAGGACCACCGCTTCTTTTCACTGGCGGAGAGCATTCCTGGGCCGAGCACCGATGCGATTTCCAAGGTGGCCAAGAAGTATGGCTGTGTGGTGATTGCGAGTTTGTTTGAGAAACGTGCCGCGGGGCTGTACCACAACACCGCGGCGGTGATTGATGCGGATGGATCACTCATGGGCGTGTACCGCAAGATGCACATTCCTGATGACCCGCTGTATTACGAGAAGTTTTACTTCACGCCGGGCGACCTTGGTTTTAAGGCGTGGAAGACCAAGCACGCGACCATTGGTGTGCTGATTTGCTGGGACCAGTGGTTCCCCGAAGCGGCGCGACTGACGGCGATGCAGGGTGCTGAAATTTTGTTTTACCCGACAGCCATTGGCTGGCACCCGGCGGAGAAGGTGGAGTACGGCCACGCCCAGCATGATTCATGGGAACTCTCGATGCGTGCCCACAGTGTGGCCAACGGCTGCTATGTCTGCGCACCAAACCGCATCGGCCACGAGTTCATCGCCGGGCCGGATGGCAAGCCGGTCAGCAAAGACGGCATCGGCTTCTGGGGCCAAAGCTTTGTGAGCCAGCCCAACGGCCAAGTCGTGGCCCGCGCTCCGATTGATAAGAAGAGCATTTTGATTACAGATTGCGACCTGGACAAGGTCGAGTTCGCCCGCACCCACTGGCCATTTTTGCGTGACCGGCGGATTGATGCGTATGGAGGCATGACGCAGCGGTTTTTGACGCCGTGAGTATCTGAATTGCGATGATCTCGGTAAATAAAGAGGCCGCCGCATGTACTGCGGCGGCCTGTTTTTGTTTAGGGATTGGATTTCTGTCGGGCCTGTGGGTTTTAGCAGCCAGCGCCGAAGGCGTTGATGAAGGCGACGAAGTCGTTGCCGTCGATGATGCCATCGAGGTTGACATCGGCCGTTGCGTCGATGCTTACGGAGCCCACGCCGAAGCTGTTGACGAAGGCGACGAAGTCGCTGCCGTCGACAACGCCGTCGAGGTTTACATCCGCAAGGCATGTGGGGACGACGGGTGTGGAGGCTTCAACGCGGAAGACGTATGCGTAGTAGTCTGAAAAATCGAGCACCACCAAGGTGCGGGTGGGGGCGTGGTAGTGGACATCGGCGATGGTGCCCAGGATTGTGACTGAGAACGGGGCGCGGGTGACAACGCCGGTGAGCGGATCGGTCGTGTCTTTGACGACCGAGGCCGTGGCGGGTGCGGGCGGCACGACGCCGTTGAGCTTGCTGAAGTTAAACAGCGTAGTCAATGGCTGGCCGTTGTCGGCATCGCGGTTGTTCCACACGGCCAGGTCGGGCACACCGGGGATGCCGTAGATGATCGAGCACTTTTGGCCGATGGAGAACGCCAGGTCATTGTCAGAGACGATGCGGCCGGTGCGGGCCGGATCGGCCGAGCCGTTGGCGTTGCGGTACGAGTAGATCAGGTCGTTGCTGGCGCGGGCGATGACGGTGCCGGTGACCGGGTGGATGGCAATGTCGCTCCAGAGAATGCGGTTGGGCGTGTCGGTGATGCGGGGGCCGGAGTTGAGCGCGGGCAGGGCGGGGAAGACATCGCCCGGGTACCCAGCGTGATAGATGACCGAGGCCGTGCCTGCGGTGAGTTCGCCGTTATTAAAGTGCGGGTTCAGCCGCTCGCGATCGATGCCAATTGCGCCGTACTGCGAGGGGCTTGGGCTGGTGGGGGCGACCATGACTGCGGCGAGCGGGCCATCTTTAATGCCATCGGGGAAGAAGCCGTTTGGGCCTTTGTAGTCAAAGCCGGTGCCGTCGGCACCAAAGTCCCACGCGCCGCCACCGATGATCTTGTTTGTCCCGGAGACCTGATTGGCTGGATTCGGCGTCATCATGTTGGGGGCGCCGGGCGAGCTGGTGTCATACCAGCGAACCTTGCCGGGCGTGTTGACGCCGGTGTTGGTTTCGAAGGTTGCCAGGAGACCGGTGCCGGGGGCAAAATCCAGGCTGGTGCCCCACGAGGCTGGGTAGCCCATTGAGAGGATGCCTCGTGGATTGCCAGCGGTGATGAAGCTGTTGTCCTGAAAGTTCGTTTTCATGAACTTGTTTGATGCGTAGGTGCTTGAGCCGTTGGCGTTCATTGTGATTTTGGTGATGCCGTGGGTGTAGTACAAGCCTGCCGGGTACACGGGGTCGCCAACGGGGACAACTTCCGTGAGCGCTTCACCACCAACGATTACGCGTCCGGTGATGGGATTGATGATGCCGCCACCGAAATCGGTGGGGTTGTTATCAAAGTCCCGGGCCATTGGCAGGCGGCTGCCGCCGCCGGTGGTGGCGGTGCTGAGGGTGTTAAAGAACCCGGCGATGTACAGTGAGGTGCCGTCAAATGCGATACCCATGGGGTTGTTGCCAACCCAGTACGGCACGCTGCCGACAAGCTCTGCGCCGGTGTCGTAGCGATTCTGACAGACTGTGAAGAGGTCTTCTGTGCGGAGGTGAACCAAGACAACATCCGACTGAGCCGTAGCAACAGATGCGGCCGATGCGAGACCGACGGCGACTAACAAACCAACGACAGTGCGGCGGGTGTTCATCTCAAAGCTCCGGGAAGGATGGGCAAAGGCAGAAAATGAAATCGATTTCACGCGGAGAAAATCCCGCGTGCGAATATTCTAGCACATCTGCGGCGATGTGCCAGTAATCTGTTGTCAGCGACGCTCTAACGCTCCCGCTAGTCTGTAGATTTGATGGATATGCGGGCTGATCTTGGCTTTATGCAGACTTTGGCAGTTGCTTTGATCGGTTAGGGCCGCTGGCGGGTGATGCTCCAACAATCAGACATGGCGTTTGCTGAGAAACACTTTGAGCGGGCGATTGAGCTTTTGGATGCTGGCAAGTTGGCTGAGTCCGAGGCTTTGCTTCGCAAACTGCTGGCCATGGGTGGGGCGCCGGTGTCGGTGCCGCTGCTGCTGGCTGAGGTGCTTGCGCAGCGTGGAAACATGGCGGGTGCGGTGAACTTTGCGAGACGTGCCTGTGATCTGGAGCCGACTGCACTTGGGGTATTGCTGCGGGCAGCGCTGGTGTTTCGGCGGGCAGATGACCGAACGGCCACGCTGGAACTGCTCAATCGCGCTGTGGGGCTGGCGCGGGTGGAGCCTGAGCCGAGCGCCGATGGTGCCGCGGCGTGGCAGATGCTGTGCGAAGCCCTTTCGTGGTGTGGGCGAGATCAGGAATCATTGGAGATGGCGATGGAAGCCCGCCGCCTGAGACCGGATTCGCAGGAAATTGCGAACCAAGTTGCGGCTGCTCAGATGAACCTGGACCATGTGGGACCGGCGATGGATGTGCTTCGGGATTCGACGGTGCGGTGGCCTCACCAACCTTCGGCGCACATTTTGCTGGCGATGGGTGGCACGTATGACCCTCGGGTGGGGCTTGGGCAGGGGTTTGAGGATCACTTGCGGATGGGCATGGTGTTGGAGCGGGCGATTGCGCAAGATGCGGCGGCGCAGGTTGGGCAGCGTTGGCCCACGCCGGGATCGGCGGATGCGGAACGGCCATTGCGGGTGGGGATTTTGTCGCACGATTTGCGCACGCATTCGGTGGCGTTTTTTCTGGAGCCGCTGCTGGAGGCTGTGCGGGCGATGGGGGGGGAAATGGGAACGGCGACGGGAACGGCGATGGGGCTGCGGATGATTGCCTTGCACACGTGCCCGATTGAGGACGTTACCAGCGCGCGACTGCGGCCGTTGTTTGATGAGTGGCACAACATTGGGCACATGGTTGATGCGCGGTCTGCGGAGTTTATTGCCGCGCAGAGGATTGATGTGCTTATTGAGTGCAACGGGCTGACGGCGGGCGAACGGTTGGTGTTGCTGCAGCTTGCGCCGGCGCCGCTGCAAGTGACGTACCTTGGGTACCCGAACATTACCGGCCTGCCAACGGTGCAAGCCCGGCTGACGGATGCGATTACGGACCCACCGGAAGCGGATGCTGCGCTGCGGGATGCGGCGGCGCGGGTTGGTGCGGTGCGGCATGAGCGGTTGTACCGGATGGATGGGCCATTTTTGTGCTACAAACCGCTGGCGGACATGCCCGCGGTGGTGACACCACCGTGTACGCTGCGGGATGCGGATGGGGAGGCAAGAACGGTGATGTTTGGCAGCTTTAACGCGATTCGCAAGTTGAGTGATGAGGTGCTGGCGCTGTGGGGGCGTGTGGTTGCGGGGGTTGCGGGTTCACGGCTGCTGATTAAGAATCAGGCGTTGGCATCGCCCGATGCGCGAGAGAACTTGTTGGTGCGATTGGAACGTGCCGGGGTGGCGCGTGATCGCGTGGTGTGCGCGGAGTATACCGGATCGATGCAGGAGCATTTGGCGTGCTATGGGTGGGTGGATGTGGCGCTGGATAGCTATCCGTATTGCGGCACGACGACGACCTGCGAGGCGCTGGTGATGGGGGTTCCGGTGATTAGCCGGGTGGGGCAAACGCACGCCTCGCGCGTGGGGCTTGCGTTGCTGGAGCGGGTGGGGCTTGGCGAACTCGCGTGCGCGAGCGATGATGCGTTTGTGGAAGCGGCGGTGAACCTGGCGCGAGATACAGAGCGGCTTACAGCGCTGCGTGCGGCGCTGCGGGGCCGGCTGCTGGGATCATCACTGTGTGATGCTGCGGGGATGGGCGACCGGTTTGCGCGGGCGGTGCGGGAGTTGTGGCGGGAGCGGTGCGGGCGGACGGGCTAAAGCGGGAAAAAGTGAGAATCTCTGCAACTGGAGACGGGATTGGCCGAATAGTATGTACGGCATAGTATGTGGTGCCGTATGTGGATCGTTTCTGCCTGTTTTCGTCTGTTTCTTGTGCCAAGAGGTCAATTTCCATGAAAATCGAAACCGAGCTGATGCGTGGCGCCGGGCCGATTGCGGTACTCAAACTTCTGCAGCGGAGGCCGATGTACGGGTATGAACTGGTTCAGGCCCTGATGCAGCAAACCGGCGGGGTGCTGGCGATGGGACAGTCGACCCTGTACCCGATGTTGTACAACTTGGAGGCCAAGGACTTGATCGAGGCCACCTGGCAGGCGGGTGCCGAAGGGGCGGGGCGTGACCGCAAGTACTACAACCTGACGACAAAGGGTAAGAAAAAACTGGCTGAGGACACCCGCCAGTGGCAGGCCTTGGCCGGTGCCATGAATGCGATAGGGCTGAGCTCACCTGCCAGCAGCGGGGAAGTAGCTGGCCTCGCGGGAGGTGCGGCATGAGAATTCTCTGGCAAGGTGTGCGCACACAAGTGGTGTTTGGTGGTGGTACGAGGATTCCGGCGGAAATCATCGCCGCGGCGAAGCTGCCTGAGCCGGTCGCAACTGCGATCGGGGTGATTGTTGAACAAACCAAGCTGCGCCGGGCGGAGCGCTGCGATGTGGCGGCGGAGTTGTGCAGCCACTTTGCGGTGGGGCTGAGTGAGGGAGGCACGGCCGAGCAACTGCTGGCGGATTTTGGCGAGCCGCGGATGGCGGCGAAGCTGATTTCGCGGGCGGTGCGGCGGAAGCGCGGCTGGTTGTATCACACGCGGCGGCGTGCGGTGCAGGCTGCGGGCGCTGTTCTTGTGGTGCTCCTTGTGTTTTATTCGGTGTTGTTCCTGCGATTTCATCTGAACAAGCCCAACATTGCCCGCAACTACTTGGCGGAGTACAACGCCCGGATAGCGGCGATGCCAAAGGCGGAAACGGCCTGGCCGATATATCGCTCGCTGCTGCCGGGATGGAGCCAGATCGCGATCAAAGAGCACGAGTCGCTGGGGCGCTTTCCGCTGCTTACCCCGAAGGATGAAGGATGGCCGATCGCCATCGAGCATCTGCGCCGAAACGCGGATGCACTGGTGACGATTCGGCGAGCGGCGCAGTTGCCAGGGCTTGGGATGTCGCTCTCTGCTTCCGATGATCCGGTTTGTGCTGCGTTTATCAATTCGGCGAGCGGCCTAGCCACCACAGAGGCGATGCCGGCGGGCCGGGAAGATTTCGCAGCGCCGGAAAATCCTGCGTTGATCAACGTACTGCTGCCGGGGGCTGGGATTTTGCGGACGATCAGCCGCACGTTGGCCTTTGATGCTCGGGCTGCGGCCGAAGCTGGCGATGGGCAGCGCTTTGTTGATGACGTCGTCGCGATCATCGGTATCGGTCGGCAGGTTCGCGAGCCGCGTGTGATCGTTTTGGACCTTGTCGGGCAGGCTATTACGTCCCTCGGACTTTCAGTGATTGGCGAGCAGTTGGCCGACCGACCCGAGCTGTTTACCGAGGCGCAACTTGCGTTTCTCTCGCACACGCTGGCGGGGCAGAGCGGGGATGGCAATCCGTATGCGGTTCGATTTGATTTTGAGCGCAAGTGGTTTGATGATGCCATGCAGCGGCTGTTTTCCGACAATGGCAGCGGCGACGGAATACTTGTGGCCGACGGGTTCAAACTTTTTGAATCGCTTCAGATGGGAACGGATCATCCGCAGGAGAGCACGCTTGCTACTACCTTTGCCGGGCCAGCGGCGGCTGGGGTTATGGCCGGTCGCCGGGAGATGACTGAGCGGTATCACAGCATGATCGACCAGATGGAGCGTGTGATTCGGCAGCCGTTGTGGGAACGCGATGACAAACGACTGGATGCGATGCTGGAAGAGACATCCGCGCTCGCTCGACTGCGTTACATGCCAATTTTCATCATGATGCCCGCGCTGCAGCGTGCCAGCATCGTCGGTGAACGAACGCTGCAACTGCGCGATGCCATACTCACAGCAATCGCCCTGGAACTGCACCGCAGGCGAGCGGGCGAGTACCCGGCATCGCTCAGCGAGCTGACACCCAAGCTGCTGCCGACGCCCCCGCTCGATCGTTTTACAGGGCAGCCCATCCGGTACGTACTCAAAAACGGAAAGCCCGTGCTCTACTCAATCGGCGTCGATCGCACTGATGGTGGTGGTGTGCCACCCCCGGGCACATCGGGCAACTTGGCGGCTGGTGAGTGGATGTCGGCCGAGCGCGCCGCACAACGGGTGAGCGAGCTGAATGCCGCGGCACGGGGCATCCTAAACTCGGTTGATATTCGCGGTGATTGGGTGCTTTGGCCGGAGCCGAAGGCGGAAGCCAATACCGATAAATAGCGAGGCAACCTGTTTGGAACATCAGTCGCAGCGCAGGGTTCATACTATCACTGGCTGTGTCCGACACTCCACTCCAGCCCGATCCGTTGCGAGCCATCGTGCTTCCCAAAGCCGCCGGGGCTGATCTGCCGCCGTGGGGCAGCGAGACGCGGGAGGCGCGGCTTGGCCGGCTTTCCAAGAAGGCTCGGGCCTTGCCGGATGTTCCCGGCGTGTATCTGATGCGGGACTGCGATGGCAGCATTATTTATGTTGGTAAGGCGGCCCGTCTGCCTGATCGGGTGTCCGGCTATTTTGTGCCCTCTGCGGAGCTTGGTTTTAAGAAGCAGGGGATGCTTGAGGTTGTCCACGACTTTGACACCGTCGAGTGCGAAACCGAGTGGGAGGCCTTGCTGACGGAGAACCGGCTGGTCAAGGACATTAAGCCTGCGCCGCGGTTTAATGTGCGGCTTAAGGATGACAAGAGCTTCCCGTACCTGATCGTGACTGGGGGTGAGGATTTTCCGCGGGTGTACGTGTCGCGCGATCCGGCGGACCCGCTGGCCAGGGCTGGTAAGGTGTACGGGCCGTTTACCAATGCTGGTTCGCTGCGCGAGGCGGTGCAGATCTTGCAGCGCATCTTCAAGTTTCGCACGTGCTCTCTGGACATTGTTGCTGATGATCCTAGAAACAAGCTGTTTCGGCCTTGCATTCTTGCGGCCATCAAGCAGTGCACCGCTCCGTGTGCGGCCCAGATCAGTAAAGAGCTGTATGCGGAAGATATTGAGCGGTTTAAGAGGTCCATTGACTCGAAGCGATCTGTGATGCTGCGGGAAATGAAGGCGGAAATGGCCGCGGCGGCGGGCGCGATGCAGTTTGAGCGTGCCGCAGCGCTGCGCGACCAGATGCAGGCGCTATCACGGCTGGAGGACCGCGCGACGGTGAGTGATGGGTACCAGCCGGAGACCGAGATTTCGTACATTGATCCGCTGAAGGGCTGCAAGTCGCTGGCCGAGACGCTTGGGCTGGGTGCACCGGTGCGGTGTATTGAGGCGTTTGACATTGCCCACTTGGCCGGCGGCGAGACTGTTGCCAGCAAGGTGTGCTTTGTTGATGGCCGGCCGTTTAAGGATGAGTACCGCCGCTTTAAGATTCGCACGGTGACCAATGATGACTACTCGGCGATGCGCGAGGTGATTTCGCGGAGATTTCGCGAAGCGGGGGTTGGGCATGAGTTGTTTCCGGATGTGATACTGATCGATGGTGGCATTGGCCAATTGGGCGCTGCGATGGAGGCGTTCGCCAGCTTGCCCCATCAGCCGCCGATGGTGATTTCGCTGGCCAAGCGGGAAGAGATTATCTATGTTCACGGGCGGGCTGAAGGGTTGAAGTTGTCGCGGACGAATGCGGGGCTGCGGATGTGCCAGGCGATTCGGGATGAAGCGCACAGGTTTGCGCAGGCGTATCACCATCTCTTGCGGAAAAAGAAGACGCTGGGTGAGGAATAGTTCGGTCCTGGTGCCCATGCTCTGCTTGCTCTGGATGAGGGCGCGAGTGTGGTGAGTGCTTGGACTGGGTCATCGAACGCGGAGGACGCAGAGGCAACGGAGGGACGCGGAGAAAGGCAGAGATTTTGTTTTTAGGCAGCTTTCATTTGGCTCAATCTCGTGGCCGGCGGGGTGCTTAACGAGGTGTCGTTTGTGTTTGCCCGCGCTGCGCCGTTGCCTTTGCATCGGTTTTATTCCGAGCCTCAGAGCCAAATCACAAAGTCCGAAGCAGCGACAATTGAAACGAAGCCGCACTTAGTCGGTACACTTGGCATCATGCGCTATCGCTTTCCTCTTGTTGTCTTGCTGGTGTTCGCCGGTGCTCCGCTTGTGGCCAGTGGCGTGTTGTTCGGGCAGGCGGCCTTGCCCCAAGATGCGGCCAGCGGTCTGCAGCAGGGGGTAACGTTTCGGGTATTTCAGGTTGAGGGAGCGCTCAAAGCCATTCCCTTGATGGCGGAGAACCAGACTCCCAACTTAGATGAGCTTCGCCCCACGATTGACTTCAAAGTTGATGCTTTTCCCAAGATTCCATCGCCCATTGTGGCCCATGTCAAGGCAATGCTTCGCATCACTGCGGGTGGTGACTATGTCTTCCGCCTGACCAGTGACGATGGTTCACGATTGATGCTGGATGGTAATCGAGTGGTGGACCATGACGGCCGGCACGGGGTGACCGCGATGGAGGGCACGACCGTGCATCTGGACCCAGGCGACCACCCGTTGTTTGTTGAGTACTTTGATGCTGGTGGTGGCAAGCGGCTGCTGCTGGAGTGGAAACCATTTCATGCGGATGGTTTTTCGGTGATCCCTGAAAAGAATCTTTTAACGGAGATCGACAATGCGCGGGTCACAGCGCCCGGGGCCAAGGCGCTGCGGGATGAGCGGCGAGCGGGCGACGGTAAACCGGTTGCGGGTGTGCATCCTGGGTACACGCTCACGCACATCGCTCCGCACCGGGATGAGGCCGGCGTGGAAACCGAGTTTGTTCCGATGATCGGCGCGATGACGATGATGGGAGATGGCAGACTGATTGTTGGTACGTTTAATCCGCTGCAGCGGACTGATACTGAGCTAGTCGATATCGAGAGTAAGAAGCCCGACCGGCTCTGGGCCATCACGGGTGCATTGGGTGACCCGGAAAAAATGACCGTAAAGCCAGTGGCCGATGGGTTGTACGAGCCGCTGGGCCTGTGCGCTGTGGGTGATGTGCTGTACGTCTCGCACCGGCGAGCGATCACCAGACTCATCGACAAAGACCACGATGGTTTCTTTGAAACGCACGAGGATGTGGGCTCTGGCTGGGAGGCGTGGAATTACCACCAGTTCGCCTTTGGCCTGCTGCACCGTGACAACAAGCTGTACGCCACGCTTTCAACGGCCATGGCCCCACCCGCATGGAAGGGCATGAACGACAATTCTGCCCCGAACGGCCCGATGCGCGGCAGCGTGATTGAAGTGGATTTGTCCAGCAACAACGTCAGTGTGGTGGCCGCGGGTGTGCGCACGCCAAATGGCATCGGCTTTGGGCCGGAGGGCTCGATGTTTTACTGTGACAATCAAGGCACGTGGATGCCGAGCAACCATATGGGTGAGATTGTGCCCGGCCACTTCTTTGGCCATTACAACAACACCAACATCGTGCCGCAGCTTGAGAAGCGTTTCCCAACTGGCGGCATCGCCAGCATCTGGGCGGACAGGCTTCGCTCCCCAGCCGCACTTGATCTGGTTCACAATGACTTTTCTAACTCGCCCACGCAGCCGGTGCTGATTGAGAGTGGGCCGTATGCCGGGCAGATGCTTATTGGTGAGCTGACGGCTGGCGGCGTGCGCAGGGCGTTTCTTGAGAAGATCAACGGCCAGTGGCAGGGGGCAGCGTTCCAGTTCAGTCAGGGTTTTAGCGTGGGCATCAATCGTGTGGCGTGGGCTCCGGGTGGAACGCTCATTGTCGGCGGCATCGGCGCTATGGGAAACTGGAACTGGAAGGGAACCAAGGCCGGGATAGATCGGCTGACGCCATCGGGGAACACCTGCTTTGAGATGTTCGCCATTCGCGCGCGGCACGATGGTTTTGAGGTGCAGTTTACCAAGCCGGTGGCCGTGAGCTGGCTGGCTGATGCCGCCCACTACACCATGAAGCAGTGGCGTTACAAGCCCACCGTGGTGTACGGCGGGCCGAAGGTTGATGAGGAACCACTTGTGGTGCGCGAGGCAACTCCGAGTGCTGATGGACTATCGGTGGTGCTGAAAGTTGATGGCCTTAAATCTGGACGGACAGTTTCGCTGCGGACTGATCCGGTGAGCGCTGCGGGTGAGCAAATTTGGAGCACCACGGCGTATTACACGCTTAATTACATTCCCACTGCAAGTGAGCCGAGTTCCGGCGGGGCGGAGCCCAAACTCTTAGGCCAGCCGCTGAAGGTGGATGCGTTGGGTGTGGGCATACAGCCCCCGGCCAATGCCGCTGTGCTAATCGGGCGCTCTGCCCAGGCGGCGTTTACCACACCCGCTGATGAAAAGAAGCGGCCGAGTGAGAAGCGAACCCAGGCCGAGCTTTTGGCCCAGCCCGAGTATGCGGAGGTGGGGAACGGTGATCTGACCTCGCGCACGGCGTTTGGAGACTGCCGCCTGCATGTTGAGTGGTACTGCCCGCCCGGTGGCGAGGGGCAGAAGGCGGGTAACAGTGGCGTGTACCTGCAGAATCTGTATGAGGTGCAGGTACTTGGCACGCTGCCGGGCGACCGAAAACTGCAGCCTAACGAGGCGGCATCGATCTACAACGTCAAGCCGCCAGACAGTAATGCCTCGACCGGACCGGGCACGTGGCAGGCCTATGACCTGTTCTTTGTTGCGCCGCGATTTGAAGCCGGTAAGAAGGTGGCCAGTGCTCGCTTGACGGCGTATTGGAACGGCATATTGGTGCACAATGATGTGACTATTGATGGGCCGACTGGCGGTGCGGCCAAGGGTGGTGAGTCCGGCATACTTGCGGATGTGGCCAACCGGAGTTTCAGTCAAGCTACGGGCCCGGGAATGCAGATCGGCCCGGTTCGCTTGCAGGATCATGAGACGGATGCTGCCGGACCCGTGCGTTATCGCAATATGTGGGTTGCTTCGCTTGGGCAGTTGGCCTCCGCACCGGGGCCGTGGGTGAGGCTCTCGGATGCTCCGGCTTTGGATGGTGACTGGGTGGTGCGCGGTGGTAAGGCGACCTTTGCGGTTGAACCGGCCGCCGCGGGGAGCCCGGCGGTGATTGTGGGAAGCTCAGTTACCAAGTCGCCAAACAGTTTCCTGGTCAGCAAAGGGGTGTACGGTGATTTTGAGCTGATTCTTGATGCAAAGCAGGACACTGCGCTCAACTCGGGGATTCAGGTTCGCAGTCATGTTGACGGCGGGATTGACAATCGCGGCGGCAAGCTCATCGGGTATCAAGTTGAGCTTGATCCTTCGGATCGGGCGTATTCAGCGGGAATCTACGATGAGGCTCGGCGGGGCTGGTTGTATCCGCTGGTTGATAACCCGGCAGCCCGCAGCGCGTTTAAGCCGGGCGAGTGGAACACGGTTCGCATCGTGGCCACCGGGCCGCTGATTCGCACGTGGATCAACGGCGTTCCGGCGGCGGATATCTTTGATGCCACCGATGCGGCGGGGCACATCGCCCTGCAGGTACACGATGTTGGCGACCGCGCCGATGTACTTCGGGCTCAGTTTCGCAACGTGCGGATACGGGAGTTGAAATAGGCCAAGCGTGGCTGGCCCAGGTTGACTGCCATTGATGAATAGAGCGGCGATTTGATCTCTGGTCGCAAATGAAAACGCTTACATCGCACCGCTCCCGACAGTGCGGTGGCGCTGCGGCAACTTTGTGCGCGTTTGTACGCAAATTCTAGAAGATTTGCTGCACGCTGGCGTGCCGTGTTGTAATCTAAAAGCCCATGATGTCTCACCCAGCGCCCGCCGGTGGTTTGTATGACCCGTCCTTTGAGCACGATGGGTGCGGCGTTGGGTTCGTTGCGGATGTTCACGGCAGGGCCACGGCAGAGATTGTCCGTCTCGGCCTTCAGGGTGCCATCAATCTTTCCCACCGTGGTGCGGTGAGCGCTGACGGCCTGACCAGCGATGGCGCTGGCGTGCTGACGCAGGTGCCGCGGAAGTTGCTGGCAAGGGAGCTTGCCGCGGCGGGATTTAAGATTGCTGAAGCCGATGTGGCTGTGGGCATGATTTTCTTTCCGAAGTCTCACAGCCCTGCGCGCCAGCGTGGGGTGGAAATTGTTGAGGAGGAGATTCGCCGGGCGAACATTCCGCTGCTGATGTGGCGCGATGTGCCGGTTGACAATGCAGCTCTGGGCGAGCAGGCCCGGGCCACCGAGCCCATCGTCCGGCAGGTGCTGATGAAGCGTTTGCCGGGGATGAGCGATGATGAGTTTGAGCGGGCGATGTATCTGTGTCGCCGGCGTATCCAGAAGCGTGTGGCCTTGGCGGGGTGTGATCCGTTCTATTTGTGCAGCTTTAGCTCTCGCACCATCGTGTACAAGGGGCTTATTGCCACGCACCTGCTCAGTACGTATTTCCCGGATCTGGCCGACCCTGACTATCGCAGCGCGATCTGCGTGTTTCACCAGCGATTCAGCACCAACACGTTCCCGACTTGGTTTCTCGCCCAGCCGTTTCGCATGATCGCCCACAACGGTGAGTTTAACACGCTGCGAGGCAACATCAATTGGCTTCGGGCACGCCAGGCCACCATGCAAAGCGAGGTCTTTGGTGAGGCGTTGGCGGATTTGGTTCCCGTGGTCAATGCCAATGACAGTGACTCGGCCACGTTTGATCGCGTCTTTGAACTGCTGGTGATGTGCGGGCGTGACCCGCTTCGCGTGCTGACGATGATGGTGCCCGAGGCCCACCAGAGCGTTGTGGACTTGGTGCCCGCTGTGCAGGCCATGCACGAGTATCACTCAACACTGATGGAGCCATGGGACGGCCCGGCGGCGCTGATTTTTAGCGATGGCCGCATCGCCGCGGCGGCGCTGGACCGCAACGGCCTCCGCCCGCTGCGGTATTGGATTACCAGCGACGGGCTTGTGATCGCGGCGTCGGAGGCGGGCATTATTCCGGTGGCGGATGAAAAAATTATCGAGAAGGGCAAGCTGGCTCCCGGTGGAATTTTTGCCGTTGACACGGCCACAGGGCGGGTGCTGCACAATGGTGAGGTAAAAACAACGCTGGCACGCTCGGCCCCGTTTGAGCAGTGGCTGGAGAGCCGGCGTGTGGTGGTTGATCGTGATGAGCTGAGTACTTCACTAGCGCCGGTGGAGCCGGTGGCAGAAAGCCCCGAGGCTATGGTCAGGCTTCAGCGCATCTTTGGCTATGGCACTGAGGACATCGACCGGATCATCGGCCCGCTGGTTGATGGGGGTAAAGCGCCGGTTGGATCGATGGGTGATGACACGCCCATCGCGGTGTTGTCAGACAAGCCGCAGCCGCTGTACCGCTATTTCAAGCAGCGATTTGCGCAGGTGACCAACCCGCCGATTGACTCACTTCGCGAAGAGACAGTGATGTCGATTCAGACCGCCGTTGGCCATCGCGGCAACTTGCTGGCCGATGGTCCGGCAGCGCCGCACCTGATTCGCTTTCCATCGCCACTGCTTTCTGACCATGAACTGCGCTGGCTGAAGCAGCGTGAGCCGGAGGGGTTCCTGAGTCGTGAACTGCCCGCGGTATTTGCCGTGGCCGATGGCCCTGAAGGCTTAGAGCCGGCCCTGCGCCGAATTTGTATTGCTGCTGAGGCCGCTGTTGATGATGGCGCGTGCTTGGTGATTCTATCTGATGCCCATGTGGGCCCTGAGATGGCGCCAATCCCGATGCTGCTGGCGGTCTCGGCGGTGCAGCAGCACCTTATCCGGCGCGGCAAGCGGCTTTTGGCATCAATCTTGGTTGACACGTGCGAAGCGCGTGAGGACCATCAGTTCGCGTGCTTGCTGGGATTTGGTGCGACGATGATTCACCCGCGGCTGGCCTTCGCCTCAGTGGCGGGTATGTACACGGAGGAGGGTCTGCGCGAGGAAGCACTGCGGCACTATAAAACCGGCATTGAGAAGGGCATTCTCAAAATCATGGCCAAGATGGGTATCGCGGTGCTGCACAGCTACCGCGGCGCGCAGTTGTTTGAAGCCATCGGTGTGGCCAAAGGGGTGATAGACGAGTTCTTCGAGGGCACACCGTCGCGGCTTGGCGGGGTTGAGCTTCGGGATATTGCTGCCGATCAGTTGCGATTTCATGCGCAGGCGTTTGCGCCTGAGGCGGGCCTGCCCGACCGTGGCATCTATCGCTTCCGCAAAAACGGTGAGCATCACACCAACAGCCCGGCGGTGTTCACGGCGCTGCACAAGGCGGTGCGCACGGGCTCGCCCGAAGCGTTTGGAGAATACTCAAAGCAGGCCGATGCTGCGCCGGTATCCCGCATCCGCGACTTGCTGCGATGGAAGCCTTTGGGTCCGGCAATCCCGCTGGATCAGGTTGAACCGGCCGAGGATATTGCCCGGCGATTCACCACCCAGGCCATGAGCCACGGCTCGATCTCGCGTGAAGCGCACGAAGCCGTCGCTGTCGCGATAAACCGCATCGGCGCTCGCAGCAACTCCGGTGAAGGTGGTGAAGCCCCATCGCGTTTTGACAAATATAATGATGTCACGCTGCCGCAGCTCTTTGGCAAGTGGCAGCCGGTCGCGGGTGATTGGGGCAACAGCGCGATCAAGCAGGTGTCCACCGGTCGCTTCGGCGTCACGCCGCTGTATCTTGTTTCGGCCGTGGAGCTTGAAATAAAAATGGCCCAGGGAGCCAAGCCCGGTGAGGGCGGGCAGATTCCCGGCATGAAGGTTTCCGCCGAGATCGCATCCTTGCGACGGGCGCTGCCGGGTACAACGCTCATTTCTCCGCCGCCGCACCATGACATTTATTCGATCGAGGACCTCGCCCAGCTCATCTACGACTTAAAGCGTGTCAGCAGGCTGGCCCGCATCACCGTCAAGCTTGTCTCGACGTGTGGCGTGGGCACCATCGCCGCGGGCGTGGCCAAGGCTTATGCCGATGCCATCCAAATCTCCGGCCATGATGGCGGCACGGGTGCTGCGCCGCTCTCATCGATCAAACACTCGGGCTTGCCGTGGGAGCTTGGCCTGGCCGAGACTCAGCAAACTCTGGTGCGCAGCGGGCTTCGGGGGCGGGTGCGGCTGCGGGTTGATGGCGGCCTTCGCACCGGCCGTGATGTGATGTTCGCGGCGCTGCTTGGTGCGGAGGAATATGGCTTTGGCACCAGTGTGCTGGTGGCGGCCGGGTGCGTGATGGCCCGCCAGTGCCACTCCAACACCTGTCCGGTGGGCATTGCCACCCAGCGAGAGGACCTGCGGGCGAAGTTTCCGGGGCAGCCTGAGCACATCATCGCGTTTGTCATGTACATAGCCCAAGAAGTGCGCATGATTTTGGCAGAACTTGGCGCACGCACGCTCGATGAGGTCATCGGGCGGGCTGATTTGCTTGAGGAGCGGACGGATTTGGTGCTGCCCAAGGTGCAGAAGCTTGACCTTCGGGGTTTGCTGATCACCAGCGAAGCGTGTGACATCAAGGGCACCACGCCCCGGCGGCAGACGACCCAGCGAAACCTGCGACCTGAAGCCCACATGCCGCTGGATGAGCGGATCTTGGCCGATGTCTGGCCCACCGTCGCGGCGGGTGGGCGCATCAGCCTCAGCTACGCCATCAACAACCGGCATCGCACGGTTGGCGCACGGCTGGCCGGCGAAATCGCTCGCGCCGATGGTGAGGCTGGCTTGACCGAAGGTACAGTCAAGCTGCACTTCGCCGGCGTTGCCGGGCAGAGCTTTGGTGCGTTCTGCACGCGGGGCATGCACCTGACGCTTCGGGGTGATGCGCAGGACTATTTGGGCAAGAGCATGCACGGTGGCACGATCATCGTTACGCAGCCGCCCGGGTGTTCGCTGCTGTCGCACACCGCCACGCTGGCGGGGAACACAAGTCTTTACGGCGCTACTGGCGGTGAGGTGTTTATTGCCGGGCGAGTTGGTGAGCGATTTGCGGTGCGAAACTCTGGCGCTACTGCCGTTGTAGAAGGGTGTGGCGATCATGGTTGTGAGTACATGACGGCCGGTGTTGCCGTGGTCCTGGGCGTTTTTGGTCGTAACTTTGGTGCGGGTATGTCGGGCGGGGCCGCGTTTGTGCTTGATTTGCACGGCCAGTTGCCCCAACTTATTAACGGTGACATGGTCAGGATGTCACGCTTGACCAGTGATCCGACCGATGCCGCGACTGAGTTACGCCTTCGAAAGCTGATCGAGCGGCACACCGAGCTGACGGGCAGCCCGCGCGGCCGCGACCTGCTGGACAATTGGGCGGAAGTGCTGCCTCAGTTCTGGCACATCACGCCCAAGGCCAGTCCATCGGTGGTCGTTGTTCCCGCGGCCACGCCGGCTGTGGGGGCAGTGCCGTGAGGCTTTAAACCTGAAGCGGGTCTTGGGCTTCGCAGCCGCGGCAGAGGTGGGAGGCGACCCAACCTGACCGGATTCTCGAGGCGTGAGCGTTGAGGTTCTTACACGTGGGCCGTGAGATATGCATTCGCAAGGTGCCTGAATTGGTGTGAATCACTTTGGGCTCAGCGCACGAAAAAGGCCGCCGCGATGATCGCGGCGGCCTTGAAATTGCTGTCTCTGCGGTGAGTTCATGCGACGAGCATTGCTGTCTCGCCGCACCGAAATCAGCAGCCTGCGCCAAAGGCGTTGATGAAGGCAACGAAATCGTTGCCGTCGATGATGCTGTCGCCGTTCACATCGGCGGTGGGGTCGATGGTGGAATCACCGACGCCGAATGAGTTGATGAACGCGGTGAAGTCGTTGCCGTCAACGATGCCGTCCAGGTTCACATCCGCCAGGCAAACCGGCGCACCGGCGGGCAGGGCGATTCGGATAATCGCCTGACCAACAACGTTTCCGGTGGCGATGCAGGCGAACTGGTCGTTCTTGAGGTCAACAACGGCCCAGAAGTTGCGGCTGCCATCGATGAAGCCGCGGTGGTTACGCAGGATTGGGCCTGCGTAGTAGATCTGCGGCTCGGTGGAGGTGCCCACGTTGATGGGCTGGCCTTCACGCAGCAGAATCTCGGTGCCGTTCCAGACGTACATCGAATCGCTGGTGGCATCGGCGTTGGAGGTCAGGCCACCGACCACGTAGTCGGTACCGCGGTTGGTGGCAAGGAAGAAGGTGGATGCGAAGAGGCTGTCAGACCAGGTTTCGGTGGAGCCTGTTACCACCGGCGCTCCGGTGATGGCAACTACCGCGCCGCCGCGGATTACGAAATCATCGGTCCGGGTGGCCGGAGGGACTGGATTGAAGCTGCCCAGTGAGATCCACTGGCCATCAGCATCGACCTCGCTGTGCGTGTAGCTGCCGACGGTCTGCGTCAGGCCGGTGCCGGGGGCGACGTAGCCCTCTTGCAGGACGATGGTTCGCGGCGCGGCCACGGTGTCCAGGATCAGTACTTCATCCTGCGTGCCGGTGATGCCCGTGCCGTTGGCAAGGGTGGCCTCGAGCAGCCATGTTGCACCATCGGAGGCGATGGAGAAGCCACGGGTGTTGGCGTCGGTGTCGGTGTTGTCGCGGAAGGTGGAGAGGTTGGCGGTGGTGCCGTTGGCCTGGTTGTTGGGTGAGTACAACGCCGAGCTGGTGCGGCTGAGCAGGGTGGTGCCGTTGTCCTTCACGGCGGCGCGAAGGGCGGTGTCGGTGAGGTAGGAGAACGCGACTGAACCATCGGCCAGCATGCCGCCCTTGGCAACTGAGATGGTGTTGCCGTACTTGATGGGGTTGCCAGCGTTGGTGTTACCCAGCACCGTTGCGTTGTCTTGCGTGCGGGCGATTGTGGTGAAGGTGTAAGGAACAAGACCATTTCCATCCGGCGTTCCGGGAACGGCCTTGATTACAACGTTGGGGGCTGTGGTGCCGGTGCCAGAGGCTACCGAACCATTGGTGCGAGCGGAGAATGCAACCGCGCCAGCATTGTTAATGGACTGAATGCGGTTAAAGACGGGGTTGGCCGTGCCAACAAGTTCCGTGGGGTTGTTGCTGTCAATCGCCGTGACGCCCTCCTGAGCGATGGCCCGGAAGGTGGTGCCGTCATAGGCAACCAGGAAAGTATTGCTTGTGTCGGCGAAGGTGGTGTCGCCGGTGAAGACGAACTTGCTGCCATCGGGAGACGGGAACGGGCGTGAGAAGGCGAACGCGTTGAACGCGCTGCCGCCACCGGCGGTGCCAAAGTTGGCCACGAAGGGTGTCCCGCCGAAATCAAGCGTGATGGCGTTGGTCGCGGCGTTTGCGACGGAGGAAAGCTGTGCCTGAAGTGCCGGCGACGTGGATGGCGTGTTGGTTTGCAACGTTGCGGTGTTGTTGGTTGTTACCGGGTCACCGGCCGTTGTTGCGGCGGTAGCGCGGAAGAGCTGGCCACCGATGCCCGAAACCGCTGCGTTGACGGTAAACGTGGGGGCCGCGCCGCTGGTGAGGGTGCCCAAGTTCCATGTCAGGGTTCTGCCGGCCACTGTTGCAGCGGGTGAGGATGAGGTGTAGGTGACGTTGGGTGAAAGCTCGGCCGTGAGCACGGTGGCGGTGGCTGGCGCTGGGCCGTTGTTGGTCAGGTTCACCGTGTAGGTGATGCCCTGAGATAGCGTTGTGACGCAGGATGCATCAGAGGACACAACCACGCCCAAGTCCGCGGCGTTGATGACCGTGGTCGAAACCGTGGTCACGTTGTTGCCGGGAGCTGCGGTGAAGGGGATCGTCAGCGGGGCGCTAGCCGGGAACTGTGTGAGGGGCCGCAGCACGATGGTGAACGGGTCGCCGGTGGTGTTGGCGGCAAGTGAACCGATGTTGATCGTGTACGTCGCGACGTTCTGGGTAAAGGGCAGTGAGCTGCTGATGAACTGGACGTTGGCCGGAAGCGTGAACGACAGCGTGGCAGAGTTGGTACCAGCCGCGGCACCGTTGACCGGGGTGACGGTGTACATCAGATCAGTGCCAACCAGAGTGACAGGGTCCGGAGAATCAACGATGGTGGTGGTGATGTTGGGAGTGGTCAGGCGACGAGCAGTGATAGAAAGATCATCGATGGCGAGGCCGTGGTCAATACCGGCATCGTTGCTGTCGTACCAGCGCACGACGAGCAGTTGACCCGGCTGCCACTGCACGCCGGTGATGCCAGCGGCCCTGTTGGTGAAATTGGTGGTGCCGTCAACCGCCGCGCCGGCGGCGGTGTTCACAAGAGAGGTAAAGTCAAGGTCCGCAGGCGTAAGATCAACAAAACCCTGGCGGAAGTTGCCGGGGGTTACCGTATCGAGCACGGAATCACCGGCCAGAATGCCGTAGTCAAACAGAAGCCGCTGCGCGGTAAGGTTTCCACCGTTGCGCCACTGCTGCCCGATGTAAGCAACGTCAATCGCGTTGTAAGTAACCAGTGAGTCATTGCGAAGCACGAGTGCGTAGCTGATGTCCTGGGGCGTTCCTGAGCCGATTGATCCAAGCGCTCGGTTTGCACCGTCGGTCGGCCCGAACGAATACAACCCGCCACTGGTCAGGCCGCCGTTGCTCACGAAGAACAGATTCGCCGCACCGCTGATCGCCGTCGCGGCCACGGTTTCCGGTGCGCGGTTCGGGTTGGACGGAGCATCAGCGATACGCCACGCGTACCAACCGGGCAGCGTGGTGCCGTTCGCCCACGTTGGTTGGGGCACTGCCGCCGAAGGCAAGCTGTTGAAGTCTTGGGAGTACGTGCCGCCGGTGTATGCGACGGGCTGGGCCATAGCCCCCGAAGCGGCAAGACCAACGACAACGAGCAAAGCGTGCACGCGTTTCATAGCTATCTCCAGTATTCAGTAAAAGTCGTCTCTCAGGATCAGGCCGCGACCGTGCCGCGGCGGGATGGAAGGGTAGATCAAAGGTCGCCCAGGGGCATGAAACCGAGCGGTAAATCATGGGTTGGGCCCACTCGCGGCCTGATGTTTGCACATTCTTAGCGCGATAAATTTTTATCCGGACTCTGCCCGGTGCCACCATCGGTTTAAATACTCCCGCAACATTCCGAGGTTCGATGGACTGTGGTCGGGCAATGAACGCCCAATTGAGCGCCTCGTGGCGTTGGTTCAGGCTGCGGCCGATCGGCGTTTTCGGGTAAAGGGTGAACTATTGTCCGACGTGTCACCAGGCGCACTCTTCGTGAAATTTCTAGGCTATGGCTGCCTTGCATGGGGCGGCCCGGTGGCGCAAATTGCCATGCTGCGGCGTGACTTGGTTGATTGCGGGCCCGAGCACCGCTGGGTGGAGCCGGAAAAGTTCAACCGTGTGCTCGCGATTTATCAGGCCCTGCCTGGCCCGGAGGCCACTGAGCTTTGCTGTTATTTTGGATATACAAAGGCCCGCCGCTGGGGGGCAATCGCCGCGGGCCTTGGCTTTATCTTGCCCGGCCTGCTGCTGATGCTGCTGCTTGCGGAGATGTACGTTCGGTTTGGCCTTGTGCCTGGGGTGCGAGCGGTGATGGAAGCGTGCCAGCCGGTGGTTGTGGCGCTGATTTGCGTTTCGGCGTATCGCATCGCCAAAGGTGCCGCGACTGCCGCCTTGGGCCGAGGTGTGCTGCTGGCCGTGGTGGCGACCACTGCCGTTCTTACGGCTTTGGGCGCACCGTTTTGGATCACACTGATTGTGGGTGCGGCGTTGGCCATGCTGGCTGTTGCCAGCAGGCTCGCTGCACTGGTGGTGATGCTGCTGCTTGCGGCGCTGTGCGTGGCGGTGGCGATGCTGTCGCCGGGTTTGTTCGCTGGTGGAGCGGAGATAGCCGGCGGCGGAAGTTTGGTTCACGCACCGCCTGCTTCCGCTGCGCAGGGCGTGCATGCTGGCACTGGTGCGGGGCCGTCTTTGTTTTTGCTTGCCGGGCTTGGTTTGCAGGCCGGGCTACTCACCTTTGGCGGTGCCTACACGGCAATACCAATGCTGCGTGGTGTGGCCACGGGGCAGGTGAACGCGAATGCCGGATGGATGACTACCGCCCAGTTGTTTGATGGCGTAGCATTGGTAGCGGTGTTGCCCGCGCCGCTGGTGACGGTTGGCGCATTTGTTGGCTATCTTGGCGCGGGCCTGCCCGGTGCGCTGGTGCTGGTCACCATGATCTATGTCCCGGCCTTTGGTTTCACACTCATTGGTCACGGGGTTATGGAGCGACTGGTCGGCAACAGCCGCATCCACGCCGCGCTTGACGGCACCGCCGCCGCCGCGGCAGGGCTGCTGGTGGGCACCGCGATTGACATGGCCACTCCGCTTATGGGAAGTGATTCGGCCTCAATTGGTAAAATGACGGCCGCACTCGTAGCGGCGATGGTGCTGCTTCGCTTTCGGGGTAGGTTGGTGGTGCCTGTGGTGCTGCTGGCTGCGGCGGTGGTGGGTGTGGTTTGGTATTTCGCAAGGCACGGGGGCTAGGTGGGTATTTGGGCGGGTATTTGGGTGGGTATTGGGGCTGGTATCTTCTAGGCTGCGCCGCGACCATGCAAACATGTCCATCAGTGGCTGCGCTGGCAGCGGTGCGGGCTGTTCTTTGGCGTGGTGCCGGAGCACCGCATGGTGGGCCCGCAGCAGCAGCGCAGGGTCACGCAGCGTGGGAAAGCACCACTCCCGTTGATGGACACCGAGCCCG
This sequence comes from Phycisphaerales bacterium, assembly GCA_038231815.1. Taxonomy (GTDB): domain Bacteria; phylum Planctomycetota; class Phycisphaerae; order Phycisphaerales; family UBA1924; genus CAILKP01. The sequence continues at coordinate 23,660 of JBBRKQ010000008.1, forward strand.
GCATCGGGGCCAACGGTGTAGTAACTCGTCATCTTACCGCTTGAAAGCATCGTGAAAATGGCCGCACCTACTGGTTCGGATGCCAGCGGCCGGGTCGATCGCGACAGCAATGCCGCCGTGGTTTGCGATTCGTGTACCAGCACGCAGATCAGGTGCTTTGGGGTGCCATCAGCCTCGAAGGTGGCGAGCGTTCCCTGCTCGATAAAGCCAAGTGCCGCAAACTCATGGGCAACGGCGGAGAACTCAGTGATTACTGGCTGCGGGATGCGCAGTTCGCGGGCGGATTGCTCTCTTGAAACTGGTTTGTAGCAGTCATCCGCTGGGTTGCCAGACCGCACCCGCAGTGTAAGAATTGGTCCGAGCAGCAGGCCAAGCAGCCAGAACAATGCGCTGCGAATCGCTGCAACACGCAGAGCCACCATCAGCGCAAACACAATGGCCAGACCAATCCACATGACCGCAGGTTACGAGACCCGCCGGGCCTGTGGTGCCGCCTTGTGCGTTCAAATCGCCGAGATTGTTACTGCTTTGATAAGCCCCGATTGATCGTCATAATCTGCTCGAGCGGCTTGCGTTGCAGGTCCGGCACGGTGCAGTCGGCGGCCGGGTAGCCAATCGGAATCAGCAGGTACGGCCGCTCATATTCCGGGCGGTTTAGTATTTTGCCGAGGAACGCCATTGGGCTTGGCGTGTGTGTGAGTGTGACCAGCCCGGCGTGGTGGGCTGCTGCGAGCAGCAGGCCGATGGCGATTCCTACGGACTCGTTGGTGTAATACACCTGCCCGCCTTCTGGTGTTTTGGAGTATTTGAAGACCACAATCAGCCATGGCGCGATATCAAGAAAAGGCTTGCGATCATCAGTGGCGAAGGGGCCAAGGTCGGCCAGCCACTCATCGTTGGCCTTGCGGGCGTAGAACTCGCGCTCCTCGGCCTCGGCGGCGATGCGGATTTCATGCTTGAGCGCGGCATCATTGATCGCGACAAACTGCCACGGCTGCTTGTGCGCGCCGGACGGCGCAGTCCCGGCAGCGCGGCAGATCCACTCGATGGTCTCCTGACTCACCGGCCGGTCTGAGAATTCTCTGACGGTGCGGCGAAGCTTCATCGTCTCGTAAAAGCGCTTTGCCGCAAGCTCGGGCGTGGTGCCGGGGTCAAACGGGAGCAGCGGGACGAACGGTTGCGGGCTTGGCGGGTGGTTTGAAAGTGGTTGATCAGGTTCGGGCACGGGCGGGGTCCTTGCTTTGGAAAGCGAAGCAGTTGCAGGCGTTGAACGATAGCGAACGGATGGGTTGCTGTTGGGCGGCATACCGGCCTTGACGTGGTCGCCCGGCTTTGGTTCTTACGGGTGGATGTATCAAGACAGCAGCCGCCACTGTGGTGGCGGCTGCTCATCTGCGCTTCGAGTTGCACGAGTGAACTCTCGCTCTCTGGGCTAGCTGGCCTGTTTTCTCCGCAGGGTTTCGATGGCATCGTCCCGAGGCCCGCGACGCTGTCGGTGCCAACTTCCTAGCCGTTCTCGGGAAACCCCAAGCCGCGTTGCCGCCACGTGACCCCGGCGTGAAAAAGAATTTTCCGTCACGCTGTCACACTTTCATCCGCTGCCGCATCCAAACCCATGTCAGCCGGCGCAACCCCACTGACAGCCCCGTTTAACCGACGGAGCCGCAACTTTGTCGCCCACAGCAACCCCGGCAACGCAGCCAGCATCGGATGTTCCGTACGCGGCGCGATCGCCACGACTTTAAAAGGAATCGCACATGTCTCGTCTCCCCATCCAGTCCGTCGAGTCCGCCACCGGCAGCAACAAAGACATCTTCGCCGCATTCCAGAAGGCCCTGGGCACCGTCCCCAACATGACCCGCGTCATGGGCAACTCGCCAGCCGTACTCAACGCCTATGCCCAGTTCAGCGGCGCTCTGAACAAGAGCACGCTGTCCGGTCAGATCCGCGAGCAGATCGCCATCCTCACCGCTGAAGCCAACAGTTGCACGTACTGCCTTTCGGCCCACTCGGTCCTCGGCAAGCTCGCCGGGCTGAATCAGGCCCAGATTGATGCCGCCCGCAACAGCGAATCTGCTGACCCGCGCACCGCTGCGGCCTTGCGATTCGCCCAGGCCGTGCTCGACAGCCGCGGCGGCGTGACCACCGGTGATGTGCAGGCCGTGCGTACTGCAGGTTTCACCGACGGCGAAATCGCCGAGATCGTCGCATCGGTTGCCCTCAACGTGTTTACCAACTTCTTCAATCGCGCATTCGATGTTGATGTTGACTTCCCCCGCATCGAAGCCCGCAGCCACGCGGCGGCCCGGTGATCTCAGGTGATCTCAGGTGAGCTCAGGTGATCTCAGGTGGTCTCATCGGCAACGGGGTGATACCGATTGGCACCTGTGAACTCGCATCATCCACACGCCTTTGCCAGCCGTCGCCCGCAGGTGGCGGCTGGCATTTCCCGAAGTTGATTCTCTGTTGAAGCAGCAGCCCGCAACCAGCACGCCAGGATGCACATGTCAACCCCGGTTCCCATCAAACCTCCGTTTACGATCGAAACCGCGAGGCTGAAGGTGCGTGCGGCTGAGGATGCATGGAACAGTTGCGACCCGCAGCGTGTTTCTGTGGCTTATACAGAAAACAGTCGCTGGCGTAACCGCGATGTGTTTGTTTCCGGGCGCGCTCAGATCCGGGAGTTTCTGACAGGCAAGTGGGCCCGTGAGCATGAGTATCGTCTGGTCAAAGAACTCTGGGGCTGTCTGGGCAATCGGATCGCTGTACGATTTCAGTATGAATGGCACGATGGTGCCGGGCAGTGGTACCGCTCGTACGGCAATGAGCTCTGGGAGTTTGACGAAGTAGGCGATGACGCCGGGCTCATGCGGCGCCGTGAGGCGAGCATCAATGATCTAAAGATCAGCGAAGCCGACCGCAAGTTCCGCTGGCCAGTGCCCGGCCCTCGCCCCGCGGACCACCCCGGCATTGATGGTGTTGCGTAAAGCAAGAGTGATCTGCCGCATGGTCGCGGTGTAATTGTAATTGGTGATATGACCCGCGATCCTGTGATGCGGGTCGCTTCGCTTGCGCGATGGTGATTCCTCCTGCGCGAGGAACGATTCCGATCATGTTTCCGTTACTGAATTTTCTGGTGAAGGTGACGCCCCGTTGCCAGCGCAGACTCAGGGCCCAAATCACAGCCGGCAGCGCTACCGCCCCACCGGTCCATTAAAGTGTTTTTCGAGTCTTGGGTATGCCCGCCTGACCCAACGCGAGGGCCAGCATGAGGCCCCACATGCAGCGCCCATGGGGTTTGAACCCGAGTATTTATCACCATCCGCCCCACGAACCCGCTTACCCTCCCAGCGTGATGCCCCCAGATGCCACTCCCGAGTCGGTTCAAAACGTTCTCAAGGCGGCACCCGCCGCGGCGAACTTGGCCACCGATGGCACTGCCCTTGTCGCTGGTGATCCGTGGCTGAAGCCGTACGAAGCGGCTCTTCGCCAGCGCCATGCCAGCTATCTCCGCACGCTCAAGCTGCTTGCCGAGCATGACGGCTCACTGCTCAAGTTCGCCCGTGGTCATCAGTACTTCGGCTTTAACCGGGGCCGTGATGTGCCCCACCCTGTAGGCACATCCAATCCGGCCTTTGGCGATGATCTTCCGGGCGAGGCGGGCATCTGGTACCGCGAGTGGGCTCCCGGCGCGCGGGCCTTGTTTCTGGTGGGAGATTTTAACAACTGGGATCGCGGCGCCACGCCCATGGCGCGAGACGGCTTCGGCGTCTGGAGCATTTTCCTTCCCGACCGCCTCTTCGCCCACCGGCTGAAGCACGAGGGCCGTCTCAAAGTACACGTTGTCGGTGATGCCGGCGCCCAAGATCGCATCCCGGCGTACATCCGCCGCGTGGTGTTTGAGGCCGATGGCACCAATGCCACTGGCCAGGTTTGGCTGCCGCCAAAGTTTGAGTGGAAGCACCCCGCCCCGGTGAGCCACGCTGCGCCGCGGATTTATGAATCCCACGTGGGCATGGCTGTTGAGCAGGAACGCGTGGGCACGTTTGCCGAGTTTGAGCGTGATGTGCTGCCCCGCATCAAGCGTGATGGGTACAACTGCATCCAGCTCATGGCCGTACAGGAGCACCCGTATTACGGCTCATTCGGATACCACGTCAGTAACTTTTTCGCGGTCTCGTCTAGGTTTGGTACTCCGGAAGATTTTAAGCGGCTGGTCGATGCGGCGCACGGTCTGGGCATTCGGGTGCTGCTGGATTTGGTGCACAGCCACTCCGTCAAAAACACGGTTGAAGGCCTGGCAGGATTTGATGGTACCGACCACCAGTACTTTCACGCTGGCGGCCGCGGCCTGCACCCCGCGTGGGACTCGATGCTCTTTGACTACAGCAAGCCCGAGGTGCTGCGCCTGTTACTCAGTAATGTGCGGTATTGGCTAGAAGAATTCCACGTTGATGGATTCCGGTTTGACGGCGTAACCAGCATGCTGTACCAGGACCACGGGCTTGGCAAAACCTTCGGCTCGTACGATGAATATTTCGGCAGTAACAGTGACGAAGATGCCGGAGTGTTTCTGCGGCTGGCCAATCAGGTGGCCCACGAGACCAAGCACGATGCAATAACCGTGGCCGAGGATGTCTCGGGCATGGTGGGAATTGCAAGACCGATTGATGAGGGCGGCTTTGGCTTTGATTACCGCCTGGCCATGGGCATTCCGGATTACTGGATCAAGATTCTCAAAGAGCGCCGTGATGAGGATTGGAGCATCGGAGATCTCTTCCACACGCTGACCAACCGCCGGGCCAGCGAAAAGCACATCGCTTATGCGGAGAGTCACGATCAGGCCATGGTTGGCGATAAAACTCTGGCATTCCGGCTCATGGATGCTGAGATGTACAGCAGCATGAACAAGGACAGTCAGAGTCTGATCATCGACCGCGGCATCGCGCTGCACAAGCTGATCCGACTGCTGACGTTCATGCTCGGTGGTGAGGGTTGGCTGAACTTTATGGGTAATGAGTTTGGCCATCCGGAATGGGTTGACTTCCCGCGGGTTGGCAACGGGTACAGCTACAAGTACGCCCGGCGGCAGTGGTCGCTGGCGGAGCACCCGGACCTGCGTTACCGCGAACTCGGGGCGTTTGATGTCGCGCTGCAGGAACTTGACCAGCGTTACGGCGTGCTGGCCTCACCCCCGGCCAAGCTCATGCAGTGCTACGAGCACGAAAAGCGCATCGTCATCGAGCGCGCCGGGCTGATCATGGCCGTGAACCTGCACCCAACCATTTCAAGCCCGAACTGGCGAGTTGGCATTCCTACCGCTGGCGACTACAACAGCGTGCTAAACACCGATGATCCCGACTTCGGCGGCCACGGCCTCGTAGTTTCCGGACAGGTTTACCCCCAGCAGCCCGTGTCGTGGGACAACATGCAGCAGAGCGTGCAGATCTACGTCCCCGCAAGATCTGGGCAAATCATCGGCTGCGCCTAAGCCACCTCACCATCCTCTGACTCCTCCCACTCCTCACCTCTTTCTCTTTTTTCTTTTCTCTGGTTTGCCTTTCCCTACTCCGCCCTCAGCACATCACAGTCCGCCTTGCTCACCAGCACCGGCACATTCACCACCGCCAGCTCGGCCGCCAGCCGCTGAGCCAGAATCGGCAGGTACGGCCGCTCCGTTCGGGTGTGGCCGGCCAGCATGATGCAAAGGCCCTGATTCACCGCCGCCAGTACATCGTGGTGCTTCATTTCGCCCGTCACCAGCAGTTCGCACCCTTCGGCAATCGCCGGGCCAAGCAGTTCCCCGCCCGAGCCCGGGCACACGCCGATGCAGCTGATAGGCTGTTCGTGCGCTGCGGCCACTTCAATGTGCGGCACGCCCAGCGCTGTCTTTAAACGCTTGGCAATTTCCGAGAGTGTGGCGGGCCGGTCAAGCACAAGCCGGCGGCCCGCGCCCGTATCGCGCCTCGGCTGCGGGTGCAGTGGGTACACATCAATGGCGGGTTCCTCGTACGGGTGAAACTGCCGCAGCGTGGCCAGCGCTAGCGGCAGCGAGCGTCGTGAGCACACCATCTCCAGTCGCGTTTCGGGGTTGGTTTCCAATCTGCCGGAGGCCCCGCTCACTGGGTGTGTGCCCTCGGCACCCAAAAAAGTGCCCGAGCCTTCACTGGAGAATGAGCAAACCTCGTAGTTGCCTATTCGCCCAGCGCCAGCGGTTGCCAGTGCATCTCGTACACGGTGGGCTTCGTTGGTGGGCACAAAGGTCGTAATCTTAAGCTGCTGTGTATCTTCCTGCACCGCCGAGGGCTGGAGCGCTCGCCGGTCGGCGTGCATTTTCTGTCCCGGGGGCAGGCAGCAGCTTGCCAGCCAGTCGGCCATGCCGTCTGGCGCGGCATCTAAGGCTGTGTGCGGGCTGTACAGTGACACTCCCTCGCGGGCCGCTCGCAGAACCAGTCCTTGGCGGGCATCGGCGGTGGTCAGCCGCTTGATGGCTTGGAATATGGGCGGGTGGTAGCACACCAAACAGCTGGAGCCTACTGCCTTCGCCTCATCAAGCACCGCGTGGGTTAAATCAATACAAAGCAGCACCGGCCCGTGCAGGTGCTCATCAGGAGAGCCCAAAAGCAGGCCCACATTGTCCCACGGTTCAGCAAAGCAGGTCGGGGCGAGCGACTCGAAGGCATTTACCAGCGATATCACCTTGGGATGATCGGTCATGGCGCATCATAAAGCCCATCCCGGCGGGGAGGGCGGGATGTACGGTTCTTTTACCGCCGCCGCACGAACATACCGTCTTGATCGGGCCGCCGGCGACCGATGACCAGAGTCGGTCAGCTCGGCATGTTTTCCACCGGAAGTAGATACAAGGTTCGTTCCACTCCCCTTCAGTGCATTGCCGGGGGTAAACTCGCCCCTGTGAATCGCCCGCAACGCCAAGCTCGTTCGCTCATCGTCGCCTCCGGTTTGGCCATGGGCCTCGTCTGTGTGTTCAGCCCCCACCGGGTGCTGGCGCAAACGCCCATTAAGTCTGCGGGTGCAGTCGCCCCTGGCACGCCCACGGAGCCAGGCCTTGGCCCCGCCGCGGCCGACCGGCCCGTGGTGACGGCGGCCTTGGAGCCGTTTGAGAACCGCCTGATTCGGGCGGTAACGATTAAGGGCCTGAAGCTGGTTGATGAGCAGTTGCTCCGAAATCAGATCCGCTCTGCGGAGGGCCGCCCGCTGAGCGTGGAGACGGTCACCTCAGACGTCCGTCGCATCAATCGACTTGGCCGGTTCAAAGAAATCAACGCCCGCGTCCAGGCGATGACCGATCAGACGGTCGAGCTAATCTTTGAACTCGTCGAAACGCCGATCATCAAAGGCGTGCAGGCCGTCGGCAACCGGCAGCTTTCAGACCAGGAACTCGGCGAGGAGATCAACCTGCTCGATGGCACCCCGGTGGATCGGTTCCAGATCGATCGCGGCCTGCGGCGCATCAAAGATCTGTATAAGAAAAAGGGCTACTACCAGGCCGATGTAACGGTTGATGAGAAGGAACTGGAAGATGCCGGTATCGTGCTGTTTCGCATTCGCGAGGGCGAGCGGCTGCGGATAACAGATATCCGTTTCACCGGCAACAGCGTCTTTGAGCCCGACCAACTCCGCCCAAACGTCAAGACCAAGACTTGGGGCATCTTTGAATCCGGCGCGCTCGATGATGTTACCGTGGATCAGGATGTTTCCACCTTGGTAGGGTTCTACAAGGACCGGGGCCACTTAGATGTGCGGGTAGATCGTGAGATCCGCCCATCGCCCGATGGCCGCGAGGCAATCTTGACGTTCCTGATCGAAGAGGGTGCGCTCTACACGCTGCGGAACATTAAAGTTGATACTGATGATGGGCGTGGTGCGCCCAGCAGCAAGCCGCCGACGGTGTTTACCGTCGAGCAGTTTGCAGGGCTGATGCCACTGAAATCCGGCGATGTCTATTCTCAGATAAAGGTCAGGCAATCCGTTGATGCCATCGCCGATGCATACGGAAAGCTTGGGTATGTTGATGTGCGAGTCTCACGAGCCGAGCTGCGCGATACCAATAAGCCCGTGGTTGATTTGCTGATGCTGGTGACCGAGGGCCGCAAGTTCTCAACCGGTGTGGTGCTGGTCAAGGGCAACGAACTGACGCAGCAGAAAGTCGTGCGCCGTCAAATATCACTACTGCCCGACCGGCCGCTGGACACCACGGCAGTCCGTGATTCAGAGACCCGGATTCGAGAGTCTAATCTGTTTGACCGGCAGAACGTGCGGATCACGCTTCAGCCCGAGGACCCGCAGAACGCCGGCCAACGTGATGTGCTTGTTGAGGTGAAAGAAACCAATACCGGCTCGCTGTCCTTCGGCGCTGCCGTCAGCAGCGATGCTGGCGTGCTCGGCTCCATCACGCTCAACCAGCGCAACTTTGATCTGTACGACACCCCAGATACCGTCGATGAGTTCGTCCGTGGCCGCGCATTTCGTGGTGCCGGCCAGGAGTTCACCGCAACTCTGCAGCCCGGTACCGATGTGCAGAACTACACCGTATCACTTGGTGATGACTACCTGTTCGAATCAAACTACTCGGGCAACATCGGCGGTGGGTATCGAGTTCGCAATTACGATCAGTACACTGAGACTCGCCTCGGCGGCAACGCCGCCATCGGTCGGCGATTCGGTCGCGTCTGGAGCGGCTCGCTGATTCTGCGAGGCGACGAGATTGACATCCGTGATGTCTCGCCATCTTCGATCTACGACTTGCGCGAGGTCGCAGGGCGATCGGCAATCAGCGGCGTCGGGGTGCGGCTCCGCCGCAGCACACTCAATCAGAGCATCAAGCCCAGCAGCGGCACCCGGCTTGATGGTGCGGCCGAGCAGGTCGGTGCCCTCGGCGGCGACTATTCATTTACCAGGCTCACCAGCGGCTACTCCGCGTACTTCACAATCGGTGAGGATTACCTGGGTCGCAAGACCACGCTGCACCTTCGCAACAACATGGCGTATATTCCGCAGGGCACCAGCGAAGCGCCGGTGTTCGAGCGCTTGTACCTTGGTGGCCGTGACTTCCGTGGCTTCCGCTTCCGTGGCGTTTCGCCCCGCGGGTACTTTGATGAGGCAAGAACCAAGATCAGCCAAGACCCGGCGGGTGGTGCATGGGCGTTCTTTGCCGGTGCCGAGATTGAACGCCCGCTGCTGGCCGAGCTGCTGACGATCGTGTTCTTTCTTGATTCCGGTACCGTCACCGAGAACCCCTCGCTGGAGCAGTACCGTGTCTCGGTCGGTTCCGGCTTGCGGGTTTATGTTCCGGCCCTGGGTCCGGCACCCTTGGCGTTTGACTTCGGCTTCGCCGCGAAGAAACAAGAGGGCGACAAGACTCGCGTGTTCAGCTTCTCGCTGGACATCCCGTTCTGATCGTGAACCCGGCAGCGGTTGCGTCTGTTTGACTTACAGGCTTTGTCGCATCGACAGCGGCCAAAGGTTCATCCGGTTCGCTCACGGTCTTAATGCGCGGCCAGCTTGCGATACTGCAGCACCGTCCACGCCAGCAGTAACGCGATCCCGCCATACAGCAGCAGCAGACCCGCATTCCCGTTGCGGTACGTCACGCTCTGCCCACCGGCGATGCTAAACAGCGCTCCAAGCGCAGGCAAAAAGCTCCACAAATACACCGGCAGCGGGAGCGAGTCCTTCAGCCGCATCGCCATGATCGCGCCGGCCACAATCGTCACCAGGCAGGCAATGCTTGCGGCCAGCCGCTCCTGCTGCTTGCTGGTAATCTCACGCAGCGTGCTGGCCGTCTCGCTGGCCAAGGTGTCGCGGGCACGCTTCAGCGGGCCCTTGGTCACAGTTCCACCCGGAGCCGCAACCTGCACCTGCGGTGAGTCAAGCAGTTCAGCTATCGAGAGCTTCAGCAATTGCGGCAGCGGATCGTTGGCCGGAACCAGGTTCGTCAGCGTGTACTCGCTTCGCTCGCCGGCCACATCGTCCCCGGTTGCCGCATCCCCGCTCACCTCGTCCAAAGCCGCCTGCCCAGCTGGCTTTGGCCCCGTTGTTGATACTTCTTTCAGACGGATATCAAGCGTTGATTGCCCGGCATCCGCCGCAACCTTGGTGCGGCTGATTTCCGCAGACTTGGCCAGCTGTAACCTGATCGAGCCATCAGCCATGGTTGTCGCAATTTCAATATACGCCGTATCTGCATCACCCGATTCACTCGCATCGCGCACCTTCGTGGTTCGCCGGGCGGGTTTGAGTGGGTACCCGCCAAGGTCAGGTGGCTGTGTGCCCGCGCTGCGAATCGTCACCGTCTTGCCGATCGAGTCGCGCAGTATCGCCTGCCCATCGTCGCGCAGGTCGGCATCCAGCAGGCTAATGATCTGCCGCTCCGCAACCGCCGCCGCAAGCTCGCGCCGGCGGCGGTCCAGCTCCTGCATCAATTCCGGCTTGGCACGAACATCCTCCATCTGAGACCACGAGAGGAATTTGGGATTGTCAACCAGCTGGTCCGGGATCTTAAACACCTGCGTCGCCGAGGTGAGGTCAAACGTGCCTTTGCTGGTGATGGAGCCAACCGTGTCGCTGAGTTTCATGACCACCGTGGTAATGCCACGCACCGCACCGGCATCCGTCTCCTCGGTCTGCCGGTACAGCCACACATCGGCCCGCTTGGCGGAAGCTTCTTTGAGTACCTGTCCCTTGGTATCAAGCTCAACAGCCAGCACACCCGTGAGAATGAAATAGTCGTACGCCGGCGCCGGTGGCGGCCCCTGTGGCCGCGTGAATTGCTCAGCAAACAGTGCCCGCCGCCCGCCCTTGCTGTCCGGCAAGGTCAAAGCCTCGCGCTTTTCCACCGCAGCGGAAATAATCCGCGATGCATCCCGCGTGATCAGTTCCTGAGTCTTCAGCAGCAGCCGCGGGATGGCTTGATCAGCCAGCAGAAACAGGCTTATGCTGCACAGCAGTCCCAGCGCAACCGACGGAATCAGAATCGCCCGGTGCGAGATCCCACCGGCGTAGCACGCCGTGAGCTCGTTGTCCTGTGCCAGGCGGTGGTACGTCAGCGTCGCGGCAAAGCCCGCGGCGAACGGCAGGGCATACTGCAGCATCGGAATGCTGGCATACATCATGAAATACAGCGCATCAATCGCACCAATCTTGCCATCGGCAAACGGCTTGAGCGCAAGCGCAAACGCACCCACCGTCACAATAATGGCCGATGTGAGCGCTAGGAGCTTGAACAGCTCAAAGAGAATAAAACGCCAGTAGGTGCCGCTGATGCGAAGCTGCACAGGGTTGATCTATGGGTAAGGGCAAGCAAAGCGAAGTGGACAGACGAGTCCCATGCCAACGAGCTGCAATGCCTTAACCACCGTTGACCGGCGCGGGAACTGGTGCAGGAGCCGGAGCAGTTGCGGGTGCCGCTGCCGGATCAACAGGAGCCGGAGTCGCCGTGCCCGGTGCTGCGGCCGGTGCTGCGGCCGGAGTCGCTCCGGGCGTTGCCGCGGGTGTGGTCCCAGCCGGGAGTGTCGTCGCCGGTGTCGTCGTCGCCGGTGCCGAGATGGCCTCCTCTGGCTTTGCATCCGTCTGCGGCCGGGCCGCAAAGCCAAGGGCAATGCCCGAGACCAAATACAGCACAAACATGGAAATCGTAATCACCGTGAGTGCATCGCCCGTGCGGGCACCAAAGGCTGTGTTGCCCGAGCCTGAGCCCGAACCAAACGCCCCCGCCAGCCCGCCACCCTGTGGCTTCTGAATCAAAATGGCCAGAATCAGCAGCAAGCACGCCGCGATGAATAGGACCATGAGCAGGCCGGTGGCGGCTTGGCGCCATTCAAAGGCAAGAGTGACAGTCATCAGGGCGTCAGACATAGGTCGGGAGTTTAGCGGCACCGGCGGGCAAGGCCAAATGTCATCTCTCGAGTTATTCGGGCCTTGCGCCACTGCCTCCGGCCTGCCAAATGCCCGCGACTTTTCGTCCAGCCTTGTTTTTGAGGGGCAATCGCGGATTTTGAGCCTTCGAGCCATTCCGCAGCCCCGCGGCGGCCTCACCCGTCAATAGTTGCCCATGGCCATGGCTTTTCTAAACGGTGAGTTTGTTGAGTTGGCGGATGCCAAGGTCTCCGCATTGGATGCCGGGCTCCAGCATGGTGTGGGCGTCTTTGACACCATGCTCGGCGGCGTGCTCACGCCCGAGGCCGACGACCTAAACGACGATCTTGATGACTCGCTGGACAGCCCCAGCGATGAACCGGCCGGCGTGCAGGCTTGGGTTCTTGATTTGGAGGATCACCTCGAGCGCCTGGCCACAAGCTGCCGCGACCTTGGGCTCAGCGAAGACCTCAGCACCGATGGTCTGGGTCGGGCCGTGCTCGAAACCGTTCGGCGCAGCGGGCTGAAGCGAGCCCGCATCCGGCTCACGGTCACCGGTGGCCCGCTCAACTTGCTCAAGCGTGATTTGGGCTCTGCCAGCAGCAAGCCCGCGGCCAGCGCTCCCTCAGCCTCGGGTCAGCTCACCATCCTCATCGTCGCTTCAGTGGCTACCGAGTATCCTGAAACCATGCTCAGCCGCGGAGTCATGGCGGTCGTGGCCGATACCAAGGCCAACCCGTTTAACCCCTACGAGAGCCACAAAACCCTGAACTATTGGTGGCGGCTGCGCGAGCTTCAGATCGCCGCGGCCAAGGGGGCCGGTGAAGCGCTGGTCTTTAGCGTGACCAACCACTTGTGCGGCGGCTGCGTAAGCAGCGCGCTCCTCGTAAAAGATGGTATCGTGCGCACGCCAATCGCTCGTGGTGAGGAGGGCGCAAGCTACGAGCCGGGCATGACGGATCCTGTTGGCACCGATCAGGCCGGGGGCGTCAAGTTAAAGAACGGCATCCTGCCAAGCGCGGTGTTGCCGGGTATTGCCCGCAAGTGGGCCATTCGCCAGCTTGCCACAGAGGGCGTGGTGGTCAAGCGTTCCATGCTCACCGTGACAGATGTTCTGGAGGCTGATGAACTGCTGCTTACAAACTCAAGCTGGGGAGTGCTGCCGGTGGTGCAGCTTGAAGGCAAGCAAATCGGCGCGGGCAAACCAGGCCCCATCGGCACCCAACTCATCCGCGCTTGGCGTGATGAGCTGGCCAGCCCGCCTGTCTGGGGTTAATGAGGTTCGCATCCAACTTTGGTCAACTCGCGCAGTGTTTTGAAAGCGGAACGAGAGATGAACGCAGAGAGCGCAGAGAGAAAAAGCAAGCGACGCAGAGGAAGACCAAACACAGGGAAATAAGAGAGTTTTAAGGCAAGAGAATAGAAAGTGTTATGCTGTATCGCAATCGTAATTTGCGGTTATCGAGAGAGCCAAACCAACGCCTCCTCCTGCCTTAACCCTATTTTCTGTCTTGCTGCCTCCCTCTGCGTTTCTTGCTTGAAACCTCTGCGCTCTCTGCGTTCATCTCTGCGTTCATCTCTCGTGAGTCTCAATGGGACAGGCCGCGTGCATCTCTTCCAAGCCTCGCCGGAAAGATCAGCTACCGCTCCCAAGGCCACGCCAGCCGCACGCCAAGCTCCGCCAGCAATCGCTGTGCGGCTTCGATCTTTTCTGGCTCAACATGCACAGCCTGCGGCTCTGTGTGGTTCAGCACGCAGTACGCTGCCAGCACCCCAGCGGCTTCGCCGATGTTCCATTCGCTGTGGTGCATCCGGGTTGTGCCATTGACGATGTGCGACACGCCCAAACATTTGCCGGAGGCAAGTACGTTGCGGCAGCGAATGGCGATCAGGCTGCCCATGGGTATCCGGTACGGCGCTGCGGGCACGTACACATTATTGCGGCCGGCGCAGCTTGGGTGCAGGTCAATTGAATAGTGCCCGATGCCAACCGAATCGGTAAACCGTTCCGCCGTGCCGTACGGTGTGGCCTCCCAGTTTGATTCCGGTGTGTCCTGCCCCGCCGCCTTGCGCTGCTGCGTGCCGATGTGCTGTTCGGTCAAAATCGTTCGGGCAACCAGCCGGCGTGGCTCGCGAATGTAGCACGCCTTGGCCATTCCTAATTCGGTCCCAAGCTCCTGACCTCGCAGCCGTAGCCCGCTGTATCCGCTGCCGCCATCATGCCTGGGCGCCTGCGTCTGCATCCAGTACAGCCAGCACAAACTCTGTTCGCGTGCGCCCGCCAGTGCAAGGGCCTGCGCGTGGGCCGTCACGCCAAGCAGGGGCCGCTGCCAATAGTCCATCTGCACCATGTTCACTAGGCTCACATCAGGGTGAGAGTCCGCAAGCGGCCCGGGCCAGATGGAGCGGTCAACAATTCGCCGGTACCGCCACATTTCCCAAACCGTGCTGGGCGGCTCATCCGGCCATGGCACCATGTTAAAAAACCGCTTGCCCTCCTCGTTGTGGCTGGGCACCGTCCAGCTAAAAAGCTCGCCGCACCATCTCGGGGTCATCTGCGGCACATAGCTGGCCCAAAAGTCGTACCCCGGAGGTTTAGAAATGGTGTGGTTCTCACCGGGCCGGTGCTCAATCGCAAAGCACCAACTGCACGCTTGCTGATCAAGCTGGTCATGCGTGCTAATGGTTGGATCAAAGTCTGTCCGCCCGTGCAGCTCATCGTACACGCTTTGGTGCTCAGCACCGATGTGGTGCTCAATGTGTCCCAGCGCCAGCACATCACCAAGCTCCGTTGCATCAAGGTACAGCGTCGCCTCGATGGTGTGTTCCTGGCCCGAGGCCGTGTCACGCACGCGGACGGGGCCAATCTGGTCTTTGTCTCGCCCAACTCCCAGCAGTTCGCAGTTGGTCATCACCGTCAGCAGTTTGTCATTGCCTTTGGACGCCACCGCCTCGCGCAGCATGGCCATGATCTCGGCGTGCCAGCGGGCCGGCTCCGCACAGCAGCGTGAGACCCAACCGCCCCCGGGGTTAAACGACCCAAACGGCTCAATCTCGCGAACCACAGCGCCCGCCGCGATGGCGCTGGCCCTCACCCGCTGGCGAAGCTGCTGGTAACTGGCCGTCGCACCAAAGGTCTCCACCCACTGGTTCTCATCCGGCGGCACCCCCTGATTGGTCAGTTGCCCGCCGATCCAGTCCGTTGGCTCAATAATCGTGCAGGCAACACCAAGGCGGATGCACGAGAGTGCCGCGGCGACGCCGCCCACGCCGCCACCGACAATAAGTACGGGCGTCTGCATCGCCCCCGGTGTCTGACCTTTAGAACCGATCGCCATAGGGGGGAAGATAACACCCACGGGACGAGAACGCTACACCCCGAATCAAGATTGATAAAACAGTCGCACTTGCCATCCCAACCGCCGCCCGCATGGCCACGGGAGGACGACATGTGAGGGCCAGTTGTTGGACACGGTGCGAAGAACGCTTCAGCGCGGCGAACGAAGCTGGCTTGATTGAGCGAGCAATCGAACAGCGCGGAGGGGGTGCCGTTTGAAAATTGTGGTTTTTCAGCAGGAAAACGGTGCTGGCGAGATCTTAATTCTTCGTCGGCTTGGCAGCGTCGGCACTTTGGGTAATATGGGTTATCCAGACGGTCTCATGTGTAATTGTACAACAAACGTCTTTTTCACCCGCATCGGAGTGGTTCAATATGCGATTCTCCTTCAGCGCAGCGGCGATGCTTGCCACCACCTTGAATTACGTTCTAGTTGCTGCCCCGGTTGCCGTCGCAGATCTGCCGCCGCTCTCGCCGGTTGCGATTGCATCGGGTACGCAGATCAGCCGCGCGTATGGCCATGAGTTTGTCACCGTCGGCGCGCCAGGAAATGCCGGGTACGCGGGTGGGCAGTTTGGTGAAAACGCGGGAAGCGGTGCCGTAGCGGAGCCATTTCGCATCGCACGCACGCAGGTGACGAACCAGCAGTGGGCAGACTTTGCAAACGCCTATCTGCCGTACATGCAAGGTGACCCGGCCCGGCAATGGGGGATCATTGGCATTTTTGTTGACTTTGACACCACATCACAGCGCTATGTGGTGTCGCCGGGGGCCGAGCAGGTTGCCGCATCCATGTCGTGGCGGATGGCGGCGCGGTACTGCAACTGGTTGTGCAACGACCAGCGCAGCGCTGCGGCTTCCTTTGAGAATGGGGCGTACGACACAAGCACGTTCGGCGGCGTGCCGGGACGGGCGTTTACGGACCAACTTGTCCACAACCCTGGCGCGAGTTTTTATCTGCCGACTCGTACCGAATGGGTGAAGGCCGCCTTCTTTGATCCCAACCACTCGGGGCCCGGTGAGGGAGGGTACTGGACATATCCCAACTCTTCGGATCGTGAACTGCGGTACGGCTTCCCGCAAGACGGTGGAGAGTCCATCGTGGGTGCTGAGAACATCCCACCGTACTCGTGGTACCTGCCCGTTGGTTCGTACGCGAACACGCAAAGCCCGTGGGGTTTGCTCGATCTTTCGGGGAGTTCCCGGGACTGGAACGAGGATGCGGCCATTGACCGCGTGAGCCGTTTTTTCTCCGGCAGCGGCGTGAGAGATTTAATTCCGGGCAGTACTGATTCAATCTACCAGAGTGGACCTTCTGGCTCATTTGCCGATGACCTCTTCACTTTGGCAGGACTGCGGATAGCGGCGACAGTACCAACTCCGACGTGCTTTGTTGCATTTGTTGTGGCATCACTTACTTCATGTGCCTTTCGAAAAAGGAAATCGTTGTGAATAAGATCCTCTGTTCGTTTTGCGTGGCCATTCCCACCTTACTGCTCTTTCCTCCCACGACCGCGATCGCCCAGTTTACTGTTGAACTGCGGGGCTCGGCGGTGGTCACCAACAATGCGGTCGTAAATGGAAAAACAAACATCAGCGTCACGGTCAGCGCGGCTGGCACCGCACCGCGGATTATCATTCGTCCGACGGAGGTGACATCGGCGTTGGGTTCGGTATTCATCACCATCGACACTTCTGACTAGATCGAGCTTGTCATCAGCCCCGAAGCTGATGTGATTCGCTGTGCGAGCGTCGATTCAATTGACTTCGTCCGCGCTGAAAACAAGTTTGGCACATTGATTCTGACGAACCTGCGCACCGGAAGCAACCAGATCCCGGGTGGCGGCGTGACTTCTGGAGATGTTGGCTCTGTACGGGTCCACGGTTGGAATCTCGCGAGCATTGCTGGGTCTGTAACCGGCGACATTGTCTTATCGCCGCGAACCGCTTCAAACATGGATACCGAGGGAACGATCACGCAACTTTCGAACACGACCATCGCCGGCTCACTCCTCGGTAATGTCAACTGTGATCGGGGCTCCATTTCAAACCTCTTCGTTACTGGCACAATCGGCACCCGCGCCAACCCAGTCACAATAAGCGCCGATGGAACCCGGGCCGTCATCACCGCGATTCGGTGTGCGGAGTTCTACGGCACGCTCCGCGGTCGCAGCGATCTTGCCTCTGCGCCTGCCCCACGCGAGTTTCGAACCACCGGCGGACCAATTGTCGGTACGCTGCGGGTTGCTGGCCTCGGCAACCCCACGCTTACCTCAGTCAATGACGGCCTCTCCTGCGCCGGCGATCTTGAGGCTCAGGTGAACATTAACGGTGTCGCCTCCCGCCCCATCACTGTCACTGGCACCATCCTCGCCGACAAGTACATTCGGATTATCACCATCGGTGCGGCCGGCAACGCCAACCCGAATATCTCCATCAACCGGCTTGCCTCAGGTGCGACACTCCGTTTGGAAAATGGGCTGCCGTCTAACAGTACAATCACCTTTGGTTCAGCGGGTGTTCCCGGGCTGGCCGGCCAGGTGCTCATCAACGCCAGTAACGGCGGCGGCACTTGGGCGGGCACCGTCCGTGTCGGTGGCTCCAGTGGTTCCGTCCTCTCGCCTGTGCCCAACCCAAGCAGCAGCGCTCAGCAGTACACGTCAACAGATATCGGTGGCGGGGCGGTTGGCCGCGCTCCGTTTACCGTCTGGAAGCGCGATTGCTCGCCGCCCACCGTTGGTTCGCAACCGGGTGCCCAATCGCTGGCCGCGTTTGGTCAAGGCAGCGTGCCGGTTGATGTGAAGTTCAACGGTCCGGTACAGTTTGGTACAGGCGCCGCCCAACCACTTTTCCTTGAGTATCAGGTACCCCGCAGCACCGCTTGGAATCCCATCAACGCTGGTTCCATGACCCAGTCGTTCCCCGGTGGCAGCACCGGCCGAACGGTCCGCCTTCAGGGTGTGCCAGGAATACCGGTTAACGGTGTTGGACTGTACCGCGCGACGCCCACCAGCAACCTGCTTTCGAACATCAGCCCGACGGCACCAGTCGCCGTTACGACCGATGCGTTTACGTTCTACCTCGGCTGCACGATCGGCGGAAACCCCAACCCGGCGGACCTGTTGGAGGCGGTGCGGGCACACCACCCGACGGGATTGTGGATGGCAATGACTTCATCGCCTTCATCAACGCCTTCAACGCTGCCGAGCCGCTGGCCGACATCGTTGACGGCGGCGGCAATCCACCGGGCGACGGTATTGTTGACGGCAGCGACTTCGTAGCCTTCATCAATGCGTTTGGCGTGGGTTGGTGATTTGATCCTACGCCGTTGCGTGGGGGCTTCCAGTCGAAAACTCTACGCTGCTTTCACAAGTCCCCGGGTCGCTCCGGGGCTTGTGCGTTATGCGCCACCCCTATTCCGCACACCGCGGCGTGTCGTCGCCTGAGCGCTCTTTGCCGGTGCGCCGAAATATTTCGAAACGCGGTTTCAGCGGCATTTTGCGGACTTTTCAACCACTGTATATTCATCCCTTGGCTCTTACTGGGGTGTAGTGGCCGTCAAACCCATTTCAAGCATCTCCGGGTCGCCAAAAACAATCCCAAACCCCGTCCCGGCGGTGGGGTATGCGCAATAATGCAAAGCCAACCTGCGCGACTTGCGATGGTAAAGCATCCGTTTGGACAGCCGCGGCGAAGAGCCGCCAGAAGGACAGTTGCTAGAAAAAAGGAAACGCACCACATGAGCACCATCACCGCCAAGCTCGCCATCTCCGGTGGCACCCCCGTCGCCGCAGCCAAGGTTCCGTTTATGCTCCCGGCATTGGCCGAGGCTGACATCAACTCGGCCATCACCGTGCTGAAGTCGGGCATTCTGCGGGCGGCTAAGAAGTGTGAAGAGCTTGAAACCCGCATCGCCGCCATGTCAAACGCCAAGCACGGCATGACCTGCGCCAACGGCACCTGCGCCCTGCAGCTTGCGTATGAGCCCCTGCTCCAGCCCGGTGATGATGTGCTGGTGCCCGCATGGTCGTACATCGCCACGGCCTCCATGCTGGTTGCCCGCGGCTGCAACCCCATCTTTGTTGATGCTCTGCCCGACACCGGCCAGATTGACCTTGCCGATGCGGCCAAGCGCATCACGGCCAAAACCCGCGGCATCGCCGCCACCCACATGTACGGCTGCCCGGTCGATATTGATGCTGTCCAGGCACTGGCCAAGAAGCACAATCTCAAAGTCATTTACGATGCCGCCCAAGCCCACCTGTCCACGTACAAGGGCACCGGCATCGGCGCGTTTGGTGATGTTGTGACCTATTCGTTTTACGCCACCAAAAACCTGGGCACCGGTGAGGGCGGCTTGGTCACCTGCAATGATGATTCCCTTGCCCGGCAAATCAAGCTCCTGCGCTCCCACGGTGAGACCGACAAGTACCTCCACGAGCACATCGGGTACAACTACCGCATGAATGACATCACCGGAGCCATCGGTTGCTCACGGCTTGATCGTCTTCCGGCAGATACAGATGCCCGCAGGGCCGCCGCTGCGCGATACTACAAGATGCTCGCCGGCATCCCGGGCGTCCGCCCGCTGGCCATCACGCCCGGCGCTGTCTCGGCATATCACCTGTTTACGGTTGTGCTGGACACTGATATGTTCAGTTGCACCCGTGATGAGTTTGGCGCAGCGCTTAATGCAGAGGGTGTGCCCAACGCCGTTCACTACCCGCGGGCGCTGCCCGACCAGCCCGCATTCAGTAAGCACCTGGCCGGCCAAAGCCCTTGGCCAGTCTCGGTGAACCTGGCCAAGAGCGTCATGTCACTGCCCATGCACCACGGCCTCACTGATGCACACTTTGCCGTGATCGAAGAAGCCATCAGCAAGGTTGCCACCGCAATGCGCCGGTAAGAGGATGGGACAGTGGTGGCGAGTGTCACCGTGCCAAGACAAATCTCTGTTGGGGCATCGCCTCACGGGAAAACGGAAGCTCCGGCGAACCGACTCAAACGCACCGAAGACACTTGTCTCGGTGCGTTTTTCGTTTTGGAGAAATGGGAAATTCTGGAAATCAGGTGCCGCTACCCCGGGAGTGAGCCTGAAGTCAACCCCCAGCGAGACGGTGGGTGCCGGTGTAAAGATGTGGGTAACATCTGTGATAAGTAATAAAAACCGGGCTGTCGGTTCCTGAACCGACAATTCACCCACAGCCTCTACAGATGTTGTAAACTTCTGCCTGACGGTTCGATCTGAGTCGATCCATACGCGATCTTACAGACATTCAGGCCTCAAAAGTTTTCCACAATTGGGAGTTGACCGGCGGAACATGCCCCCGTATCTTGAAGGCCGGTCCGGTTTCCCACAAACCGACCACCCGGGTGCCGGACTATCCAAACGTTCACCTAAAATAGGTCTCCCCGCATGCCCAGCCCAAGCTCTGATCCTCCGCGTCCAACGGCCCGCACCTCCTCGCCAGCCGGTCGCGCGACCGATGCGGCCAGTGCGGACCGTCAGACCTGGGTGGAGCTGTTAAAGCACCTCCGCCGGACCCAGCCGGACCTGTGCCGCCAGTGGTTCGAGAATCTCGAGTGCATCGGGTTTTCTTCCGGTGTTCTGCAGGTCCGGGCCGCCACCGATGTGCACCGCGACTACCTCCAGCGCTCGTGCGGCAACGCCTTTGCCGATGCGGCACGCGCCGTGACCGGACTGCTGGTGAGCATCCGTTTTCTCGGGCCGAATGACTCGGTGGCCGCCCCACCGCCGCCCCTGCCCCGGGCAGTGAGCCTGACAAGCGCCCCCGTACCGGTTGTGGTGCAGGCAGCACCGGCCACGCCGGTAACAGCTGGGCAGGATTCGGGCGGGCGTGGGCAGTCTGCAAGTTACCCCACATCGCAGAACGCAAGCCACAACGGTTCAGCGGGCCAATCGCACCAATCGCACCAGGCCCAGCAGGCGCTCCAATCGCACCAGCCCCATCAGTCTCAGTTTGGGCAGGGCACCAATCCCAGCCACGGTCAAACCGCACGGCAGGTTGATGCCGCCCAACAGGCCAGCAACCCGCAGCGCAGCGGCCCCACGGGTGGTCATCAGGGCAGCGGGGGGCATGATGAGTCTGACAGCAACGGCCCGACGGCCTCTGCGGTTATGGCGGAGTTACTCGGGCCGGGTGCGGGGCTGGCGAATCCCAACTACCGGCCGGTGCTGGATGTGTACACCGATGGGCTGACGATCAACCCCGACAACTCGTTTGAGAACTTTGTTGTCGGGCCGGAGACCCGCTTTGCCCACGCCGCAGCCTTGGCTGTTGCCAACGGCGCGGGCGCGCAGTACAACCCGTTGTTCCTGCACGCGGCCGTGGGCCTAGGAAAAACGCACTTGCTCCAGGCCATTGTGCTGGCGACCAAAGCCCGCAAGCCGGATGCGGTGATTTACTACACCTCCTGCGATGGCTTCATGACCCAGTTCATGGATGCCGTGCAGGCGGGCATGATGGCCCAGTTCCGCAACAAGTTCCGTCATGTAGACATGCTGCTGGTTGATGACATTCACTTCCTGACCGGGCGTGGCCGCCTTCAGGAAGAGTTCTTTCACACCTTCAACGCCTTGCACCAAGCGGGCAAGCAGCTTGTGCTGTCCAGCGATGCATCGCCGGATGACATCCCTGATCTGGAGCAGCGGCTGGTTTCTCGGTTTAACTGGGGCCTGGTCGTCAAGCTCGAGCCGCCGATGTTCGAGACGCGAGAGGCGATTGTCAAGACCAAGGCTCGCCTTCGTGGCGTGCACCTGCCCGAGGAAGTGGCAAGCTTTATCGCCAGGCGCATCGAGAGCAACATCCGCGAGCTTGAGGGTGCGCTGACCAAGCTGCAGGTCATGGCAGATGTGGAGCGTCGCGAGATTGACATGCCGCTGGCCCGCATGGCCCTGAGCGATGGTGACTCAAACCGCATCGAGCCAAAGGTGCAGATGCGCAGCATCATCGAACTGGTGACAGATTACTTCGGCGTGACCGAGCCTGATCTCGTCAGCAAGCGCCGCCACCGGTCCATCACCCAGCCCAGGCAGGTGTGCATGTTCTTGGCCCGCCACCACACGCGGTTCTCACTCGAAGAAATCGGCGGGCACTTCGGCAACCGCGACCACACTACGGTCATGCACGCCGTTAAGACGATTGAGGACCGCTGCCAGACCGAGGAGGACTTTGGCAAGGTTGTCAAGCAGCTTGAAGAGCGGCTGAAGTCACCGAGGGGCTGAATCGCATGGGCCAAGTGCCAGCCAGCGACGGCGTGATGGTAAAAAGAGCCATCATCGACGGTCGCACGATTGATTTGTACGGCGCTGCACGCGCATATCGCATCCTGGCGATTGCCGTTGTCATGGGTGTGTGCTTCTCGCCGTTTGCGCTGGCGCTTGGCAGCTCGGGCCGCTCGCCGGTGAGTTCGCTCATCGTGTTGGTGGGCCTGCAAATAATTGTCGGTGGCACGATCGGTCGCGGGCTTTATGTCTCGGGCCGGGCAACAGGGCGGTCACGGGTTGAGTACATCTCTATCGCGATCTTCAGCGCTGTGTTTGGAATTGTGCCGATCTTGGGCTTGTTGCCCGCGGCATCAGGCAGCGCAGCAATCCATATGCTCATGAACAAGCTGGGCTTGCCGGTGGGGTGGCTGGGTCCACGCTCAGCTGACATTGCCAAGCTGCGCCACGGCGTGTGCCACCAGTGCGGCTACGACCTAGTGCTGCTGGCCGCCAACCGCTGCCCGGAGTGCAACGCCGACATCGCCGCGGCGAAACTAACGGCCACCGGCTTTATGGTTTACATCCAGGTAAACGCCGCAGAGGCTGCGGTACACCGCCAGCGATGTCGCCGAGTTGCCACGGCCGGGCTCGTGCTGTCCGCAGTCCAATTTGCCGTGTACTTTTTGCTGCTCGAACACACTGCCTTAAACTTTGGGGCCGTCTTTGTCCTGCCGGGACTGGTCTTTGGCATTGCTGCGGGCATTGTGTCGCTGTGGGTACAGAACTTCTTGCGTGAACACGGGAGAGTAGATTTTTTGATCACCGGATGTATCGGCATGTGCTTTCCGCCGCTGGGCAGTGTGCTGCTGCTGGAGTGCGTCGGGCGACTGAACGCGGCGGTAGCGCGCGGGCGGGATGATTCGGCAGATCGCTGATTGCGGGTCGCCGATTGCAGATCGCCGAAAGTGCCTCGCCGAAATCTCCCGCCACAGGCAACCGATCCGCTCTTGGCAGCGCATAGATACTCGTATCCATCACGCTTCAAACTGCTCAGCGAACCACCCGTGGACACAGGATCAGAACAAGTCGCCATGAGTCAAGCCGAGCCGGCTGCACGCGAGCTGGCCACCGCAGCGGGTGATGCAGTTTCTGCCAGTGGTGCGACAAAGAGCAAGCAGACGGTATTCGGTGGGCGGAAGGTCAATCTGCACACGGCGGCCGCCTCGTACCGGGTGCTGGCAGGCGGCATCGGGCTTGGGATCGCGGCCCTGTTCGTACCGTTGCTGCTCGGAGTCTGGCTCTCTGGTGCGGCGCTCTTTTGGCTGCTGTTCTGCCCGCTTCAGATCGCAGCCGCAGTGACAATGGGCATCGGCATCGCAAACGCAAACCGTGCGATGAATGAATCCGAGATTGATTGCACCGACCGCGGCATCGTTCTTGGCGTCCTAGGAATCGTGCCCGTACTTGGCATGCTTCCCGCAGCGAGCATGACAGGAAAGCTCCATCAAATCCTAAGTTCTGTTGGCGTGCCGCTCGGAATTTTTGGGCCCAGTCGCCTCACCACCAGCGTGCTGCGACACGGGATTTGTCCAGTGTGCGACTATGACCTGACACAGCTCATCGCCGACCGATGTCCGGAATGCAATGCCCACGTGGACACCGAGAAGCCAACCAGCGACGCCATGCTAACCAGTGTGGAGATTGTCTCTGCTGATGCACGGTCACTCGCCCGCAAATGCCGGCAGACCGCGTGGACCGGCATCGGACTTGGACTCGTACAGTTGTCACTCTGTGTAGGGCTCGCTGGTGATGTGCCAAACCCCGGCTTGCTGGTGTTTGTCTTCCCGGGGCTCGTGTTCGGAGCAATCGCCAGCACGGTGTCGTTTGTTGGCAAGCAAGTGCTTCGCGAGCAATGGACGGTTGACTTTGCCGCCGTGGGCATCCTCTCGATTTTCTTGCCACCGGTTGCTGCCGTGCTGCTGTTTCGCCAGGCCATCCGGCTCAGCGTCGCCGCGGCCCGTGGCCATGTCGGGTAGTTTGCACAGCGCCGCTTCCGTTTGCAGCGGGCATCGCAGCGGCATTTCGGCGGCCCCGAGCGGGGTTGGCTTCTATGATTTCCATCAATGGCTGACTATTGGTACTTTGCCCGCTACATGCTTGCCGAACGTTCTCGGCTGGTGCTTGCCCTTGTCTTTGCGTTGCTGTCCGCTGGTGGGCTTGGTGTTGGGTTGGTGGCCATTACTCCAGTCCTGCAGGTGATTCTGGGGGTTGATGCCAAATTGGCCGCCCCGCAAGCCCCGCTCGCTACGCCCGCAACCCCACAAGGTACAGCAACACAGCCGCCCACCGGTGCGGCGGCGGAGTCAAATCAAGCCTCTGCCGCAGCATCTGCTGAGAGCAAGCCAACCGCCATCAAGCCAACCGCCATCAAGCCAGCCACCAACACCAAAGACCTCCCCCAGCTCGCCCGTGATCTTGATGTCAAAGTCGGTGGGCTCGTGCCGGATGCGCTCATCAATGCGCTGCCGGCTGGTCCGGTCGCCGCCGTCATCGGTGTCATGAGCTTTCTTGGTGTGCTCACCGTCTTCGGGGCGATGTGCAATTTCCTGCACAGCTACTACTCGCTCACCGTCATCAACCG
This sequence comes from Phycisphaerales bacterium, assembly GCA_038231815.1. Taxonomy (GTDB): domain Bacteria; phylum Planctomycetota; class Phycisphaerae; order Phycisphaerales; family UBA1924; genus CAILKP01. Next base: position 48,743 of record JBBRKQ010000008.1, read on the forward strand.
CACTGTCGCACGAATCCGAGAGGAGTGCTTCAAGCGTGTCATCGATAGTCCGCTGGCCTCAATGATGGCTGTCGGGCCGAGTACCCAAATCCGCCGCATCGTTGGTGACTCGGCCGCGGTGGCCAATGGCTTTACTTCTTTGCTCGGCAAGCTGGTTGCCCAGATGTCAAAGGGCTTCATCGCCGTGATCGCCGCATTCGTGACGGACTGGCGGCTTGCCTCCGTTGCAGTGCTAGTCGCCCCGGTGCTGTACCACATCATCCGCAAGACCGGCAAGATCATCCGCCGGGGCACCAAGGCCTCACTCACGTCCGGCTCAGAACTGCTCCGCACCGCGTATGATGCGTGTATTCATCTGCGGGTTGTCAAAACCTCCACGGCTGAGGAGCAGGAGTTCATCCGCTTCAAAGCCGCCAGTGATCACCTGCTGGCTCAGGATCTGAAGGTGCGTACCGCAAAGGCCATCTCAACACCCCTGACTGAGACCCTGGCCATCTTCGTCCTCGGGCTCCTGGCCGTCATCGCGGCTAAGGCCATTATCGATGGCAAGCTTGATCCATCCTCGTTCCTCGTCACGATGGCCTCACTGGGCGTCGCCGGCGCCTCACTGCGGCCGCTGACGGGCTTTCTTTCTGAGATGCAATCCTCCGCTGCCGCGGCCAACCAACTTCGCGAAGTACTTCGGATGCCCCGCGAAACCGAGCAGGACAAAGACTGCCCCAAACTGCCCCGCCACCGCGTCAGCATCGAGTTCAAGTCCGTCAGCTTCACGTACCCGGGTGCTGACCGGCCCGCCGTGCGCGAAGTTTCACTGGTTGTTCCGCACGGCAGGCGCATCGCCTTTGTTGGCCCCAACGGGTGCGGCAAGACCACCCTGCTCAGCCTGCTTCCGCGGCTGTTTGAGCCAGATGCGGGCGGCAGTATCCTCATTGATGGTGTAAATATCTCAACAGTGACGCGGCGATCAATTCGCGAGCAAATCGGCGTTGTCACTCAGGATGTGGTGCTGTTTAAGGGTTCTATCGCCACCAACATCCGCTACGCAGCGCCGGGCGCGGGTGAGGCTCAGGTGGTCGATGCCGCGCGCAAGGCCCGGGCCGAGGAGTTCATCGTCGCAAAGCCGGGCGGGTACGACGCCCCAATTGGTGAGAGTGGCAGCGGTCTGTCCGGCGGGCAGAAGCAGCGCATTGCCATCGCCCGCGCCATCCTGCGTGATCCGGCGATTCTGATTCTTGATGAAGCAACGAGCATGATCGATGCCGACAGCGAGAAAAAAATCAACGATGCGCTCGATGATTTCTCCAAAGGCCGCACCTCGCTGGTGGTGGCACACCGCCTCTCAACAGTGCTGCACGCAGACCTAATCGTGGTCATGAACGACGGCCGGATCGAAGACACCGGCACCCACAGCGAACTGCTGGCACGCTCAATAACCTACCAGCTCATCGCCAGAACACAGTTGCTCGATGGCGACAGCGGCAGGGGGGTAAGCCCCGGTGCGCAGCTACCAGCCTCGGCCCAAGTGCCGATTCCCGAAACGACTGCTACCGGCGCAGCAAGCTCGTAAGCAGCCCATATCGCCTCTCCCCCGCACGCTTCCAATGAACTAGTTGTTCCACCAACTCCCGCCCCACCCCCGATCTCGCCGACTCCCTGAGCCTTACCTATGCACCGACCCGGCAGCGACGCCCTGAACATGGAACCGACCGACTTCCTCTGCGACTTCTGCCACAAGCCGTGGAGTGAAGATCGCCCCATGGTCGAAGGTCATCAAGGCTCACTCATCTGCGCCCCGTGCATCTGCACCGCATACACCCACCTCGTGCTCGCCGGAGCCGGCATAGACAGCGCCTTCGCCGACATCAAATGCACCATGTGCATCGAACTCCGCGGCGGTACCGACGCGTACTGGCAAAGCCCCATCTACGAATCCGCCTGCATCTGCCGCCGCTGCCTAGACCAAGGCATCGAAACCCTCGAAGCCGACACCGACACACCCACCCCGTTCCTCCGCCCCGCCGGCAACCCAGCCTGAATCACTGCTTACTAATCGCCGGCCGGTACCACCGGCATCTGCTCAATTAATACAGCAAACCGGGAACATCCGTCCCACTTACGAGCCCGCATTACTGAGACATTGCCTCGTAACCTATGCCAGTCCGCTGTTTCTGCCGTTTGTCCTTGACCGCATAAGCCTGCTGATTTCTCCGCGTTCCTTGCCATGAAAACTCTGCGCCCTGTGCGTTCATCTCCACTTAGAGTTTCGCCGCAATCACGTCCCGCGCAACTCGCGACTTCTCTCCTCCCGGAGTTTCCGTGAACCCTGCCACCCTCTCCCCGCTGCTTGGTGTCAACATTGATCACGTCGCTTCGCTGCGCCAAGCCCGCTATCGCAACGATCAGCATCCCTCCGCCTTCGGTGAACCCGACCCAAGCCGCGCTGTGCACGAGGCGGAGCTTGGTGGGGCCGACATCATCACCGTACACCTCCGTGAAGATCGTCGCCACATCAACGACCGAGATGTTGAGTCGATCCGTCCGCTCTGCCGCGTGCGGCTGAATCTGGAGATGGGCGCAACCGATGAAATGGTCGCCATCGCCCGCCGCCTGCATGTTCACATGAGCACGCTGGTGCCCGAGGGCCGCCAGGAAGTAACCACCGAGGGTGGGCTTGATGTTGCTGGCCAGCTCGTCCGGCTCACCGCGATGGTCGCAAAGCTCAAAGACCCTGCCGGTCACAGCGGGGGCGGCATGACCGTCTCTGCCTTTATTGATGCGGATCTCAAGCAAATCGAGGCCAGCAAGAAAGCTGGCTTTGATGCGTGCGAACTGCACACCGGCCCGTATGCCAATGCCTTCGCCACCTGCGGCGGAGACCCGCTGCGGCCAATGCTGGCCAAAGAACTCGCCCGCCTCGCGGAGGCCTGCCACACCGTTCGCGCCCTGGGCATGCGGCTGCACGCCGGTCACGGCCTCAACTACGCCAATGTGGGCCACATCGCTGCCATCCCCGGCATGACTGAACTGCACATTGGCCACAGCATCATCGCCCGTGGCATCTACATCGGCCTGCGCAGCGCAGTAGCGGAGATGAAGGCCGCGATACGCGGGTAAGTCACGAAGTACCCCAAGCCTTCGGCCAAGAGGCGCTTCCAGACGATGGGCGACGTGGGTGAGCGGTACCAAGCCCGACCACGAAAACAAAAGCCCCTCCTTGCCGGAGGGGCTCTTTGTAATTGTGATGCTCCAGATCCGCGGCGGCTATCGGTTTTAGCAGCCCTGAGCAAAGGAGTTGATAAACGCGATGAAGTCAGACCCGTCGACAATTCCATCAGGGCCGGGGCCGCCGGAGCTTGCCACATCCGCCAGCGGGTCGGCGATGGGGAAGGCATTGATAAACGCGATGAAGTCGGAACCATCGATGATCCCGTCGCCCGGCGGTATGCCGCCGCCGCCGCCGATGTCCGCCGTGCCGCAGGAGGTGATGACCGGTACCACGGTGACCGTGGTGATGGGGGACAGAGATACACCGCACGGGCTGGTCACTCGCAGGCTGTAGCTGCCGCTATTGCTGACGGCAGCCGAGGGAATGCTGAGCGTGACTGTGTTAATGCCCGTTGCGCTGGGTATGGTCACGGCCGTGCCGTTGAACAACCACTGATAGCTCTGGGCCGCCGTACCCGCGACTGTGGCCGTCAGCGTCAGCGGGCTGGACTCGGGCAGGCTTATGCTGCTCGGCCCGGCGGTAAAGCTCGGGCAGGTCAGCACGTTTGTTCCGCCGCGGATGGTGGCTACACCATCAGTCGTCGAAACATTCACGTCGCGTGGCCCTCCCGCAGCCCCGGGGGCGACGACCATCGACAGCCCCGTGATCGTTGTGCCCAAATAGTCCACCACCGGAGTTCCGGTGATGCTCACACCTGCGCCGGTGACCGTGACTCCCGCTGCGGTGATGCCGCGGAAGTTCTTGCCCGTGATCGTCAGCGGCGCAGTCGCACCCTGCAGCGCGGTTGCCGCGCCAATAGAAGTAACCTCTGAGGTGGCACCAGTCACGACAACACTGATCGTGTCATCAGCCGTCATGCCGTTGGAATCGGTCACGCGCAGCGTTGCGGCAAAGGTGCCGTTGGTCACATACACCCGCATCGGCTGGCTGCTGACAGTTTCAAAGACTCCGTCGTTGTTAAAGTCCCACCTGTAGCCGGTGTTCGCATTAATGGTGCCCTCATTGGCGTATGAGTTCAGGTCCCCGTAAAAAAAGCAGTTTGTATTGGCCAGCACCCGCTTCGGCACGCCCGCATACGCCGCTGGTGGCGCCTTGGATGTTCCAACACGGGCCGTTAGGTCATAGGTCTGCACGAACTGGTTGGTGGTGTTGTTCGGGCCAACATCAAACACGCGCACCGTGTACGTCGCCGGGGCAAGGTTGCCCGCCGCAAGTGTTTCAGCGCCGCCGTTCTGGGCCAAATCGGCAATCCTAATCAGATTGATCCCGGTGCTGTCATACAGCGCGATCGCCAAGTTGCCAGCGTTCGTCGCGTTCACCATCGGCACCGGATCCACCGTCGGGTCACACCCGCCAGCTTGGTCGGCGGTTTCGTACATCCCTCCGGTTGGGGTCACCGTGAATGTCACAGTTTGTGCCGCCGAGAGCGTGAACCTGAACCAGTCCGCCCCCGCTAGGTTGCTGGGCGTGTACGCCCCGTTGGTTGACAGGTCCTTCTCAATCACCGATCTCACCGCCGGTGTGCTGAGGTTGCCAAAATCCTTGGCCGTTACTGCCAATGTGTTGCCGGCGAACCGGTCGCCGTACGCCCGGTGTCCGCCGCGGCGATCATCAAGCGTCACCATTTCAAAGCCAAGGTTGATAAATGGCTCCATGAGCTTGGTGCCCAAGCAGGGCACTTGGTGGGCCAAACCAAGACCATGGCCGTGTTCGTGCGATGTAACGTTTCGTAAATAGCGGTAGGTGTTGGCGTTGCTTGCGAACGCCCCGGCCGCAGCGGGGAAAAAATCGGAATTAAAGGTCATGTCACCGCCGCTAGACGGGTAGTAGTTGTACGCCAGCACGCCCGACTCAAGGCCCTGCGGGATGCCGCCGATCCGGAAATCACCAACGGTTGATCGCCGGGTAACAATGCCGTCCATCGGCACGTTGCTGTCGGCCACTTCCGAATAGACCAGGCCCGCGTTACGACGCCAGTTCGTGAGCGACTGGCGAATAAGCTCGCGACCCTTATCCACGTTGGCCTCCCCAAAGAGGGCAGCGAAATCGGTCGACAACTGATTGGGTGACTGTGCGCCAAAGTTTCCCCACGGCACGCCTTCGGCTGGGAAGGAGTAGGTCAAGATTGCCTTGCGCGCACTCGAGCCGCTGCCCTGCAGGCCGTTGGCCGTCCATGCAACAGAGGCCATGTTAAACTGCGGCACCACATTGCCCGGAAGGAACTGCCCGGGTGGCAACGCGTTGTACGTGGCCATGAGCCGCTCAAGCTGAGCCGCCGTCAGGTTGGCCGCAAAGCACTGCTGCCCGGTCTCAATGCGGGGGTTGACCGCCGCCATCCTTGCAAAGGCGCTGCGGAGCATTTCAGGATTGAGCTTGGTGCGGCCGCCATCTGCATCACCGTTTGATGCTGCGTAAGCCTCGCTGCCCAGCTGCGCAACCTCAGAACCGCGGGCCACCCGCCGCAGCATCCGCGGACGATTGTCCGGCGATGTCTGGACTTGGCCCTGAGCCGAACCGTCGCTTACGGTCGCCTCGGCGCACGGTGCCATGGGCAAGTAATTTGGTGGGCATGCCGGACAAGCCGCCGCGGCACCCGCCGCGGAGACAAGAAGGGAAACGATGGAAGCCTGAACCTGTGGGATATTCACTTCAAACACTCCGCCCGAGTGGGGCAAAACCGAGCCTGTGGGACGTGACCGGACTTGCTGCAACGAGTTGAACAAACGTCAAGGCGTGCGAAGGCGAACCAAATCTGTGGTGGCGTGCGGGAATCAATCGTCATCAAGCTTCATAACCAGCGGTCTTTGGCTTGCCCGCCCAGTGCGAGCGGTCGCCACACAAAACGCATGTTTGAAGCCATTACGTTGTAGATTTCCCCAAACTTCAACCACACAAGGCGCTCCGCCGACAAGGCGAAATGCTCCAAGGACAAGATAACCCATTAGACGCAAAAGGCAAGGGAATAGTTCCCAAATTTAACAGGCAAACTACTAGGTCCGAGCCCTGTTTCAGTCGCATCGTGGCATAGGTATTTGTGCCTGACGATGAAAAACCGTCGCTTCTGACAGCCGCGGCTGGAGACCGAGAGGCTTCATCACCCGTGCGGCTGATTTGAAAAGCAAGGCCAAATGAAAACGCCCCTCTAAGGAGAGGGGCGGTAGAGGCGGAGGGATGCGGGATGACGAACGAATCGTGTCCCGGGGAAACAAGCAGCCCAGCACGATCGCTCAGCGATCGATTCAGCAGCCTTGCGCGAACGAATTGATGAACAAGATGAAGTCTGAGCCGTCAACAATGCCGTCGGTTCCGGGTCCCTCTGATCCAGCAACGTCGGCCAGCAGATCTCCGCTCGAGAACGCGTTGATGAAGGCAATGAAGTCGGATCCATCGACCGTGCCATCGCCCGGGGGCACGCCGCCACCATCAACAATGTCCGCCGGATTGCAACCGCCAACCGGTGGCAGTGGTGTGACTGAAACCGTGGCCGCAGGTGAAATGACAACGCCGCACGGCCCGGTGGTTCGCAGGGTGTAGTCGCCGGCATCGCTGAGGGCAACATTCGAGATCAAGAGTGTCGGCCCTGTGGTGCCCGTCGCAAACAACGAGTTTATCGGTGCGCCGTTAAACAGCCAGAGCAAATTGGCCGGCGCTGTGCCGCCGACATTTGAACTTAGCGTGAGTGTGCCTCCCACTTGGACGGTGGTGCTGGTCGGGCCATCAATAAACGTGGGGCAGGACTGCACTGTGATGGAAGCCGGGAGCGTCACCGCGCCGTCGGTGGTAACCACGCGAAGATCGCGCGTTCCAGCGGCCGCATCGGCCGCAAACGACAATGAAAGCCCGGTGATGGTCGTGCCGAGATAATCAACCGTCGGAGTGCCGACAACGGTTACCCCGCCACCAAGGACGCTCACACTGCTGGCGGTGATGCCGCGGAAATTGGTGCCCGTGATGGTGATGGGCAGCAGGGCTCCTTGCACGCCGGTAGTGGGGGCCACGGCCGTAACCGCTGAGGTCGCACCGGTCACAACCACGTTGATCGTGTCGGTTGCCGTCATGCCGTTGGTGTCGGTGACCCGCAGTATGGCGGCAAAGGTTCCGTTGGTGACATACGTACGAAACAGCGAAGAGCCGCCGATTTCAAAAACGCCGTCGTTGTTGAAATCCCACGCATACGCGTTGACGCTGCCCTCATTGGCGTACGAGTTGAGATTGCCGTAGAAGAAGCAGCGGGTATTTGCAAGAACCCGCTTGTTTACGCCGGCAAAGGCCGTCGGTGGGGCCTTGGCTGTACCCACTCGAACCGTGAGGTTGTAGGTCTGCACGCGCTCATCAGCCGCATCGTTCGGGCCAACGTCATAGACACGCACCGTGTAGGTGCCAGGGGGCAGCGTGCCAGCGGAGATAAGCTCACTGCCGCCGTTCAGGTTTGCATCGGCCGAGAACAAGACTGAAGTACCGATCGCGTCGTTGAGCGTGACAGCAAGGTTCCCCGCGTTCAGCGAGTTGACGTTCGGGCCCACCGTCGGGTTGCAGCCGCTGATTTGGTCGGCCGCCTGGTAGGTCACACCGGTCGGTGTCACCGTAATTGCGACGCTCTGTTCTGAGGTGATCGTGAAGCGGTACCAGTCAGCCCCAGTCGGGTTGCCGGCCGAGTACTGGCCGTTGGTCGACAGATCCCTTTCAATGACTGAGCGCAGAATCGGGCTCGTCAAATCGCCAAAGTTCCTGGCCGTAGTCGCCGACGTGTTCCCGGCGAAACGGTCGCCGTAGGCACGCATGGTGCCGCGGCGGTCATCAAGGGCCACCATGTCAAAGTTGGTGTTAATGAACGGCTCCATGAGCTTGGAGTTGTTGCAGGGTGTCTGGTGTCCAAGGCCAAGCCCATGACCGTGCTCGTGGGTCATAACATTGCGCAGGTAGCGGTAGGTGTTGGCGGTGGTCGCGAACGCAAACTGCGAGGCAGAAAAATAATCGGAGTTGATCGTCGTATCGCCACCGCCACTCGGGAAGTAGTTATACGCCAGCACCCCGGTCAATCCCTGCGAGACAGCACCCACACGAATGTCACCCACGGTGCTGCGGCGGGTTGATGAAAAGTCCATGGCGATGCCGCTGTCAGCAACTTCCGTATACGTCAGCCCGGAATTTCGACGCCAGCTGCCAAAGCACTGGCGGATCAGTTCGCGACCTTGGTCCAGATTCGTCGAGCCGAGCAGAGTTGTAAAATTCGCCGAAAGCTGGTTTGGCAGCTGAGATCCCGGTGTGCCCCACATGGTCCCGTCGGCCGGGAACGAATACGTTAATGAGGCCTTGATCGCCAGCGTGCCGCCGCCCGTCAGGCCGTTCCCGCTCCACACTGTCGAGCTGGTGCTGTACTGGGGCGCCGCGTTGCCCGGCAAGAACTGCCCCGGTGGAAGCGCGTTGTACGTGGCCATGATGAACTCGAGCTGCTCCACAGTCAAGTTGTCTGAATAACACTGGGGGCCGGTGGTCACACGCGGGTTGATCGCTGCAATTTTGTCGAAAGCGCCTCGCAGGGCCCTGGGGTTGATCTGTCGCTGGCTGCTGTCAGTGCCCACGCCCATCCCGGCCTGCCCCGCCAGCGCAGCGCTGGCCACGCCACGGCCAAACGCAAACCGATGCATCCCGCGGGCTTCCCGCTGGCCCGCACCAATCTCACCGGCGGAGGCAAGGCTTGGTGTCTCGGCCTCCAACTGGCAAGCTGCAGCCATTCCTGCAATTGAAACAATCACAGAAACGGCCGGGACAATAACTCGAGTGATTTTCATGGTCTGTTCTCAATCTCGCTTGGCGTGCAAGGCCCGGGTCTTGGCGTTCAATCGCGGAAAGTGTTCCAGTTCTAGCAACGCCTTGCCGGGCTGCTTCTTGCATCAACTACAGGTTATCGGGCTCGGATGTCAGACCACCGGATCAAACTCCGTTGCCCCGCGGGCACAAACTCGAGATGCTCAACAATCAATCAAAGGCCGGTCCGCAAGCAGAATCGCCGCCAACCGAGGCTGCGAGGGCCAACGCGCCAACAAGGCGAGAGGCTGTGCAAGCAGCATGCCCTATTAGACGCAAAAAACAAGGGAATGGTTCCCAAAATCTTGTCGAATCATCAAGGGTTGCCCGTCCGGCGGACTGGGTAATCTCGGTGCTTTGACAACTCGCCTGCTTTGCCAGCAAAACAATGGATGGACCGCCACTGGTCCTCCGCACAGTGGCCCCCCGCGAACTTGGCCTTCTCGCGACCGAGAACACACAAAATCCCTCGCCACGATCTTTGAGTTTAGAACCAAACCGATTTCCCGGGTGGCACGAACCGATCCTGTCGTGTACCTTTACATCTGACGGGACTCGATCCGCACACGTCCGCGCATTTGGCACCCCCGGAGCAGGCATGGACAACGTACCACCGCCGCATTCCAAGCCGCAGCACCCCTCCACAGCCGCCTCCCCCCCAAGCCATGGTGCGGCGGAGGCTCGGTCGGTGGCATTGCCAGCCCCACCGCTGCTGTCAGAATGTCTCGGTGCGGCTCTGGTTCCCGCCCTCATTGAGGCCACCGGCGGCCGGCTTGATGGCGTGCGATTCTTCAAGTCTCAGTGGCAGCGGGGCGGGGCATCAACCGCAACCGGCGTTTACCGCACCGATTCGGGACCCGTTGATGTCGTCATTAAGGTCCCCGTTGCCTACAGCGAATACGCGTGGACCAGGGAGCTTGCCGCCGCGGCCGGGGATGACCCTCACAGCCCCGTACCGCGAGTGCTGGCCGGGGGAATTGAACTTGGTGGTTACGACCTGGCGTGGCTCATCTGTGAAAAACTTGGTGGCCACATTGTTCCAACAGGTGCGAGCGCCGCAAGCGGCTCTCCCAGCGAGGCGTGCGCCGCAGTGCAGAGCATGCTGCTCTCGGTCGCCAAAATGCAGCAGCTGGCCGAGCGCATCCGCCCGATTCAGGAGCTTGATTTGGGTAAGGGCAGCGAGTGGCAACGGGCCATCGCCAGTAGCCGCGAGGCAGTGCGCAGGGCTCAGTTCCCTGACTCGCAGAAATGGCACAACCTGCTCAAAGCCGTTTCCCGCCGGCTTCCGTGTCTGCTCGACCGCTGGACACACCGCGGCATCAACGCTTGGTGCCACGGTGATGTGCACCCCGGAAACGCGATGCAGCGACTCTCGGTGCCAATGCTCTGCCTTTGCAATGCCGCGGCGTTCTCTCCCGATACTGGCCTCCCGCCAGTGGAGACCCAGCGTCCGCCATGCGTCCTGATCGATCTCGCATTGATTCACCCGGGCCACTGGCTTGAAGATGCGCTGTACCTCGAGCGTGTGTTCTGGGGTCGCCAGCATTTGCTTGGCAACATCAATTCACTCAAGTGCCTGGCGGCGTACCGCCGGCAACTCGGCCTGCCGTGCGTGGGTGATTACGGTCTGCTCGCCAACGTTCGCAGGGTGCTGACCGCCGCCGCCGCGCCCGGGCTGTTCGAGCGCGAGGGCAACGTGCATTACCTTCGCCACGCGCTCGGCCTTATCGAACGAATCTTGCCAGCAGTAGCCCACTAAGGGCAGCGGTAGCCCAGTGAGCCCGGATTCAGCCCATTAGGGCTTGCTCGGTGCTTTCCAGACCTCACCTACCAGCTCGAGCACCGGACGGTTAAACTCGTCGGCACGCTTCGGAGCCTCGCTCAGCCCACGCGCAAGCCACGCCGATTCGTTGTACTGAAACCCAAGGTACGCCAGCAGCACGGCGGCCTCGGAGCCGATGGCGCTTCCCGGCTTGTCCAGTTCAAGTTCAAGCTGCTTCGCCGCCACCGCAGCTACAGCACGCGGCATGACCCCGGCCTCCTCAAAGCGGGTGGGCACCAGTTGGGGCCGGTCACGGTACAACTCAATCAGCCCCTTGCCCGCAGTCAGGTACGCGCCCGCGCCAAGCTGCGCGTGCACCCGCCCTAGGCGGGCCATGGAGTCACCCTCCTTGGCCGCCAGCAGCCGTGTATACACCTCCTCCGCCTCGAAATACTTGCCCGTGTTCACCAATTCCTGCCCGCGCGACATGATCACGTTGTACCAATCGGCATCGGTGCGGGGTTTTTCTGAGAGTGATGCAAGCGGCTTGCCCTGTGCCATTGTCCGTAGCGTGTCAATGGTGCCCAGATTCTCGGCCGTCAGCGTTGAATCAACCGGCGGCACCTGCGTTGCATTTCGCTCGGCCGTGGTCGATGGTCCTCGCGGACCGGAGCGATCAACAGTGCCGTCAGGGTTGGTCTTCGCTGGCGCATCACCCTTCGTTGGCGTGGCCGACTCAGCCCCCGGTCTCGTGCGAGGTTTTCGGGTCTGGTACAAATTCTGCCGCAGCTTTTCAAGGGCCGGATCGGTCCCGGGGCGACCGCTTGTTGAAGCGCCGGGTGTTCCCGGGAGCGCTTCTGTACCCGGTTTCTCTGTGCCTGGTCTCGCTGTGCCTGGTCTCGCTTCCGTTCCCGGTCTTGCCTGCGTGCCCGCGGCTTCGGCTGCTGCTGCCGCAGTCGCTTCGGTTCGTACGGCCTCCGCTCTGGCCGCCGCAAAGCGGCGATCAACTTCATCGACCCGGGTGGAGATCTGACCCGAGTCCAAGGCGTTGCCGGGCCGGGCGTTTCTCGAAGAATCATCAGTCGGGTTGCGTGGTGAGCCGTCTGTATTCACCCGCCGGTCCGTGGGCGAGTTGGTCTGGTTTGAATCGTTGTCAAGCCTTGATGAATCAAGCGAGAAGCGAGCAGGACGCTCCAATGGCGAGAACGGCAGAACATCGGTCTGGTCGCGGTCACTAAAACTCAGCCCTCGCAGCGGCTGAAAGGTGATCGGCCTGCGGGTGTCGTCTTTGGCCGTAATCACACCCAACACGCTGGGCTGGCGCGACTTGTCCCACTCACGCTGAGAAGTGCTGCGCAGTGAGCTGAGCGAAGAGCCCGTCGTCGAGGCCGCAAACCGCTGTTGCAACAGGTCGTCAGTAAAGCCGGACGGCACGGCGTTGCCAGTGTAAAGCGCCGACTGTGCGGCCAGCAAATCAGAAGATCGCCCACGACTGGTCGTCAGACCCGAGAGAGCAGCATCGCGGTTAAAGGCGTAGTTTGAATCGCCGCCCAGTGAATCACGAAAGGCTGATCCTGCGCGGGTTCCGCCCGCACCACGAAATTGCCGCCCGCCTGTAGCCGTTCCATCTACAACCGCATTGGCTTGACGAATGATGGCGTTGTAGTCCCGTCCCGGCCCGTTCACGCCGTTGGAGCCAATCCGCGAATTGGCGTCCAGCGCGTTTCCTCCACCCAAAGCGTTCTGGGCAAGCGCCGGCGCAACGATGATCGTGGTAGTGAGCCCGGCGACTGCCAGTAATATGCGTGTTGCTTGCATGAGTTTCTCCGGTTCAAAGCCAAGGCAGCAGTGTGCGATACCAAGCTGTTCCTGCGCGGGTCTTACCAACTTGTGACTGCCAGATCGTCGCTGGCAGAACTGAAATTCTCGAACAAAATTATCCGGACGTTTGAGCAGTCAGGTTCGAATAAAGTCACGGCGTAAAAGCCACTGCCGCAAGTAGAGTTCGTTGGCCGGAACGGTTCGGTTCATCTTGATGGGTTCGGTGGCGCTGCACGTCCCACCATCGTCAAAGCACGCCATGGCGGATTAGAAGCCCGGCTTTTTCTTTGCTGGCTCTTCGGTCGTGGTGGGTTCATCGCTCGAATTGGGTGTTGCCGCAGGTTTGGCTGCTGGCTTGCCCGAGGTCGCATCGTCCGGCAGAAGTTTGATCTCGGTGCCATCGGCCAGGATAATGATCACGTTGCGGAGCAAGCCTTGAAGCTTCCCAGAGCTCGCCTGTGCGCGTCCGCTTGGGGGCAGGTGCAGGAGCACTGTGGCCCTACCGTTGGTGAATTCAACCGGAACGGGCAGGAAAAGCGCCGTCGGGGGCTGGGTGCTCATCTGCGCGAGGTACGGTGCTGGCAGGGTCCCACCAAACATGGTGCTGAAGTAAAACTGCGTGACAGTCAGCAAGTTGGCGGGCAATCCCTCCGGGCGACCAAGCTTCTGCTTGATCTCAGCGGCGAATCGAAGCAGTTGCTCATCACCGACGGCGCCCGCCACATCCGACATCATCAGCGGCCGCACTTTGCTAAGGTCCGCGTTCTCAAAGGCCGTCAGTGCAGGCATCACGCTCTGTCGCACCGTTGTCCAAGTTGCCGATGCTCCGAGCGTCAGCGCAATCCACACACCTGAAAACAGCAGCCCAAGCACAAGCCCGGTGATGGCCAGTGGCTTGCCAGAAAGCCGGCCCTCGCTCTTGCCGATGCTCACGAGCGCGCCGCCTCCAAGTGCCGCTGCGATCGCCCCAGTGCCCGGAAGGCAGCATACCAGCGAAAAGACCAGCGATGAAACAGCCAGGCCACTGATGCGTCGCGCCTGAACGTACGCGGGTTGTGTGTTCGAAGGAAAGTCGCTACCAGGGGTGTTCCATGGACCTTGAGTCATAGATCAAGGATAGTGAGGGCCGGTCGGATGGCCAACATCGCCTCATCGCAAATTTACTGAAATATGAAAGCGGCTGGCATGCCGAGTCCTGAGGTTGAACGCTCAAGAATGATGCGGCGGTTTGGCAAGTCGCGTCGCGAGGATGCTCACGAACGCCGCTTCTGCTGCCGCAGCACCCTGCACGGAGTATCGTGTGCCATGGCCGAGTGGATGAACACCTCGTCAGCAGTTTCCACAAGTGCCGCTGGCGGTCCCTTCCCCCTGTCGCGGCGGGGCCGCCGCTCTTCCGCAGCGGTTGCGCTGCCGTGCGGTGCCGTCTTAGCCGCACTCTGCATCGCACTCTGCGGATTGGCCAGCTGCGTTCGCCAGATCGAGGAGCCCGCGACGGGGCTGGTCCGCCGGCCTCAACAAATCAAGACACTCCAAGTCACGCCCGTGTCGTCTCCGCGTGAACTCTTGGGCGCAATTGATGTTGGCGTGCGAGAAATTTCACGCCTGGCTCGCCGGGGCACGGTTGTGGCGATGCAAACTGGCGGGAAAATCGCTCTTATGGATATCGCGACAGCGCAGGCGACTGTGATGGGCGAAGGCCAGGCCGCGCAACTGGCGGCTGCTGATCTGGCGACGCTGCCCCTGCTTCGCGTGGGCAACGCCGGTCAAACCATCGAATTGATGTACGGCCCGACTCGAGCCGGGTTTGCAGTGCTGATAGATTCCGACACATCGGGCTTGCCCGTGCCAGCGTGGCTGACTGATGACGGCACAATCCGGCCGATTGTTACCGGCTTGCCGCCGGAAATGGGTGTGCAGTGCTGGCTCCCGCTCACCGATGCCGGTGATGTGCTGCTGCTTGCGGCGGGTGCTGCCGGACAGAAGCCGCGGCTGTGGGTCAGCCGCGCCGGGGTATGCGTGCCATTCGCGGCAGCGGGCGCAACGGCGATGGCCGGTGAAATCCTTGAAGGGGCAGGTGCCACGGACGGTTACTTCTTGCTTGTCCCAAGCGGCGATGGTTCGCTCATCGGCGCGGTGCGTGAGAGCGGCTTGGGTGTGCACTTAGACATGTTTGATGCAGTGCAGCGACGGCGACTGTACTCGCTGCGACTGGCAGAATACGGCGAACGCGGCACCCCCGTGGGGCGAAGCGGCTGGGGCCCGAAGCGAAGCGGCACCGCCGCGGCCATGAGAAGGGCAAATGAAAGCGGTGACATCCCCGGGGCTCGCGGCGCTCGCGCAATTGCAAGAGCGATCGGCCCTGTGGCGTGGTCGTGCAGGGGCGGGGGGGACGGGAGGGGCGGGGTTGACGGAGGGGGCGTGTTTGGATTTGTGCCATTGTGGTCGATTGAGGATGCAATGATTCGGCTGTACGGGCGGCAAATCGGGGCTGTGGTTCGATTGCCAGCACAAGTGGGCAGCATCAGTGAATGGAATGAACGTGGTGTGGTTGGCTGGGGGATGGAGCTAGGAGCGGGTTTGGGACCGGGTTTGGGAGCAGGTTTGAGAACCGGGTCGGTGGGCCAGAGTCTCATCGTGCCAGGCGCGTGGGCCATGGAGCTCGATCTGGATGAAGTTTCAAGTGAAAGTGAGCGGCAAGTCAGCGGCGTCTGGAGCGTGAGTGATGAGGCATCGTTCGGGCTCGGACTAGCCGACGGTGGTGTGCTGGTCATTCAGCGGCTTTCGCCCGGGATGAGTGCGCTTTTTAGGGTGCGGCCCTTGTAAAAAAATGCGGCATCACCGTAATGCTGATTGGGGGCGGTCGCAGGCGAATGGGGTTTTTCTTAAAAGTTGTCGTAAGAAGGTGCAGGAACGCGAGGGGGCTACTGATCGGATATGGGTGGTCAAATCGTGGATAAAGCGGCATTGGCGCTCAAAAACGATGATTTTGAATGGGCAGGTCCGGTAAGTCAATGTCAAGACTACCCCAAGGACATCAAAAAAACGATCTTTTGACCTAAAGTTCCTTGACAGAATGGCAAACATCGTGTATCTTCATGCCATCGTCGCGTTTTCATACGCGTTCAGCAAGTACCTCTTTAGGTAGGAAGAAGGAGAAGCACGTGAAGAAGAATGTTATCGCCGCTTTGTTGCCCGTTGTTGGTCTCGCAGCTATCGCTGCAGCACAGACCAACGCTCCCACAGCCACTTACACCAACGCCTACGGAACATTGGAACTCCGTTGGGCTGTTGACGGTAGTGGTCGTAATGCTGAGGCCGCCAATCCATTGGATGCCTCGCTGGTGAACCTGCTCCCGGCCGCGACCCTCGCCCCCGGCGCTACGTCGTCGGCCGTCGGTCTGACCCTGCAGGCTCGCATCGCCACCACCACCCGTAACACGACCATCCCCACCACGGTTGCCCGCCAGGGTAACTACGGTATCGGTCGCGTCAGCTTCGGCACCTCGAACAGCTACAACCGCATCGTTCACAACGATAGTGTTGCTGCTGCTTCTTTGAGCCGCGGTCAGACGACCGTTGGTGACACCAGCGGTCCGATCTCGACTGATGCCGCCGACGGCAGCCCGAACGACAGCGCTTGGGCGCTCTTCGGTGCGACCAGCCAGTTCCGTTTCTTCACCGGTGGCCACGGTGGCTCAGCGACCAACGCCAACAACTGGAACAGCGCCAACGGTAACGCCGTTGCCAACCAAGCTGTTCGCAGTGGTTTCATCCCCGACCAACCTGGCTCTTACGCCGGTATCGGCGTCAACGCAGTTCTGTCCGGTTCCAACCGTGCTCGCATCGCCAACGGTTTCCAGGCTGCTGACCGTTCCAGCATCGCGGCGTTCGATGCCAGCGTTCCTACCGCAATCAGTGGCAACGTGTCGTCCAGCTTCGTCTCGCTCGCCACCGGCGTGTTCTCCCCTTGGGTTAACATCTACCGCGTCACCTTCCAGCCCCGCGAGAACGCCGGTACGGACAGTGCCCGTAACGTGACCGTCACCTTCAATGGTAACGTTCAGTATATCTCTGCTGCGTCCTTCAGCTCAGGTATCGGGCAGACCCTGCTCCGCATTGACAGCTTCCTCGGTACGGCGACCGATGCCGTCGCAGTCGCGACCTTCACGGTCCCGACCCCCGCCACCGCCGCCCTCTTGGGCCTTGGTGGTCTGATGGCGGCTCGCCGTCGTCGGGCCTAAGTCTTTACGACTTGAGGTTTGATGATTGCTGAATTGCGTATTTTCACGTGCTGAATGGCGTGGCTCCCGAAAGGGAGCCACGTTTTTTTATGGCCTTCTATTACACGCGGGAGCGGTGTGAGGATTCTCGTAGGCAGGATCGCCGGATAGCGTCGAAAGACGTTTTGCAGCGAACGTAGCAAACGTGGCGAAGGTAGCGAAGATAGCGAAGGGCTGTAAAGTAAGGCATCCGGCAAGAAAAGGCAGGAGACATGAGGTACGGCAATGAATTTTCGCAGTTTTCTTTGCTCGTTGCTCGTGTCCTCATTCGCCTTTGTTGGCTGAATGGATGGCGTTTTCTCGCTCATCCCTCGTGTTTCCAAGGCAAACGCAAGAGTGTGCCGGCACCGACGATCAGAAATCGCAGCGAGATCGACGAGAAGCCATACATTGCATTTTACAGCGAAGGTTGCGAAGAGGGTGAAGAGGGCGATGGAATGCGAGGGAAGGCATCAGGAAGAAAAAACAGGAAACATGAGGTTCGATCCCTGAGTTTTCTCGGCTTTCTTCGCTCCCCTTTCTTCCCTTCGCACCCTTCGCTATGAGAATGCCTTATGCCTTGATTGGCAGTTGCTGCGATCTTGCATTTGCCCGGTTCGTGCGTCCGCTTCCGATGGTCTCTGTCACCTGCTCGCATCGCCATACGCGACTTGTCGGATAGTGGCGGCACCCAAGGGTCAATGAATAGACTTTGCCATGGCTCGCTGCCGCGTTGACAGGTCGATTTCTCGGCACACCATCGAGGGCTTTGATTTCCCGCTGGGCGTGTATCCGGTTGAACCGATGTCACCCAAAGAGGGCTACACCACCGCCTTTGAGCAGGCCGATGCGGTTGCCCCAACTACCTTTGACGATCGCGATGATGGAGAGCCTTCGGAATGGCCGGACAGGTACGTCTTTGATGTTGTAGTCAAGGCCAGTCGCGTCGAGCCTCTGGTTCGCCAGCTCTTTGCAATGCTGCCCGGCCGGGTTTACCCGATTCTCGACCTGCTTGGCAACGATGCGTACCGGGAAATAGATCCGTACATCGGCTATGACCTCGTCGGCATCGAGCGATTCCTTGACAGCGCTCGCCGCTTCCGGTCGTTTCTGTTTGAGGATGGCATGGTTGGCTTTGGAGCCATGAGCGAGGAGCCGTTCTTTTACGTGTTTGTTGATGAGCACAAAATCATCACCGTTCGCGTACCGGTCGAGCAGAAAGATCGCGTGGAAGCTCTCATGGTCGCCTTTGACCTCAAAGCCGTCGAGCAGCTCTCCGGGGCCGATGCCGCGCTGCACGAGCACCGGGGCGTGCTGGAGGCCCCTGCCGACAGGCCGGATCTGCTGACCGCTGAAGAGATCGTCGAGGAGTTGATCGATGCGTGGGGGCTTGAGCTGAACATCGATCCCGACTCAAACCAGGATGCCGAGGGCGCGGAGCTTGGCGTCACCGGCTGGCGGTGCATCGCGCGGGTGCTCGATGATCAGAGTGACATCCGTTATCGCGAATCACTGCTCTCGGCCGGCTCGCTGGTTGTGGCCCGCGAACTGGCAATGGATGATGCCCTCTCGGCCGATGGCGATGACAAACTGGCCGCCAGCACCGGCAAAGACTCC
>JBBRKQ010000009.1:0-66211 GCA_038231815.1 Phycisphaerales bacterium
GGTTGGGGCTGACCAGGCGGTAGACTACGCTGGTGACCTGCTCGCCCTTGCCGGTGCCGGTGAACTCAGCGCGATTGTTCTCTGCGGAGATGAGTTTGAAGATGGAGACCTCTTCGCGGCCAGCCGGAATCTCGAGCAGGCCGTGGAGGTGGCGGAGGCGAAGGATGACGCCTTCGGCCTCGGCGGTGATGAGGGAGACCTCGAGCAGGCCGGGCTTGCCATCGCGACGGAGTTGGCGGAACAGGGCCGTCATGTTGTTGCCGCGGGGGGCAGACCAGTGCTCCTCATTGACTGACTTGTTGGCGTTGACGCTGAGCCACCGACCGGTCATGAAGCTCAGCGGGAGCAGCTCCTTGGCGGGTGCGGCCGAATCGGGGAGTTCGAGCGCACCGGTGGGCGCTGGCGGGGGAGCTAGTGCTGGTGCGGCCGGTTTGGCCGGGGCTGGCGCTGCGGCCGAGGGTGTGAAGCTGTCGGTGAGCATCGGGGCGACGGTCGTCGGTGGGACGGGTGTCGCGGTGATGGGCGGCGCATCTTTTTTTTCCTGTGCCACTGCTGTGGAGAGCAGGCAGCCGGAGAAGGAGAACGCGAGGGCGATGAACGAAGCGATGATGCGAGCTGATTTGGTGGAGGTGTTCATTTGGGAATTCTGGGAGAGGTGTTGGGAACTGCTAAGAAGAGTTTAGTGTACTTAGGACTGCACGATGCCACGGCATTGACCGAAGCCGATGGTTGGCAGCCCATCGCGGCGACAGGACGCATCGAAGATCACTTCATCGCCGTCTTCCAGGAACGTACGTTTTTCGCCGGTGGGCAGCTCGATTGGTCTGCGGGGTTTGGGTTTGCCATCGGGGCCGTTGCCGTCCCAAGTCATTTCGAGCAAGCAGCCGCGGGAGGCGGCATCGGCGTTTGAGATGGTGCCGGAGGCGAGGAGATCTCCCGGCAGCAGGTTGCAGCCACTGGCGGTGTGGTGGGTGATCATCTGACCGAAGGTCCAGAACATGTCTTTAAAGCTGCCGCGGCTGATGCGGCAGGGGGGCAGGCCCGCTTTGGCCATGGCGGCCGAGCGGATGGAGACCTCCAGTGAGATGTCAAAGCCGTCTGCCGCGCCGGGCTTTAGATAGTCGAGCGGAGCGGGGTCGCCCGGTGCGCGGAAGGGGCCGGGGATGCGATAGGGTTCGAGCGCATCAAGGGTGACGATGAACGGCGAGACGCTGGTGGCGAAGTTTTTGGCTAGGAACGGGCCGAGTGGTTGGTACTCCCAAGCTTGGATATCACGGGCCGACCAGTCGTTGACGAGGCAGAGGCCCAAGATGTGGTCATTAGCCTGCTCCATGGGGATGGGCATGCCAATTTCATTGCCGTAGCTGATGACGCAGCCGAGTTCGAGCTCATAATCGAGGCGTTTACTGGGGCCAAAGATGGGGGAGTCTTGGCCGTCGGGCTTGGTTTGGCCGCTGGGCCGGCGGATCTCGGTTCCGGAGATAACCAGCGAGCTGGCGCGGCCGTGGTAGCCGATGGGGATGTGCTTGTAGTTTGGGAGCAGGGGATTGTCTGGCCGGAACATGGAGCCGACGTTGGTGGCGTGGTGGACGGAGGCGTAGAAGTCGCTGTAGTTCATCATCGTCGCGGGGAGGAACCACTCAGCGGTTTCCAGCGGCGAGAGGCACTTGGTGCGAAGGCGCTTGGTTTGCTGGCCGCTGCTTCCGGTGCCGGCATCACCAGCGGCGAAGAACCTTTGCAGGACTGTGCGCACATCCGTGAGCGCCGCTCGCGTGACGGGGGCGACGGTCCAGTTCATTTCCTCAAAGATTGGCTCAAGCTCATCGGCGTGCGGGCAATCATCAAACAGACCGGCTTCAATCAGCGGGAGGAGGTCCACGGCTTTATCACCCAAGACGGTGGCTAGGACGCCGAACTCGCCCTCAGCATCTACCTTGCGCATGACCGCCAAGGGGAGGTTGGCTAGGGAAAACGGGCAATCAGGGGTGTTTGCAGAATCGAGCCAAGAGAGCGGGGTGGAAGGGCGAGCCATAGCGATGAGGGTAAGGGAGCGGGGGCGGGTAGCCAAATGTTTGAATGTTCAAATGGTGAAATTGCCGGATGACGGCGGGTGGTGCGCTGGGGGCGGCTTATTGGGACGGTGAATTGTTTTGGTTGCCGCAATTGCAGGGGGTGCGGAGGTGTATCATGCAATGTGGCAACAGAAATTCGTTCAAGCAGCCAGCGCTATGCGACTTGGCTAAAAAAGCGGCGGGAGGAGATGCGTGCGGGTTCGCCCGCCAAGGCTTCAAAGAGTGATTCCGGCAACGGCAAATTGGCCAAAGCGGACTGGATTGAGGATACCTCGGGCAGCCGCGGCCGCAAGGCTGGGCGGCCGGTGCGTGTTTTGGTTGTTGAGCTGCTGCGGGTGCTGCGTGGCCACGGCGGGAAGGTGGCGGTGGCGATCGCGACTTTGACCGTTGTGACGCTGCTGGGTTTGTTGCTGCCACTTTCAACAAAGGTTGCGTTTGACTTTATTTTGTCGGACAAGCCCGGACCTGAGGGGCTGCGGCCGTATTGGCCGGGTTGGTTCGGCGTTTTTCCGGAGAGCCGGGTGACGCTGTTGTGGGCGCTTGGGTTTGTGATGATCGCAATCACGCTGTGCATTGCCCTGATTGGCAGCATTGGGCGGTACCAGATGACGCGGCTGGGGCAGATTGCCCGGGCGACGGTGCGGCGGAGGTTGTTTCGGCATCTGCTGACGCTGCCGCTGCATCGGATTCAAGCGCTCAAGTCGGGTGGTGTGTCGTCGCTGATTCGGGAGGATGCGGGCTCGGTGGGTGAGATGTTGTTCTCGGTTGTGTACAACCCGCTGCGTGCGGTGATCACGTTCTGCGGCGGGCTGTTTGCGATGGCGATGTTGGATTGGCGGATGGTGGTGGGTGGGGTGCTGATGGTTCCGGCGGTGTATTTTACCAATCGCACGTGGATCGGGCGAATTCGCCCGGTGCATCGATCGGTCAAGCAGGATCGACAGAACGCTGATGCGCACGCGACTGAGACGTTCTCGGGGATTCGAGTTGTGCGATCATTTGGCGGGCACTATGCCGAGTCGGGGCGGTTTGTGATTGCCACGCATCTGATGGCGCGCAAGGACATGCTGATTTGGTTCTGGTCGCGGTACATTGAGACGGCTTGGATTATTTTGATACCTGCGGCATCGGCGGCGGTGATGGTGTACGGCGGCTCGCGGGTGCTCGCGGGTACGCTGACGATTGGTGATGTGGCGGCGTTTACGGGCTATTTGCTGATGCTGCTGGGACCGATGGAGGTGCTGGTTTCGACGGCGAGTTCGCTGCAGAATTCGCTGGCCGCGTGGGATCGCGTGCTTGATGCGTTTGCGGAGCAGCCGGAACTGAGTGATGCGAGGGCGAAGGCGGCGGGCGGTGGCGCGCTGATTGCGATTGACAAGGCTAAGTCACGGGGCGAGGTTTCTGTCGAGGGGCTGAGCTTCAGTTATCCGGGGCACGATCGGATTGTGCTGAGCGATATCAACTTGCATGTTCAGCCGGGCAGCATGGTGGCGCTGGTGGGGCCGAGCGGTTCGGGCAAGACGACGCTGTGCAACCTGATCGCGCGGTTTTACGACCCGGTTGCTGGGCGGATTACGATTGATGGGCACGACTTGCGGACGATTGAACCAGAATCATTTCGCAGCCTGCTGGGGATTGTTGAGCAGGAAGTGTTTTTGTTTGACGGCAGCGTGGCGGAAAACATTGCCTATGGCAACCCCAAGGCGAGTGATGAGCTGATACGTTCCGCGGCGCAGCAGGCGAATGCACACGGGTTCATCGGGCAATTGGAGAAGGGGTATGACACAGTAATTGGTGAGCGGGGGGTGCGACTCTCCGGCGGGCAGAAGCAGCGTCTGGCGATTGCCAGAGCCATATTGGCTGATCCGCGTATTTTGATTCTGGATGAAGCCACGAGCAATCTTGACAGTGAATCGGAGCGGTTGATTCAACGATCGCTGGCCAAGCTGATGGCTGGTCGGACGAGCTTTGTGATCGCCCACCGGCTAAGCACGGTTCGCACGGCGAACATGATCGTGGTTATTGAGAACGGGCAGATCATTGAGACTGGCACACACGAGCAACTGATTGCCGCGGGCGGGCGGTACGCGATGATGCTCAAGGCACAGATTGATCCGCATGCGGTGACTGAGGATGAAGAGGCGGGGATGTTGGCTTGAGTCACGTTGCGATTCTGAAGCGACTACGCCAGCCATCCTACAACAGTCTGGTACAGCAGATATACGTTGAGTCCGGCGATCAGCACCGTTACCGTCCACGCCGTGTACACCAGCCACGGCTTGTTTACAAACCGACCCATCTTCATTTTGCTGCTGGTAAACCATACCAGCGGGACGACGGCAAACGAGAGCTGGAGCGACAGGATCACCTGGCTGAGAATCAATAGCCGGTTTACGCCTGATTCGCCATACATGGCCGCGACGACGACGGCGGGCACAATGGCGATGAGTCGCGTGATCATCCGCCGGAGCCATGGTTTTAGGCGGATGTTTAGGAAGCCTTCCATCACGATCTGTCCGGCGAGCGTGCTGGTGAGCGTTGCGTTCTGGCCGGAGGCCAACAGGGCCACCGCAAACAGTGTGCTGGCCAGGGATGCGCCCAGAACCGGCGTCAGCAGTTTGTGGGCGTCCTCAATTCCTGCGACATCTTGGTGGCCGGTGGTGTGAAACGCCGCCGCCGCGAGGGCAAGAATCGCCGCGTTGATGAAGAACGCGAAGAGCAGCGCCACGGTCGAGTCCGCGGTTGCGTACCGGATTGCCATTGCGCGGCCCTGGTCATTTCGTGGATACGCCCGAGTTTGCACGATCGCCGAGTGCAGGTAGAGATTGTGCGGCATCACGGTGGCTCCCAATATGCCGATCGCGACGTAGAGCATCATCGGGTTGGTCACAATCTCGGGGCTGGGAATAAGCCCGCGGAGCATTTGGGGTAGATCCGGCCGTGATGCCACCATCTGATAGGCGAAGCACGCTCCGATGAGCAGCACCAACCCGGCCACCAGCGCTTCAAAGTATCTCCAGCCTTTGTTCTGCAGCGACAGCACAAGGAGCACATCTGCGGCTGTCAGAAGAACTCCCCACACCAGTGGCAAGCCAAACAGCAGGTTGAGCGCGATCGCAGAGCCGATGACCTCCGCCAAATCACATGCGGCGATTGCAATTTCGCAGAGCACCCATAGAGCAAATGATGTCTTGGGCCCGAAGTGATCACGGCAGGCCTGGGCAAGATCTCGCCCCGCCACCACGCCCAGCTTCACGGCCAGATGCTGCAGCAGGATGGCCATGATGTTTGAAATCAGCACTACCGAAAGCAGTGTGTACCCAAATTGTGCCCCGCCTGCGAGCCCGGTTGCCCAGTTGCCGGGGTCCATGTATCCCACCGAGACCATCAGGCCCGGACCGGTAAACGCGAGGATCTTTCTCCACCTTGGGCCGGTCATTGGCACCGGCACTGAGGCATGAATCTCCGCGAGGGATGGCGTTGTCACATCGCGTCGCCAGCCTGGGCTAAACCGCGGCTGCCGCTGAGATGCCGGAAGCGGGTGGGCTGGTGGTGGCGGGGTCATCGGTGGTGAAGAGTCGGGAATCTCAGGCATTGCAATTGTCCAAATATACATTTCCGCCCACCGCCCAGCGTCCGGAGAGCAGTATACCTCAAAAGTTTGACACGTCAAACTTTTTTGTAAACAGATATCAAACCTAATTGTCCGGCCTTCTCCCATCCTACCCTCCTTTGGCATGGCCACTGAAACCGTTGAAAACTATCTCAAAGCCCTGCACACCCTTTGTGCTGAGTCACCCACGGGCGAGGCTGGCGTGGTTCGCCTTGCCGCGGTGCTGGGAGTGACAAAGGGCAGCGCCGCCAGCATGGTTCGCAAGCTGTGCGAGGGCAAACTTGCCAAGGCCGAGCGGTATGGCGGGGTAACACTCACTGCCAAGGGCACCAAAGCTGCGGTGGATGTGCTCCGTCGCCATCGCATCATTGAGACGTTCCTGGTTGCGACCCTGAAGCTTGATTGGGCGGATGTGCACGATGAAGCCGAGCGTCTGGAGCACGCCCTGTCGCCCCGCATCCTTCAACGGCTAGACGAGTTTCTCGGCCACCCCGCCATTGACCCTCACGGAGACCCGATTCCGGATGCCCGGGGCACGATACGCCAGCCGGGCGGCCGCCCTTTGTGCCAGCACGCTGCCGGGGCCAAGCTCACTATTGTGCGCATAACGGATCAGGACCGCACTTTCCTGACCTTTATCGCAGAAAACGGTTTGAAGCCGGGGGCCAAGGCCACGCTTGTTTCGCTGAGTACACAAGCTGATTCGCTCATTGTTCAGGCTGCGGGCCATAAGGCTGTGCCCATGTCCATCGCCGCGGCGAGTAAGGTGCTGGCCAGCCCGGCAGCGGCGTTTCGCCAAGACCATGCTGGCCCGCGTGCAGCGGCCAAAGACAAAGCCCGCCCGGGTCGGCCGGGCGGGCTTTGAACAATTTCGGTTTAGACCAGCATCAGTCGATTCTCAGCTCATCGGCCCGCGCTCGCCGACGGATTGTGTGCCGCCGCCGGCGATTGCTGAACGCATGAGCGTGTCGGCCTGGACGTTCTTGAGTTTGTAATAGTCCAAGACGCCGAGCTGCCCAGTGTTAAATGCGTGGGCGATGGCGCGGGGGATTTCAGCCTCGGCCAGTACGACGAGGGCCTTATTTTCTTCGATTTTGGCGCGGTTTTCCTGCTCGAGGGCAAGGGCGAGTGCCCGGCGCTTCTCGGCTTCGGCTTGGAATCGCTTCTTGTCAGCCTCGGCCTGAGCGGCCTGAAGCTGGGCACCGATGTTCTCACCGACATCGATATCGGCGATGTCGATCGAGAGGATCTCGAACGCGGAACCAGCATCAAGGCCTTTGGCCATGACGGTCTTTGAGATCTTGTCTGGATTCTCGAGCACTGCTTTGTGTGTCTGGGCGGAGCCGATGGTGGTGACGATGCCCTCGCCCACGCGGGCGATGATGGTTTCTTCTGTAGCGCCACCGACCAAGCGGGACAGATTTGTGCGCACCGTGACGCGGGCCTTGGCCTTGAGCTGGATGCCGTCCTGCGCCACGGCATCAATCGTTGAGCGTGGGCCGTTCTGGCTGGGGCAATCGATTACTTTGGGGTTCACGCTGGTCTGCACGGCATCGAAGATGTCGCGGCCGGCGAGGTCGATGGCGCGGGCCATGTCCCAGGTGAGCGGAATCTTGGCACCTTGGGCTGCGATGAGCGCGGAGATTACTTGCGGCACGCGGCCACCGGAAAGATAGTGCGTTTCGATCTGGTTCGTGGAGATATCAAGCCCCGCCTTGACCGCCCGAATGCGGCTGAACACGACGGTTTTTAGATCTACCTTGCGAAGTCGCATGCCGATGAGTTCAACCATGCTTACCTTGGCGTTGCTGAACAGCGCTTGGATGTAGAGATTGAAGAACTGACCGATGATGATGACGCCCACGATCAGGACGATGAAGACTACAGCAATGATCGCGTAGGTCACGGGCGAGACGCCACCGCCGGCGGGCTGGGCTTGTGCCAGCGTCGGTGCAATAGTCGAGGCAAAGGTGAGCGGCATGTTGTTCATAAATTCCTGACTCAAGTTCGGATCCAAAAACGTTTCGCCACAGGCTTTGGTCATCACCCCGGTCACGGTGGGGGGCGTGGGTTTTAGCTTGGCTGGTTAAATATACGACAATCCGAAGCCGCGGCACAGGTTTCGGGTGTTTCTCGGACCACACTGAGTATAGCAGAACCAACTCAGCCTATATCCCTAAATCAGGGGATAAATCGGTTTGCACGCAATTGATACCAGTTATTGCACCCAACCAGTTTCGCGTTTGCGCCTTCGGCATATTTGCTGAGTGTACCAAAGCTGCCGTGCAAATCGATTGCCTAGAGTTCTGAAGCTGAGATCTGAGAGAAAACCTGCCCACAGGTAAGTTAGAGTCGCCCGATTCACAGAGGATCTCGGACAGGAGATGACCCGATGCTTTTTGCTGCACTGCGTTTTGTTTTGGGTAAAGTTTCAAACACTACGGCTTGAGTGTTGTCGCTGCATGCTTGGCGGGTCCGGCATTTGCGCAGCCGGTCACCTGGCTCGGCACTACAAACTCTGATTGGAACACACCCACCAACTGGTCGCCTGCCGGTGTCCCCGGGGTCACTGCCGATGTCACCGTTCCCCCAGCGGCTCCGGCCGTAACCATCACCACCGTCAACGTCACTGTGGCGTCGCTCAACCTCGGCCGCCAACTCACAGTAGCGACCGGTCGCACCCTCACCGTGACTACGGCCACGGTCAGCGCAACACTCAGCCTAGCCAACACCGCCACCCTGAGCGGCGGCACGTACACATTCAACCCCGGCGGCGGCCTCACCTTCCCCGCGCCATGCGCCTTCGGCAGGCTCAGCAACATCACCATCAACGGCAACCTTACCGTGACTAACGCCGGCATCCGCTGGAACAACGTCACCAACAACGGCACTCTCACGCTCACCGGCGACAGCCGCATTGCCTTTGAGGGCAACCAAAGCCTCACCGGCACCATAGTGGGCAACACCACCGGCACGATATCTCTCGAGCAGGCCACCGCCGGCATCCTCACAATCGCACCTACGGCCATCATCCGCGGCGGCGACCTTTCCTTCGTTATTAGTTCCTGCTTCAACGTTGCCATGAGCGTAGTGAACAACGGCACCATCCAGGCCGATGTCGCCGCCCGCACCATCACCTCCACAGTTGCCCTCACCAACAACGGCACCATCACCGCCGGCCCGGGTGCCTTCATCGCCAGCAGTTCGGTGGTCAACAACGGCACGCTCAACTCCACCGCTGGCAGCATAACCATTAACGGTACGGTCAACCCCCTCATCGGCACGTTCACCGGAACCAACTTCACCTTCGGCGGTGTGGTTGATCTCGTAAATGGCGTTTGGACCATTGGCGCGAACTCTTACCGAATCAACGGAACGCTGCAAAACGGCACCGTCAACGTCTCGGCCACCAACCTCACCTTCCCCGCCCCGTGCACCTTCGGCAGGCTCAACAACATCACCATCAACGGCAACCTCACCGTAAACAGCGGCGGCATCCGCTGGAACAACGTCACCAACAACGGCACCATCACCCTCACCGGCGATGCCCGCATCGCCTTCGATGGTGACCAAACCCTCACCGGCACCATCGTCGGCAACACCACTTCCACCGTGTTGCTCCAGCAGGCCACCGCCGGCATCCTCACCATCGCCCCCTCCGCCATCATCCGAGGCGGTGACCTTTCCTTCGGTAGTGGTTCCTGCTTCGTCGTCGCCATGAGCATCGTGAACAACGGCACCATCCAGGCCGATGTCGCCGCCCGCACCATCACCTCCCCAGTTGCCCTCACCAACAACGGCACCATCACCGCCGGCCCGGGCGCCTTCATCGCCAGCAGTTCGGTCGTCAACAACGGCACCATCAATGCTACAGCAGGGCCGGTTACCATTAATGGTGCGGTTAACCCGCTTCTTGGCACGTTCACCGGAACCAACTTCACCCTCGGCGGCACTATTGATCTTGCCACCGGCGCCTGGACCATTGGTGCACGGGCATTCCGAATCAACGGCACCCTCCAAAACGGTACCGTCAACGTTGCTGGCTCCAACCTCACCTTCCCCGCCCCGTGCACCTTCGGCAGGCTCAACAACATCACCATCAACGGCAACCTCACCGTCAGCAGCGGCGGCATCCGCTGGAACAACGTCACCAACAACGGCACCATCACCCTCACCGGGGATTCCCGCATCGCCTTCGAGGGCGACCAAACCCTCACCGGCACCATCGTTGGCAGCACCGCTTCCACCGTGTCGCTCCAGCAGGCCACCGCAGGCACCCTGACCATCGCCCCCTCGGCCATCATCCGAGGTGGTAATCTTGCCTTGGGTAGCAGTTCCTGCTTCAACGTCGCCATGAGCGTCTTCAACAACGGCACCATCCAGGCCGATGTCGCAAGTCGCACCATCAACTGCACCGTCACGCTCACCAACAACGGCACCATCGCCGCAGGGCCCGGCAATCTTGATGTCACCGGCACCATCACCGGCTTTAACTCAGCCACCCGCGTGCTCTCAGGCGGCACTTGGCGATCAAACGCCGGCAACCTTCGTCTTATCAATCCCACCGCCCTCACCGTCCGCACCATCGCTGCCGGAACCACCGTCAGCGTCGAGGGCGCGACCGGTGGTCTGCTCAACAGCGCAAACGCGAACGCTTTGGCCGATGTCTCCGCCGTCGCCGGCACCCTCCGCTTCGCTAGCCGTAACGTATCCATCGCCCCTAACAGCGGTGTGGTCGCCAATTCCGGCACCCTCACGCTTGATAGGGCTCCGCTCACCATCACCGGTGCCTACACCCAAACCGCACCTGCCACACTCTCGGTCACTGTTGCCGGACCGGCCCTCACCCAGTTCGGTCGCCTGGCCATCAGCGGAGCGGCCACTATTGCGGGCTCAATTCTTGCCCAGCCTACCGCTGGCTACGAGCCGCCCGATACAACTCTGTTTAACGTGGTTAGCGCCGCCAGCGTCACTGGTACCTTTGGCGCCGTAACCGGTGGCGGTGGTTTCGTTCCCACTGCAACGTACACACCCACACTTGTTCAGCTTACTTTCGTGCAGTGCCCCACTTTTATTGTACAGCCGCCCGCAACCGCCGGGTGCATTGCGGGCACGGCCACGTTTAACATTCAGGTGGTTGGGCGCACTCCGCTGTCGTACCAGTGGCAGCAATTCACTGGGGGCAGCTGGGTTAACCTTGCCGATGGCCCTCTGGCGGGAGTGGGAACCATTATCGGCGCGCTCACTGATGCTTTGTCTATCGCCGCAATCGAGAGCGAGGGCCTTCAAGTCCGGGTGCTGGTCTCGAACATCTGCGGTACAACCACCAGCGATGCCGCTTCGTTGGTATTCCTTCTGCCCTGCTCAATCGCAGACATCGTCGGGACAGACGGTGGTCCTATCACGTGCGGCGACTCGATTGTCGATGGCACCGACTTTGTTGCGTTCATCAACTCGTTCTCAGTAGGTGACCCTGCACTGGACCCCAGGGCCGACATTGCGGGTGCGGGCCCAAGCGGATTTGAGCCCGATGGCGTTATCGACGGTGGCGACTTCATTGCGTTCATCAACGCTTTCGCGGCGGGCTGCTGAAACACACCACGAGGCGGCACGTTAGTTTGTGCCGCCTCGATTTCAACTCGCCGTCGCGGTGCGGTGCTAGCCTACCGCTCCCGCCCCGAAACGTTGCGCACAAAACGCAGTTTTAGTTCCTCGACGGCTGTTGGCGGATCTGTCATATGCAGTACCGCATGGCAGTTGGGACACACCGGCCGGAGGTCGGCTACGGGGTCAATTACATACGACTACCCGATCGTTGCCAGCCGCTTGAGATGATGGACGTGAATGTATCCGTTCGCGATCGGTCCATACCGCTCACCCATGTCAAGATTGCAGCAAAAGCAGCGAGATTTCCAATGAGCGATGCACCGCTGCCTCGCTGCTGTGCTTCGTTCGTAAGCGTTTACCGTGGTTCGCCGAACGGCTCCTTCTATGAGGTCGCCTTCTGTCGTCTCATCCGCCGTTGTAAAGAAGCTGTATTTGTTGGTAAGAACGTCAATGGGCGGTGTTCGGTGCGGTTGGTCGGCCTGGCCGGCCGACTCCAACTCCCGGGGCAGGCAGGCTGCTTGCAGGTGTGGTTGAAAGGCGGCTTCGAATAGCCGCACCTTTTCGATAAGTTTCTTGGCGACCCCCGGCCATTTCAGCGGTGACGCCTGATATCCGTCTTTCGCTGCGATATATTCGATGGCAGACATTTTCTTATTGTCGAGGCGTTGCCAAAGAAGCGACTCCCCAAACACCTTTTCGATCTGAGCACGATTGTTTTTCAACGCATCAAAAACAGATTTATTCCAGTCGGATTTACCTGAGTTGACGGCGATGGTCAATCCGCAGCCCGCGTCATCTTTGCGGACAAAGATGTAATACCGTAAATTCCGTACTCCTGTTGGTGTATGGAGCCAATAGCCATCTGTCGCCTGACGCCCCGCCCACTGCGGATGTTCCTTCGCAATTATTGGGAGTACCATTTGCCAAAAATCGCGAATCCGGGGAGAGGGGTGGGCCATCGCACAAATGGTAGCTTCATCCAGCCAAACTGCCCGCGCCCCAATTTGCGGGATTCACCGATTAGCGCTTGATTGGGTCTCAAACGACGCGGTTCAGAATCAAAGCCCATTCGGCGGGAAATGATCAAAGGTGCCAAAAAAATTGTTTCAGCAACCAGCGCAATGCAACCGGGCTTTAAAAAAGTTGCGATCAACTCACCTTTACGTCCCGGCCGCCTTCGCCAGCCCCCGCTCGAGGCAGGCGAACACCTTGGGCCAGTCGGCTTCATCAAATACGGGCAGTGGCGGAAGCAGCCGCAGGTGATACGGTCCGTGGCCGCAGTAGAATGCGATAACGCCCTCATCAAAGAGATGCTTGCAGGCTTTGTTGATCTTGTCTTTGACGCCACCGAAGGGTGAGAAGCGCATCATGCCGCCGGTGCCGCCGACGATGTCATCGACCGCGGGGCCGAAGGGGCCCATGACCGGTGGGAACCAGGATGGGTGCTTGGCGGCCAGTTCTTTCATGTGCTTGCGGAAGATGGCGTGGTGCTTGGCGAATTTGCCATCCGGTCCATAAAAGTCACCATCTCGAAGGCGCTCCAGCACCCGGGTGCCCGCGGCGAACGGAACCGGCCCACCCACGAAGGTGCCTGAGAGCAGGCCTGGGCCGGGGTTGTATTCGCTGGTGTACATGGTGGCGCAGACCTGGGTCATCTTGCCGACGCAGAAGACATCGACATACTCGCCAACATCAAAGTACTCGTAGGCGAACATGCGCTCGGTGCGGCCGAATGACTGAATCTCATCATCCCACACGGCGATGCGGTTGGCTTTGCAGACTTCCATCAGGGCCTTGATCCAGTCGCGGTCACCTACGTTAAAGCCGCCCTCGCCCTGGACTAGTTCAAAGATAAAGCAGGCGTGCTGCTTGGGGTACCGCTCGATGTACTGCATGAGGTGCCAGACCGACATGTCAATGTACCTTCTCTTGCCCATGCGCTCGGCGGTGACTGAGTCGTAAAAGGGCATGTAGTCAACCTGGGTTGACAGCGGAACGCCGATGCGGTTGGCAGCGGAATCACCGATTTGGCTCATTGTTACTGAGCGGCCCATGAAGCAGTCTTTGAACGCGATCACGCGTGAGGCGGGCGCGTGCTTCTGGTAGCACACCTTTACTGCGTTCTCGTTGGCCATCGCGCCGGAAGTGCTGAGGAAGACGTGGGCGAGTTTGCTGTTTCGCTTGGCAAGTTCCAGCAGGGTCTCACCGAACTTGTAATGGTCAAAGTTGCTCTGCAGGTTGCCGGCCATGACCGTGTCGGTCATGTTGGCCTTCAGCGTGGTGGCCAGCATGTCCGGATCGCCGTGACCAAAGAAATTGACGCCGATGCCGGTGATCATGTCCCACTTCACTGAGCCATCGGCAAGTTCAACTAAGGCCCCGCGGCCGATGCCACTGCCTAGGTAGGGGTAGAGCAGCCCGCGGCCGCGCACATCGGCGGCGCGCTTCATGTAGGCCTCGTACGACTCCTTCATGGCCGGGTCGCCGGGCTTTGCCTCGTGCAGTTGTGCGGAGCGGGAGGTGTACTCGCTCACCAGCGTTGCGATGGCCTGCGATACAACCGGGCTGCGGCTGAGCTGATCACCGAGTGTGAGACCGACCGTCGCTGAAGAACCGGCCTCGGTGCCGTTGTGCCCCTGCGTGCCGCTGTGACTGGATGTGTTTGCTGTGCTCATGTCATACTCCAAGACCAATTCATTCACTGCCACCGACCGGACGAATTCGTGAACCGTGATACACTGCGGTCCGAGACCGTCGGCTGCATGACAGGTCAGAACTGCTACTGAATAGTATCGGTGATCTGGCCGTCCGGTCGGACCGGTACCTGAGCGTATTCGGATCGGTTCGGCGGTGCATAGTCAGATTTGGCGGCAGGCCAAGAGCGGCCGGATGGGCAACAGCCTTGTGCGTTCGCTTGCAATTTTTGGAACAGGTTGTGCTGGGCCTTTGGCTGGCTGATACAGGTGGCGGTGCCAGGCCGCAGCGATTTGCTGCTACTGGCTGGGTGATATACCCCGGCGCGGGGCAAGTTTGTGAAGGTGTGGCCGCACTTGTTGCGCTTGGACAATGGCAATGTGCGCAGGAGTTTGCACTAGCGGGCAGTAAATGCTGATCGCCAAACCGAGCCGTGGCCGATCTTGCCAGCATGGCAGCAGAAAACAATCTCCCCAATCAAGATTCCGCAGATGAGGTAACCACGCCCGTGGCAGCAACTCCGGCTGCTGAGCTTTCTCAGCCACCGGAGCCCGCGCCGGACCAGACCGCGCTGGATGCGCTGGCGGCGGTTCAAGCTGCCATTGCCGCCGCGACGAGCGGGAATATGGGTGGGTCGTCTCAGGTTACGACCGAGGAGGATGATGATCCGGTAGCTGCGGCGATGCTGGAGGCGATGGCGTCAAGCGAGGCGGAGGCTGCGGCTTCGGCCGGTGCGGCGAGGCAAGTGGGGCACAACATTGGTGCGAGCCCATCAACCGCGGCGGCAGCGGGGGGGGCCTCGCCAGCGGCATTCACACTGCCGACGTTTGGGACAGGTTTTAAAGCTCAACTGCCTGAGACCATATCGCTGCTGAGCGATGTGAATTTGAATGTGAAGATAGAGCTTGGCCGGACGCGAATGCTGATCGAGGATGTACTGAAGCTCTCAGAAGGTGCGGTGGTTGAACTGGACAAGCTCGCGGGTGATCCGGTGGATGTATACGTCAACGACCGACCCGTCGCACGCGGAGAGGTTTTGGTGCTTAACGACAACTTTTGTGTGCGCATCAATGAGATTCTTGATTCATCGCTGCTTGACCGGCGATGAGTTCGCGAGCCCGATGGTGTTTTCGAGGAGCTTGGTCACTCTCTGCCATATTCGTTCACTTCTGCCGGTCCCGGACAACTATGCAAGTTACTGAGACAAATACGAGATATCGCGGACAGCCGCTTCAGGTTTCCGCAAGGCTGCTGGTGCTCGGGTGCCTTTGGTTTAGCGTGGTTGGCTCGAGCCTGGCAATCGCCACGCCGGGCGCACCATCACAAGTGCTGAGGCAGCAGCCAGAATCCGCTGCTGGTAACAGCACGCAGCCTGTATCGGAGTCAGCTGGCGCGGAATCAGTGCCGGTGGTGGATGTGGGTGGCAAGGCCGCTGCGGCCGGAAATTCTACGGCCAGTGTTCCTGCGATGGCCCCGGTTGCTGTGCCATCGGCAACGGGAGCGCGGAACAGGGAATCACTTCCACTCGGACCGATGCCTGCTGGAAACCTGATGCCGAAGTCGGCGATTACTAGCGAGTCGCAAAGCTCTGCGGCGTCTGCGTTCGCGGCATTTTGGCCGCTGGCGCTTGTGGTGGCGATAATTCTGGGTGCGGCGTACTTTGTGCGCAGGCTTGCCAAGGGTGATCCGGGTTTGATCGCAGCACTTGGTGCGGGTGGCAAGTCGCCGTCTGGCCTGCTTGAAGTGCTGGGACGCTACCCAGTTTCACGAACGAGTTCGTTTATTCTTCTGCGGCTTGACCGTCGGATTCTGCTGCTGAACCAGAGCTTTGGTAAAGCGGGTACGGGATTCTCAACCTTGGCCGAGTTGACCGATGCTGAGGAGGTGGCCTCGATCCTGATCAAGGTAAACCAGGGTGAATCAAAGAGCATGAACTCGTATCTTGATGTGGCGATGAAGCAGATGGAGAAGGAGCCACCCACGGCGATTAGTGGTGTAGATGAACCCATTGACACGGTTGATGTATCGTTCTCCGCAACTGGCGGGTTACGTCGCCCAAACGGATTTGCCGGGGGTGTCTCATGAATCGAGTTATTTCGACTTTGCTCGCGACGGTTTGCCTGATGGCTTTTGGCGTAGGTTCGGCATCTGCGCAGTTTGGATCGTTGGCCATGCCAGCTGCGATGCGTGCGGCGATGAATTCCGAGCGGCAGCCGATTGGCTCGCCTGATCCGCGGATGCTGCTGGCAAATACTGGTGACGGCATTAACCCAATCGCAATGCTTGCTTCGGCCGCCGATGCGCTACCGAATGCTCAGTCAAGCGCGAGCGGGCAGAATGGCGTTCCGGCAAAGACCGGTTTGTCTACGGCGATTAACATCATTGTGATACTTACGGTGATCGGCCTGGTGCCGTCGATCATGCTGATGTGCACGTGCTTTGTGCGCATCGTTATTGTTCTGGGGTTGCTGAAGCAGGCTTTGGGCGCAGCACAGATGCCGCCATCGCAGGTGATGCTGGGGCTTGCGATGATCATGACGATGCTGGTGATGGCCCCGACGGTGGATCGGATTCACGCCGAAGCCGTTGTGCCGTACCAGAAAGGTGAGATCAATGACTATCAGACGCTGTGGAATGCGGGCAAAGCGCCGCTGCGTGATTTTATGTTCGCACAGATTGAGCACACGAGGAACTGGTCATCGGTGTACATGATTATGAACTACCGCGGCATTGATACTTCGGAGCCGGAAAACCTGACCCGGGCGAGCGTGGACATGTTGACGCTGATTCCGGCGTTTGTACTCTCGGAGCTGAAGACGGCGTTTCTCATGGGGTTCCGGGTGTACCTTCCGTTCCTGGTGATTGATATGGTAATCTCTGCACTGCTAATTAGCATGAGCATGATGATGCTGCCGCCGGTGCTTATCTCGCTGCCGTTTAAGCTTCTGCTGTTTGTACTGGTTGATGGATGGCAGCTTGTGTGCGGGTCGCTGATGCAGAGCTTTGTGACAGAGGCGGTACCCCAAGTCGCGTACGCCGAGCAACTCTTTGGACTCAGCGCGGGGCAGATGTTGGCCGCCGCGGTTCGGGCAAGTGCTGCCGTGGGCATTGGCTGATTTGGTGCGACCGGTTGGAGGCGTCAGCACGTGTGTGCCCAGCTAACAGGGTTTGGCCGGCGGCGATTATGCGTGGTTGGTGATGAATCAGAGCTGCTGGATTGCTGGAGATAAACCGCTATGAACTACGACGAATCAATTCTTGAGCTTGTTCGCACCGCCCTGATGATCACCCTGAAAATCGCCGGTCCGATTCTGATTGCTGGCCTTGTGATTGGTCTGGTGATCAGTATTTTGCAGAGTGTGACGAGTATCCAGGATCAGGCGCTCTCGTTTGTTCCGAAGATTGTTGTGATGATTCTGGTTGCTGCATTTACCCTGCCGTGGCTCATCAGCCGCATCGTCGCGTTCACTCAGGAGATGTTCATTCTGCATTAAGCTGGTGTGGGGTTGAGAGCGACTCGGCACGATGTTCGATCGCCCATCCCGCAAATGTTCTGGACAGGGTTTGTTCTGCTGCATGCTTCTGCTGGCCAATTGAGATCGAAAAAAATAGTCCAACCGATTTGACGTGCACAGTTTTACCAACCCGTCGTGAATGAACTTGAACTTCAACTTGGTGGCCTCCTTCTCGTTTTCAGCCGCGTAGCCGGGCTGTTCCTGTTTGCGCCGATTCTCGCGAGCGTAACTGTGCCGATGCGGGTGCGGGCGATGTTGGGTATAACGTTTGCGCTGATCATTTGGCTCAGTCTGCCGCGAAGTCAGCAGCTTGTGGAGATGCCCGATGTGATCAGTGCTGGATGGATGGTGATGATGGAGACTGCGATGGGGCTGATCATCGGGCTGATTGCATTGTTGCCGGTGATCGCGGTGCAGCTTGGTTCGGCCCTGTTCGGCCAGCAAATGGGGTTTGGGCTGGCCGCGGTGTACAACCCGGCACTTGAGACAGAATCGGACGTGCTTGGTGACATGATGCTTTACGTCGCGCTGGGTGTTTTTCTGTCGTTTGGTGGCGTCGAAAAGGTATTTCTTGCTGTGGCCATGAGCTTCGCCACGACACCACCGGGCACGTTTTCGCTCTCGGCAGCGCCGCTGGCGTTGGTGCAGACAATCATCACCGCGGGGACAGACCTT
Source organism: Phycisphaerales bacterium (assembly GCA_038231815.1). Classification (GTDB taxonomy): domain Bacteria; phylum Planctomycetota; class Phycisphaerae; order Phycisphaerales; family UBA1924; genus CAILKP01. Next base: position 18,177 of record JBBRKQ010000009.1, read on the forward strand.
GCGGTTCGGATCGCGCTGCCCGTGCTCTGTGTGCTCGGCATCGAGACACTCTCCACTGCGTTTATTAGTAAGACGATGCCGCAGTTGAACGTGATGTCGCTTGGATATGCCGCAAAGATCATTATGGGAATTATGGCCCTGATCGGTTCGCTGGTGGCGGTTCAGAGTGTCATCGGCGACCATATCCGTGAAACCTTCGATCAGCTTTCTCTGTGGCTTAGTCTTTGATTGTTCGTGGTTCCGAGCCTTGATTCCTGATGCCCTCTTCTTGCGAAAGCGGCGACTTGCATGGCTGATGACATGGGAAACAGAACGGAAGCGCCGACCGGGAAGCGCCTGCAGGAAGCTCGGGAGAATGGCCAGATTCCCAAGAGTACGGACTTGACCGGTGCGGTTGACCTGATAGGGGCTGCGGTGGTGGTGTACTACTACGGCCACATGCTTGTGACCGGCCTCGGGGAGATGATGCAGACGGTGCTGTCGGGCGGTGGACCGATTGGCCTGCTTGAGAAAGAGGATTACATCAAGCTCTTTAACTGGGCTGTGATCCGCGGGTTGATGACAACCTGGCCGATGGTGGTGATTACTTGTGCGGTCATCTACGTTGGCCAACTCCAGCAAACCGGCTTTCACATTTCGTTCAAGCCGCTTGAGCTCAAGCCAGAGAAGCTGAATCCTTTTACCGGATTCAAGAAGCTTTTTGCGAAGCGAAACGTCGTTAAGACCGGTGTGAATTCTGTGAAGGCGGTGATTTTGACGGCCATCGTCAGTGCGTTCATCAGCAAGCACATGCGAGAAATGGCCGCGCTGCCCATGCTACCTCTGATGGGTGCTGTGGCGGCAGTGTTCGAGCTGATTGTGAAGCTTATCATCTGGCTGCTGTCTGTCATGCTGGTTGTCGGAGCCGCGGACTACGTCTACCAGCTCTGGCAGCATCAGCAGGACTTGAAGATGACCAAGCACGCCGTGAAAGATGATCGTAAGGCGGCCGAGGGTGATATAGAGATGCGCGGCAAGCGTCTGCGGATGGGCCGGGATGTGATCGTGCAGCGGCTGAAGTCGGCCGTACCAAAGGCCGACGTGATCATTACCAATCCCACGCACTTTGCCGTAGCCCTGAAATATGATCCGGCGACAATGGCGGCACCAATTGTGGTTGCAAAGGGTGCAGACTACGTGGCGTTTCGAATTCGTGATATGGCCAATGCCGCTGGCATTCCCATTATTGAAAAGCCTCCGTTGGCCCGCGCCTTGTACAACAACGTGCCGGTTGGTCGCGAGGTGCCCAATCAGTTTTACGAGGCGGTCGCTGAAATTCTTGCGTATGTGTATCGGATCTCTGGCCGTGCTGAGCAGGCCCAGCAGCAGGCCGCTGAGGCTGCGGGGCAAACCAGCGTTGGTTTGACCGCTGATGCGGTCTGATCGACGGGTCCGTGCTGATTGGCCAGCCATAACCAACACGGGTTGGAGCCGAACCTGAAAGCCGAAGGTGTCTACCCCATCGCAGCGGTGCAACCGTTGCTGTGTTCCGGGGTGGATTTTGGCTTGCGGGAGCTATCAGGGTCGGTGGGCACGCCACGATCAATTTCAGGGTGTTTCCACCCCCGCCGCTCGCTGCCGCGGCCTCACGCAATTGCCCTCACCCGGCCGATGTTGCCGCTGACTCGGTAAGTTCTGCCGGTTTGTGCGCACATGTGCCGCCCAACTCGTTCGGCAAGCTGATGTTTCAGGCTGAAGCTTCACCATCAACCAATGACCGCATCCACCCCAACAGTATCTGACGCCCCGAAAATGCCCGCCTGGGTCATGGTGTTTCAGAAGCACAAGGGGTTGATCGTCCCGATTGGTTTCGTTGGACTGCTGGCGGTTATCGTGGTGCCGCTGCCGCCGTTTGTGATGGACCTGCTGATCATCGGCAATATTACGTTGTCGGTCATGATCCTGATGACCACGATGTACATGAAGGAGGTTCTGGATTTCAGCGGCTTCCCTTCGATGCTTCTTGCTACAACACTGCTTCGTCTGGTGCTGAATATTGCCAGCACCCGCATGGTGCTTTCGGCTGACGCGACGAGTGCATCGGACGTTATCACAGTCGCTGGCGGTGTGATCGCCGCGTTCGGATCGTTCGTCGCGGGCTCCAACATCATCGTCGGGGTGATCATTTTTCTGATCCTGATCTTGGTCCAGTTCATGGTCATTACCAAAGGTGCGACCCGCATCTCGGAAGTGGCCGCCCGCTTTACGCTTGATGCCATGCCGGGCAAGCAGATGGCTATCGATGCCGATCTCTCTGCGGGAATTATTAACGAGGCGGAGGCTCGCAAGCGCCGCGAGAAAATCTCTAGAGAAGCGGACTTCTTTGGTGCGATGGATGGTGCATCAAAGTTCGTCCGGGGCGATGCCGTTGCCGGTCTAATCATCACTGCGATTAACGTGGTGGGCGGCATAACCATCGGCATTCTGGTCAAAGGCTGGGAGATCGGCGACACCTTCCGCAGCTTTACGCTGCTGACCATTGGTGACGGCATCAGCTCGCAGATTCCGGCGTTTGTTATCGCGATCGCTTCGGCGCTCATCATCACCCGCTCTTCCGCTCAGGAAGAGCTTGGCATGGAGATGACCGGTCAGGTTGCCCGTGAGCCAATCGGGCTGCTCATTACCGCAGGGTTTCTCATTGCCCTGTGTTTCACTCCGTTGCCCTCATTCCCGCTGCTGCTTGGCGCTGGCGGTTTGATTATGACAGCGTATTTCATGACCGGTGGGTTTGGCAAACAAAGCCGCGATGCATCAAAGAAAGCTGCGACCGCGGCAGTTGCGACGCCCGCCCGCCCGGAGCCCGCGGCACCTGAGTCACTGCTAAAGCTGGACACCCTTGAGTTTGAGGTTGGCTATGCACTTGTGCAGTTGGTTGATACAACCCGTGGCGGGGATTTGCTTGACAGGATTTCCGCGATCCGTCGCCAGCTTGCCGTTGAGATGGGATTCATTTTGCCACCGGTTCGTATTCGCGACAATTTGGAGCTTGGACCGAGCGAGTATCGGGTAAAGGTCAAGGGTGCGCCCGTTGCTATTGGTCAGACTTTCCCCGGGCGGTTCTTGGCCATTGACTCCGGCGTCACCAGCGGCTCGATCGACGGGATTCCCGCAAAGGATCCTGCCTTTGGTCTTGATGCGTGGTGGATCGAAGAATCACAACGGCCAATGGCCGAGAGTCTCAATTACACCGTGGCCGATGCATCCAGCGTACTCACAACTCATCTGACTGAACTGGTCAAGACATACGCCCCAGAACTGCTCACGCGTCAAGAAGTTAGTGATCTTGTCGGCCAACTCAAGCTCAAATGTCCCAAACTGGTTGAAGACACCATGCCCGGTATCGTCAAGCCTGGGGACCTGCACCGCATTCTTCAGAACCTGCTTCGCGAGCGTGTCAGCATTCGCGACCTCGAGACGATTGTAGAGACTCTTGGTGATTGGTGCCCCAAGACTAAAGATCTTGATGTGCTGACTGAGTATGTTCGCAACGCCCTGCGCCGCGGCATCTGCCAGCGGTACACCGTACGTGATGATCTCGGTCGACTCCGGCTGAGTTGTGTGACGCTCGACCCGCAGCTTGAAGATTTCATCAACGCGTACATTGACCGCTCGGCTTCCGGCACAGCCCTTACGATGCCTCCGGGTATCGCGCAACAAATCGTGACCAAGCTTGGGCTTGGTATTCAGACGCTTCTTGCCGCAGGACGGCAGCCGGTGCTGTTGGCATCACCGCAAGTTCGTGCGATTGTGCGGCAGCTGCTTGAGAACCAGTACCCCGCTGCGGTGGTGCTGGGCTACAACGAAATCGTGCCCGGAATTGAGGTGGAATCGTTGGCCCTCATCAGCCCACCAGAGTCCGCGAATGCTGTCAATCCAAACTTGGTAGCTGCCTAGCCGCAGGTTACTTCTAGCGGCGCCATACTGCATCGCTGTGTTTCTTGTTGCCTTTTTTCCCTTTGTTGTTTCGCTTACCTCGCTGCCTTGATTTTGCGATTCAGCAATTGCACCATCTGCGAACTTGGACCCCTCCCATGCCTCTACTCATACTTGATGGATCCATCGCTTCTCTAACGCTTGCCTGGCGCGAGGCGGCTTCGCGACCACCAGTTCCCGCATCCGGAAAGTCGGCCGATGAACCATTTGTTTTGTGGGTTCCGGCGGCGGATAGTGCGCGGCTCGGTGAACGCGCGAGCACCATTGCCCAGCTGTGCCAGGCCACACTGTTTGTTGAACAACTTAACGAAACGTGGCCACTGCCGTCCGGCCGCGCCGGTCGGGCGGAAGGTTCCGTCTTGCTCTTTCGGGCAGCCCTCATCGCCCTTGAGCGTCAATGCACTCGAGTAATTTGGCCTGTGCATACGACGCCGGCCGATGGCCTTGCCGCCGCAGCCCGTGTGTTTGATCGCGGTTTGATGATCCGTGAGTTGCTGAGTCTGGATGCCCCTGATTCGCCCGTAGCTTTTGAGATGCCTCTCCTTGAGTTGAGCGATGAGGCGGTCGCGGATTTGGCGATCGACCTTGGTGTGCCGCTGGAACTGGCGGCCTTTTGCCGCAATAGCCCTGCTGAGGCGTGCACTTCGTGTCCATCCTGCCGGCGATGGCTCACCGCGGCGGCGGCAGTGGGGGGCTCTTTGCACTGAAAGCCCGATTTGTGCGCATGATTCTGTCAGTATTCGGGTGGAGTTGCGGGCCACTGAACCACCTAGGCTGGTGTGGCGTAGGCTTTGCGTATCAAGGAGGCCTCGCTTCTGCCACATCAAACAGCCAAATCAAATTTAAAGCTGCATCGCAGGCGAAAGTGGCGTCGATTTGTGGTTTGCGCGGCTGTGCTGGTAGCGGTGGCAATCACCCTGACCATTCAAAGCTGTTCGATGCCGGGGCCTAAGGCGAGTGCTCAGCAGATCAGCGGGCTGCCGCGGGCGGCGATTCAGGCCGATGAATCTGCGGCGGTGCTTTCGTATCTGCACGCCGGTGATTCGAACAAGCAACGTGTTATTTATATTCACGGCACACCTGGCAGTGCCGATGGATGGGCTGACTTTCTCGTGAGTCCGGTTCCCGGGTTTGAAGCAATCGCCGTTGATCGATTGGGATTTGGAGAGTCAGGGGCTCGAGTGGGTGGTGTTGAATCGTTTGAACAACAGGCTGCTGCTATCGCGCCGCTGCTTGTGGAGCGTGAGGGAAAATGGCCCATCCTCGTTGGGCATTCGCTGGGCGGGCCGATCGCAAGTCGGTTGGCGGCGATGTATCCGGAGAGGGTTGCTGGGCTCATCATCGTCGCCGGGTCGCTTGATCCGGCACAGGAGAAGCCCGGGCTTGCCCAGTCTATCGGAACAACCGGGTTTGCGCGGTTCTTCATGCCACAAGTGATTGACAACAGCATGGGAGAGTTGGATGCTGCTGAGGCGCAGACCAAGCTACTTGGCCCTGAACTGGGCAAGGTTACCTGCCCGATCGTGATTATTCATGGCTCCGCCGATGAGCTGGTTCCGTTTGCTAATGTGGCGTACATGGAAGAGATGTTCATCGGGGCAAGATCTGTGCGCACGGTGAGGCTCGATAAACAAGGGCACTTTGTTCCTTGGGAACGGCCGGACATTATTCGGGATGCTGTTTCGAGCTTTGAATCGGCTCGGTGAGGCCGTGGGTGCAATGATGAGGTTACCGTGCCGGTGCGCTGAACTTCCAGATTCCATAGCAGTTGGTTGCAAACCACGGTTCGCGAGTCTTGCCATGCACGCGAACCCACATTGCCTCTCGGCCGCCATCTTTGCCTTGTCCATCCAGCGGTTCCTGCCGGTTCAGGTTTAGCCACGTCTTGCCCGCATCGGTTGATCGGAGCGCTGATGCGTTCGATGCGAAAATGTTTCGATTGCCCGCAATATAGATTACGGCCGAATCGACAGGATCAACCGCGACCGAGTTCATGTGCATTGCCCCATCTTGATCTTTGGGCAGGTCAGGATCCGGCAGAAATTTGTTGCTTTCCCAGATGCGAAGCCGATTGCCAGCAACCAGATACACCCGGCTGCGGGATGAGTCCGAAGCGACATCGCTGATGTACGTTTCCGATGAGCAGACGACTTGCCACGTCACCCCCTGATCAACCGAACGAACGACCCGCCAATTTTTAGACTCTTTGGCCGCGAGAATTCCGATCAGTGATTTATCGGCTGCATCATGAACATAGACCCCGGATGCCCCGTTCATGACCGACCATGTCTTGCCGCCATCGGCGGAGCGGTACTGACCGGAAAACAAAACGTTCTTATCGATGGGATCACCATACCCGATGTAAGACTCGAGCGGCTGATCCGAGACTTTCCATACTTTGCCGCCATCAAGTGACACTGCCCGCAGCTTGGGCGACCCCCAGCCTTCTGCTTCTCCTACGACCAACGTTTCTGGTGTTGATGCGTACCCGCCATAGTTGTAGCCTCCCCAGTGTTTGTTGCCGGGCTCGAGATATTTCCAGTTCGTACCACCATCGGTCGTCAGCATGCAGGCATAGTCCTGTGAACCAAAGAACAGCACATCAGGGTTGATCGCTGAAAAGTTGAAGGCTCCTCCCACAAAGATGTTATTTACACCGTTTCCGGCCAGCCCATAATTGCGACCGCCATCGGTGGAGATTGCCGGATGATCCGCGCCCGGCAGCAGAATTTGATTTGCATTCTTTGGTCCGAATGCGTAAAGGCCCGGCCGCACGTTGTACGGGACAATTGTTAGACCCGTGCGCTGCTGGGACTGATTCCAGGTTGCCCCTCCATCATGTGAGAAGTAATTTTTCCACTGGTATGGATCAGCCTGACGGTAGAGCATGAGTCGGTTTGCATCCGACGGAGCAGCGGTGATGTTCTGCAGTCGCACGTGCTCTTCAGGCTTGCCTTTGCCAAGCTGTACAACCGCCGAAAGCTCTGACCACGTTTTGCCTCCATCTGTTGATTTGAAGCCGCTGGTGGTGCCTGTCGCAAACACAACATCAGGCGAAGCGGCCGACACCGCCACTCCGGTCATGACACCGTGTAGTCCGGTGGTCCAACTCTTGCCGCCGTCACGCGAGATGTGCAAACCGGTTAAGTTGGCGGCAAAGAGTGCCCCGCTCTTTGGGGCCACGGCAAGCATCGCCTCCGCTGCTACTTCACCACCGGGCATTGCGGCCCACGTTGTGCCGCCATCAAGAGATTTGTACAGCCCCGGCTTTTCTTCTGGGCTTCCCCATGATGCTTTGTCGGTCGCAAGTCGGGACCAGTACACCACGCGTGTGAAGCCTTCGTTTGAATCATATGTTGACGGATCGAAAGCAAGCTGATACCGCTGGTCGTGCGATGCGGCCATTTGTACCGGTAGGACGTGCTTCCATGATGCAGCCTGGTCTGTCGTTACGTAAATCCCATTGAAGCGGTGCGCGACAGTATTAGCAGCGATTACTATCGCACGCTTTGGGTTGTTGGGGTCAATGGCTGCGGCGGATGAGCCGCGTGCGGCGAAGCCGACATTGGCCGGTTCCCAATGGTTGCCCCCATCGAGCGACCGAAACAGCCCACCCACATCAGTGCACCAGAGCATGAAGTTGCCATCTGAGCCATCAACAGCGACCGCACGAACCCACTGGCACCCGTCACCCGTGACGGTACCCTTGGCCCGCAACTCACTGTTGGTGATTTCGACCGGCGTCCATGCGCCGTTCGGAACAGCTGCGCCACTGTCTACGAAATGGCCCGCAGCCAAGGCGGCAGCAGGGAGCAGTACTGCAGCCGCGAAGATCGCTGGTCGCAAGTTTGGTCTCCGCTGCATCCTGCTTCCCGCAATGTTTCTGAGCATTTGATAGGATACGCAGACTTCTCCGTGGCGGGCCGCTTCAACGCACGCTGATCTTCGGAGCGTCTCTCGCGTCAGTATGCACCAGAGGCCCCGACCCCATGACCCAGCATCAAACAATCCGCGCGATCCCTCATCCAGTTGGAGCACTCTATCGATCCAAAGGCTTTTGAGATTCCTTCCTGCCTTCCTTCCGAAAATAGATCGCGGTTCCGGCTCAATCATCAATAGTGTGTTAGTGAAACGACCGGAGCTACTGTATTCGGTTCCTCCGTGATTCCCCAATTTGTGGCGGTCAGTTTGACTGCCCGACCAGATTACCTTCGGCACTCCGGACCCACAATGACCAAAGGCAGGCTTGAAGCATTTAGTGACGGTGTCATCGCAATCCTGATCACCATTATGGTGCTGGAGATGAAAGTGCCGCACGCTTCGGCAAATCTGGCCGAATTGCGCCCGATGCTGCCGGTCTTCCTGAGCTATGTGCTTAGCTTTGTGTATGTTGGCATCTATTGGAACAATCACCACCACCTGCTCTACGCGACGCAGCGGATCAGTGGGGGGGTGCTCTGGGCCAACTTGCACCTGCTGTTCTGGCTCTCGCTCATCCCATTTACCACCGGCTGGATGGGCGACAACCCTTTGGCACCGGCACCCATGGCGCTTTACGGCATCGTGCTGCTGATGGCCGGAGTCGGTTACACAATTCTTGAGAAAATGATCTTCCGGCTAAGCGATGCTGATTCGATCCTGGGGCGGGCGCTTCGAAAGGACTACAAAGGCAAGCTCTCGTTGGTCATCTACCTTGCCGCCATCGGGCTCTCCTTCATCGAGGCATGGGTGGCTGGCGTTCTGTACGTTCTTGTCGCCCTCATGTGGCTCATCCCTGACCCGCGCATCGAGCGAGCGATTGCCGAGGTTGCGCCGCCGCGAAACCGCAGCTAGCTTTTCATCGTGAGCACGAATGTAGATCGTCGCCCTCTTCAGTCCAATGAGCAATTTTCGGCCTGGAAATACTCCGACCGGGTCAGACACCAAGTACACTAATGCCATGATTGATCTTGCACTCTTGGCCCGGATGGAAGCGGCGCGGCTGGTCGCCGGGTTAGCGGAAGTTTCCGAAGAATCGCGTGTGATCGGCGGCGGGCTTATGGTCCGTGGTGAGCCAGGCTTGTGGTCCAACTACGCGTGTGGAGTTGGCTTTGATGGTGCGCTCTCCGCAGAAGAGCTCGACGCCTTGGAATTGTATTACACAGAAAAGGGAATCGAGCCCCGTATCGAATGTACGCCATACGTACACCCAAGTGTGCTGCGACAGCTTGAAGACCGCCTCTGGCGAATTCGCGGCTTTGAAACCGTCTTCTTTCGCGAAATCGAACCTTCCTGCGAAATCTCGCCGCTCGTTCCCGAGCCATCCGGACTTGAAATCATCGCTGTCCCCCGCGATGATCCGACCCTGCTCCGCGTGTTCGCCGAGACCTCCGTCAGCGGCTTCATGCGGCCGGGATCTGAGCCAAGCGAAGCGCAGATCACACTCGCTGTTCGGTCCGCGGCTCATCCACGATCGACCGGGTTTTTGGCGTTTGTTGATGGCCAGCCCGCCGCCGCAGGTTCCTGCACGGTCTGCCCCACCCGGTACGGCACGGCTGCCGCCCTGTTCGGCCTGTCCACGCGAGAAGAGTTCCGCCGCCGGGGCATCCAACAATCGCTCATCGCAGCACGCTTGCGATGGTGCGCCGCCCAGGGCGCCACCGTTGCCACAATCGGCGGCCTGCCCGGGGCGGGCACCGAACGAAATGTGCGAAGAATGGGATTCGCGGTGGCCTACACCATGGTCATTTTAGTCAAGCCGGGAGGCGGCTTGGTTCCCGTACAGGACTGACGGCAAGCAACGCGTACCAAAGCGTTTTTCTTGCCCTTCGAGCTTCGCTGGCCCCGAGAAGACATCTGGCAAGTCACTTCATCTCAGCGGGCTTCGTCGCGGTTGCCCTTGCAAACACCGCGACAAAGCTCGATATGTTCATCGACAGCATCTTGCCTTCAGCAAACAATGGGGCGGCCAGTTCGGGCGCATCTGCTGCGGCTTCCTTCAGGCCGCCGGGGGCACGCAGCAACACCATATCGCCGATGATGCTGATTCCGGTTTCCTTGGGCTTTGCGCCTTGCGTGGAAAAGGTTGCTTTTTCGCCTTCAAAGCGCAGTCGCATGCCTGCATCCTCCAGTTTCTGTGGCAGGCCCTGAAAGAACAGTTCCTGCTTCTGCTTGAGTGCCGCTGGCATGATGGCAAATACTTCCTGCCAGTACGCCCGTGTGGCTTTGACGGACGCATCAATATCCACGACCCATTCACCGGCGAGTGCAGGAGCGGTGACCGCCGTACCGCGCGCCATGAGCTTGGCAGGCACGCCTTTGGAGTTCATGCCGGGCCCACCGAATGCGGCTTTGCCACCTTCGCGACGCAGCGCAAGACCCTTGAGCTCGGACGGCCCATCCAGCGTGACATGACCCGCATCGAGTTTCCAGGTTCCTTCGAGTAATGCCCCCGCGCCGATGAACACGGCCCTTCGTTGATCGTTCAGATCCAGCGCCATTGACTTAAAAAAGGGGAGTGTCAGCAGCATTTGCTTGGCAATTTCCTCCTCCGATGCTCCGGCCGGCAGCCCCAGTTCCTCGGGCTTTTCGCTGGCAATCTTTAGGATGCCGTCGATGTCAACACCCCATCGGCCGAGCATTGTGCGTTCATCGGCAGTGAGAGGAGCGAGGGTCGCATCGGCAGTACCTGACGATTTGGAATCCTGCGGCGCGACGAATGGGGCCGGTGCTGCCGGTGCGGGTGCGGCAGGCTTGGTGGGCTGTGCTCCAGCAGGCGACGAGGATGGAGCCGGGGCAGGGCTTGAGGCTGGAGTCGGCGCAGGTTGTGACTGGGGGTAGCCGGCGGCGAGCAGCAACAGAACAGTCGCAATGGTCATGCGTTATGGTATGTCAAACCAGCGTTTGGTTGCATCGCCCCCGGCCTCGCGGCCGCTTTGAGCGAGACATCGAAACGATTCGTAAAGAACCCGTGACGAGACGTGTGAAGGCCTGAGCTGGTCTCGGAATTTGCGTGCCGTGGTGTTTTCAGCAACCAGCTGCGAAGGCGTTGATGAAGGCGATGAAGTCGGACCCATCGATGATTCCATCGGGCCGCAGCCCATCAATCCCGCCTCCGGCGATGTCAGCCAGTGCGTCGATGGTGACTTCGCCGGTGCTGAAACTGTTGATGAACAAAATGAAATCTGTGCCATCAACAATTCCATCCGGGGTCGAGCCCGCCAAGCCGCCGCCGGCGATGTCGGCAACAGAGCAGGCGGTGGCCGAACAGGTTGGGCTTACCCGAAGCTCACGCAACGTTGTTGTGATGGTGCCGCACGGGTTGGTCACGGTTCCGCCGATCCAGATCTGCGGCGACAGTTGACCCGGGCGCAGGTTGGAGATGTTAATCGTCGGGGTCGTCCAGCCTTCGATTGAGAACGTCAGACCGGTTTGTGCATCAGCGAAAACTGGCCCCGTAATCGGTTGCGGCGCGGTGCCAGCAGGCTGGCCGATGGTGACGAACCAAGCGTGTTCCAGCGGGTCGCTGCCGTCGGAGTCGATGGTGATGGTCGCCGTCGCCGCTGGCAGGTTTGGTCCACTACCGTTGGGCCAGGCGGGGTCGGCGCAGATTCCTACGGGATCGGTGTTGGGGAACCATGAAGCGATTGGATCAAGGCACGGCAGACCCTTGATCAGGAACGCGCGGGCTTGACCGTTGAAGGTGCCGGATCCTGAGATGGCTGTTCCATCGCTGGAAATGCCATTGGCTTCCTCGAATGTCCAGCCGGTGACGTTGCCGCCGAGTGAGGTGATGTGGGCGCGCAGATCAAGCATGCCAGTTGAACCCATCCATAAAAACGCGCGGTTGCCAAAGGTGCTGTCATAGCTCCTGCCGACGACCCGCGAACCGTTACCGCTGACCGCCGCGGCGTAGATGATCGAGTTGGTTCCACTGCCCGCGATAACGCCTAGATTCTGCATTGGCAGGGGGGCCTTGAGCCGAAAGGCCCGCGGGTTTCCGCTGCTGCCGGTGGTGTCGGAATAGCCCACGATTGTTGAGTTGTTGGTGCTGATCGCGACGGCTCGTGCGTTATAGCCTCCCGGAAGCGTGCCCAGGCTGATCATCGGGCCAAAGGGCATGTTCCACCGGAAGGCGTAAGAAACGCCCGGCGCCCAGTCGGCCGTTCCGACCACGGCGGAGCCGTCTGCACTGATGCCGAAGGCGTATGAACCCGGGGTGCTGGTGCTTGTTGATGTGGCACCGGTCAGGATTCCGAGGCTCAGGGGTGTGCCAACGCTATTCCAGCGAATCGCGCGATTACCGCTTGTTGAACCGCCATAGCCCGCTGATGCGGAGCTGTTGGAACTGGTGCTGTTGGCGAACGCGGTTGTTCCTCCGGGCAGAAGGTTCAGGGCCGTAAACCCGCCCGCCAGCGTCCACCGAAACGGCGTGTTGCCAGCGGAGATGAACCCGACAATGTGCTGACCGTTAAAGCTGATACCCCGACCTTCACTGCTCACGGTCAGCGGCACAACCTGCATCGGCCCGGGTAAGACCCAGCGAAAGGGGCGAACCGGTGAACCGCCGCCGGTGATGGTTGTGTTTCCGTATCCCGTGACGGTGTTGCCGTCGCCGCTGACGATGCCGCCGGTGGAGTAGGTTCCGCCCGGCATCGTGCCGAGGTTGTAGACAAGCGGAACGGCGAACGCTGTGCCGGCACATGTGGCGAGAGCCGCCGCAACCAAGCCGAGCTGAGTTGCGCGGCGGAAGGAGCGGAGTGAGGTGTTTGTACTTGACATGTTCATAGCGCTGCTTTCGAGGGCGTGGAGATGTTAAGACTTAGCGCATGGGGCCGCAATCTTGCTGGTAATCACGTATTTCTTTGGAAAACAGCCCCGGCGAAGGGGATTATTGGTCACAATCACAGTTATTCTCGGACTCAGCACGGCAGGATTGTACTGGCTCTTTTGCGTGCAATTGCAGGCAGGGGGATGCGAGCGATGCCGCATTCTCAAACGGTTGCGGCCGCAGCAACGAAGCTCACTGCGACGGAGCGTTTGGTTCAGGTGGCCGCAACGTACCGGGGAAAAAAACAAGCCGCCACGAGAAGTGTGACGGCCTGAGTGGGCTGCTGATTTCAGTCTTAAGTTCTTAGCATCCCGCGGCGTACGCGTTGATGAAAGCGATAAAATCGTTGCCGTCGACAACACCATCTGGCTGTTGACCGTCGGCTCCGCCTCCGGCGATGTCTGCCGGAGAGCGTGGTGAAAGCCTCGCGGGGCTGCTGACTGTTGAACTGCAGCCGTTGGTGATGATGCAGTCGTAGAGACCGCCGTCGCTGTCGGTGATTGCCGGGAGCACAAGTGCCGCGGAAGTGGCCGATTCGTTTGCGGTTGCGGGGATCGGAACGCCGGCCTTTCGCCATTGGTAACTTAGCGGCTCGCTACCGGCAACGGTAACGGTGAGCGTTGCCGTGCTGCCGGGGCAAAGGGTTTGCGCGAAGTCTTGAACCACAATCGCGGGTGGCACGCACGGTTCGCCGAGCCCCCACATCTCGCCGCTTAATCCTGCTTCGGAGGTACCGCCGAACATGAAAGTGGTGTTTTTCCTGGTGTCATACGCCGCAGCGTGGTCGGATCGGAGTCCGGGACTCTGGCCGAGCCGCTGCGACCAAATTCTGGTAGCGCCATCAAATTCCCATGTTTCATCGCTGAGTTGGGCCGAAGTGCCGACGCGACCACCTTGGAGAATAATTCGACGCAGTACGGGGTCATAGGTCATAATGTGGCGGGATCGGGGGGAAGGCGAAGGGCCGGTAGTGATAACTTGGCTCCAAGAGTTGCCGTTCCACTCCCATGTCTCGTTGTTTGGGAGAGTTGAGGGTGAGACTTGGTCGCCGCCGAATAAGACGACGACTTCACGATCGCTGTCATACGCCATTTGGTGCCCGGAGCGTGCCGATGGCCCCGCAACAAAACGCCTTGACCAGCTGCCGCCGTTCCAAATCCAGGTGTCATTCGCGGCGACGTTGCCAAACAGCAAGCCTCCAAAGAGCACAGTGTTTCCTCGAACCGCATCAAAGGCCATGGCGGCATTTGCCCGTGCCTGGGGCTTTGGGTTGCTGGGAAACGGAGCGCGTGCACTCCAGGCCGAGCCGTTCCACACCCAAGTCTCATCGGTGTAGGAGGGGCTGCCACCGCCGAACATGACGGCCTCCCTTCGAATGTTGTCATAAGCGATCGCCGATCGATTCCGCGATGAAGGGCTCCCGCTGGTGGGCTGACGGAGATTCCAGGTGACCCCGTTCCATTCCCATGTTTCATTGGTGTAACCGGTGCTTGATATGTTGCCCCCGAAAAGCACGCTCACGCCCCGGTCGGTGTCATACGTCATGGCCGGTGAGGACCGAGGTTGCGGGCCAGCGATCCGTGGTGTCCAGACGGTGATGGGCTGGGCAAGAGTTACCGTTGGGGTAAGCAGCAGCCCTCCGAGCAATGCGGCCGCGAGCGACCGGAGAGCAGCTGGGGCAAAGCCTGCGGCCGGATGGTCGCCGGATGCTGATTTGATGGCGGAACTGTTGGCTGGGTTTGGGACAAGAGGATTGGCACTGTGGGCACGGACGAACATGGGCGCTCCTTGGTGGATGAAATGGCAATTTCGATACTAGGTTTATAATCTGGCGATAGTTTGTTTAATTAAGGTTAAATTTGGTGTTTCCAGCTGGCGTTTGTGATGTCGTTTCAATGGCATGCCTGAATGCCGCGGCTCCAGCGCAAGACCACAGTTACCTCATTTGTGGAGCTTGCGGCTGCAAACCTCTGTCTTGAATCGGTGTTCAGTTGGCTTGGTGGCTGGTGTGGCATGGGCGGCGTTGGCGGAATCTGTGCTGGGCGGCGGCCATGCGGCATTGGGGTTAGGTCCTTATCTAAAGACAGAAGCGGATTCGGGCGGCTCAACCCTTGAAAATTGTTAGATTTTTCGTCTGATGGGCAAAGGTCGCGAAGCGCCTGGACACGGCGACCATCTGCCGCCCGCGCAGGTTGATTGGGTCTGGATGTTGCCGCGGAGGCTGGCGATGGTCACTGACGGTTCCATGAAAGAGGCCGCCGCGGTGACGCGACGGCCTTGGAAGTGCTTGTTTATTTTCGTATCGCTTGGACCGAGTCAGGACTTCTAGACGCTAAGTTCTAGCAGCCCGCCGCGTACGCGTTGATGAAGGCGATGAAGTCATCGCCGTCGATGATTCCATCGGGCGGACCGGATGCGCCGGGGCCGACGACATCGGCCAAGGGATCTCCGGAGGAATACGCGTTGAAGAAGGCGATGAAGTCATTGCCATCGACGATGCCATCGGGGATGGGAATTCCGGCGCCGACGAGGTCGGCCACGCAGCCGGTGACGGTGAAGACGGCGAAGTAGACACCGTACCGCTCGGGCTTGACGGCCCGAATCTGGTTGCTCGCATCGCTGGATGTGATGGAGTAGTTCAGTGGCAGGTTGGTAGCGGTTGAACTGTTTACCAAGACGCCGCGGTAGTCAGAGATCGGCCGTGAGGGTGCGAAGTCGCCCAGCACGCTCGGCTGGTCGTCAGCCGTGTTGGCATCTGAGATAGCCAGGAAGTAAGTGCCCGGGCCCAGCAGTGGAGAGATCGTTGAGCGGTTGCCCGAGGTACCGCCAGCATCGTCATTTCGTCCACCGACGACCGGGAAGAACTCGCCGTTGTACAAGACAATCTCGGTATCGGTGGTGTGACCTTGCCCAGCGGTGCTGATGGTGATCGCACCGCTGCGATACTCGCCAACGGGAATCGGAGAGACTGGCTCGGTTTTGAGTGTCACGAAGTAATCAGTGGTGGTCGCAGCGGTACCCGAGAGCAGGTACGCGATTTCTCCGGAGCCGCCAAAGTCATAGAACTGGTTGTAGTGCAAACCGCTGATGGGCGGAGTGAGCTGCTGGAGCACTGCCGAGCCGAACGGCCCCGGCACGCCGCCGAATTGTGTGCGTCCGAGCAGGGCGGTGGAGAAGAGGTCTGTCCCACCGGCAACAAGCTGGAGGCGATGGCGGTAAATGCCCGGTGGCAGGTTGGCGGCTGAAATACGGAACAGGTCGGAAGAGTCAGGGCCACTTCCAACAGAGCCGCCTTGACTGTTGCCGGTGATGCGGTCTCGATAAGTCATGCCATACGCGCGGGTCGCGTTGGAATATGTGTTGTTGGGTTCAAGCTCGTTGTAGGTGAGCGCCGGGGGCGGCTGGGTAGCTGTCGGGTCGCCACCATTACCAAGCAGCACACCAAAGCACGGGTCGGCGATCCAACGCATATCAATACCCGCCGCAGCGGTGACGAGGGCGAGGTCGGCTTCATCAACAACTCCATCGCGGTTGATGTCGCAGCGGGCAGATTCAAGGTCATTGGGGTTCGTGATGACCGTACCGAGGCGGTATCGGACGGTCGAGATATCGGCGAGGTTGACTTGCCGATCGCCGGTCGCATCGCCCGGGAGCGTGCTGAACTGGACTCGAGTTTGTCCGCTGACAAACCGTCCGAAGCCGTCGGTCACGGCGACGAGATTCACGCAGTAACGAACCTTGCGTGGCAATGGCGAGTTGAACGTGATGACACCGCCCCGGCCGCCGGGCAGGAGGCTTGTGGTAAAGCTGACACCGGAGAGATCGACGATGCCGCCGTCGACCCCGCGACCGACCAGCGAGATGTTCCCGGCAGAGAACGAGCTGGGGTTTAGCTGACTGTTTGAGGTGAACACCAGCCGCTGCGGCCCGCCGATGCGCGGATCGGATAGGTCGTTGTCTCCCACCGCTGGCAGCGAGACCGCCAGTGGGGGAGTGCCATGGTTGGCCGCGACGGACCACGACTCGATCAGAGGTGATGCCGGGGGAGTCTCGAAGTAGAAGGTGTAGTCGCCGGTACCGTCGTTATCAAAGATGTGGATGCGGTAGTCGCGCAGGGGCTGCTGCCGGTCACGGAAGACGCGGTCCGTCTGCCAGAAGTTGTAGCCCAGGGCCAGCTCGCGACCGTCGGATCGAACCACGCGGGTCAGACGCAGGGTGGCGTTGTATGGGTCGGCGATGTTGGAATAGAAGAAGCCTGTCGGTGCGGCAAGCTGCATGCGGTACCGGTCCGCCGACTGTGGAGTCAACGTTGCCGTCAGAACACTCCGCACCGAGCGTACCGTGCCATCGGAAAGGTGAACGCGATCCGGGAGCTGTCGCAGCACGGGCACATCTGGGTTCTCGCTCGGGTCATCGAGGCCGCTGAGCTCATCGGTGAGGAAGTCCGGTAGATTATCGGCGCCCGGGCGTTGGTCCCTGACGCAGTGGATCAGGTTGTATGTCGTCACCGAATCGATGATGGCGACCCGATCATCGGCGATGCCGTAGTCGTCCCGCCGCTTGAAGGTGGCGGTGAAGTCGACAAAGTGTCCGAGCAAGGTTGTCGTCAAGATGTAGCGGCCAACAGTCGTTGTCTGCGGCGGGATGTCGCCGAAGTTCATCGTCAATGACGGCGCGATAGACTGTGCGCCGATCTGCGAGCCGATAATCTGGAAGTCGATCAGCAGGTCGCGACCGTTCTGGACGATCCGAGGCTGGCTGGACGTGATGTTGACGTTGCCGGCGGTTCCGTACCCGGAATTGGTGAGCATGATGCCTAGCGAGAATGGTTCGGCAGGCTCGAGCTCGGGTGTGAAAGGATCGTCGCTGTAGACGTCACGCTGCAGGAAGTACTTGATCTGTATCCTCGGGTCTGGACGAACCGTAAGCCCTGTCGGAGTAAGGACGAAAGACCGCGGTGCGCCGGATTGCACATAGCTGACGTACCCGCCAAAGAAATACCGTTTTTCAAACTGTGGGGCGGCATCCCGCGTCGGTAGAACGATCCAGCTTGCACGACCCGAACGGCCCGACGGCACAACACCGGTGCCGGTGACGCCGGTCACACCCTGAAGGGTTGGGAGGGTAGAGATTCCGAACAGAGAGGTTTTATCTACGCCGTTCTCATCGAACACTGAGAGCTCGACGCGAAGGTTCTCGACCGGAGTTGTCGAGAGCGTATTGTCGATCTCGAGGGTGCAGCTGATGGCCGTGCGAGTGATTGCCACTGACTGGGTGAGCTGAATACCGACTTGTGCGCACAAACCGTTGCCGTCCTCCGGTGGATCGGCAGCGCGAACAACGCCGCGGCCGATGTAACGTGGAAGGTGCCATCCACCGGTGATCTCCGTCGAGGGAGCCGGCAACTGAATGCTGTCCGGCGATTCCGGGCAGCAGTTGTAACCGACTGAAGCGCAATTGGGTCCGTAAAGCTGGAACTCAAATTCCGGAGAGGGGACATCGCCAAGCACTGACTGGCCCTGAGCGTTGGTTAGCGAGACGCCGGTAGGCAGGAGAATCTTGAGCTTGATGTCGTTCTTGACACAGAGGTTGTACGGCGGGGTTTGGCACGAGCTGATCGAAGCCGAGAGCGAGGCTCCGCTTTCGATTGTCGCGCCTACACCGGCGGTGAACGTGTAGCCGGCGTACTGGCCACCCGTGACCGTGCCGGTCATGGTTGCCGAAAGCGAGCACGAGCCAAGCGGTGCAAGCTCAGCGCTTCCGGTGACACAGATTCTTGGTTCGCCGAATCCGCATTCGGTCTCGCCGCTTGCTGAGAGTGAGCCCGTGACCCGGAGCAACTCACAGCCGGCCCGCGCCCGGAAGCTGACGGCTACCGGAACGCTGACGCCACCGACGTTGAAGTTGAGGTTGTAACTGCCCGGTAGAGCCAGATCGTTTCCTGGTGTGCTGAGTGTTATGGTCAGCGAGCCCGTAGCGTTGCCGCGGGCCTTGAGGGAGATGCCTCCATCCGGTCGGCAGCAGGTGCAGATTTGCCCTTCGCCGCTCACGGTGAAGCTGACGTCGGTATCAAGGCCCGGGAACGCGGACGTGACTGCGCTCACAAGCGTACCAATGTAACCGTTGAGATCCGCCTCAAAGCTGCGTGAGTAACACTGTTCTTGGAATGTGTTCGGATCACACTGCCGGCACTGTGGAGGGTTGGTGGTGGTAATTGGATACGTGAAGTTGCCGGAAGCGCCAAAGCCGCCGCCGCCACCGCCGCCGCCGTAGCCGCCCCAGCCGCCACCGCCACCCCAGCCACCCCAACCACCGCCGCTGCCACCGCCGCCGCCACCACCGCAGTCACCGGAAACGTTGATCACTGGGAACGGAATGGAATACAAGTTGCGACCGATGCACACCAATGCGTATCGAACGCCCGCGGTGATGGTGCATATGCCTTCCGGACCGCCCGGACCTTCAAGTTTCTCGATGGTGACCGGAATCGTTCGGCTCTGGTTGGGACCCAGTCGGCCGAACTGATTCACTAGTGGCGTCAGCCGCCATGTCGGATTGCTTTCGAAGTCAATCCCAACATCCTCCGCGGCGACGAGGCCGTGGTTGGTGATGGTCACATCAAGCTGACCACCCGATGGATAATTCGCGAGGTCAATCAGCGGGGGGCTAATCGTAATCACGGGTGCGGGCACGAATGTTTCGTATACCGCCTCCAGCGTGATAATGGTTACTTCGGTGACGGTGGTGTTTTGTACAATCCAGTTGAAGCGAACGGCTTGGAACGGGATGAAGACGCGGAAGCTGGGGTCTCCATCTTCCTCAACGAGCACATTGGCTGAATAGTTGCCGTGACGCTCGGCCTCGACAGTAATGTTGTATAGCTGCTCGGGAATATCGGTGAAGGTAGCGGCCCGGACATCGCCACCTCCGCTGGGGCGGCTGGTGATGGACTGGAACAGCACATCTCCGGTTATTGAGTCACGCAGTTTGACAACGGCGTTGTCAACCATGGGGCCGCCGGTGGGGATGTACGCGCCTGTCGCGTCATAGAACGAGCGCTCATCTTCAACGCGAACGACGAGACTGGTCAGCCGCTGCGAGACAACGCGGAAGCTGTATGGGATGTTCACCCCGTATGTGCCCGCTGCATTTGCAACGGCAATCGTGCCGCTGGCGGTGCTCAGCGGCTGCGTCTCGGGCGGCGCGAGGCGTATTGTCAAGTCGATGCCGGCACCACCGGCCAGATCCGGGATTGAGCTGTTCGTCGCGGTTACCCATGCGATGCCGGGTAATTGCAGCGAGAGATTGGTTGCAGCGCCCGCACCGATGTTCTCTAGCCGGAAGCTAATCAGCGTCTGTCCGCCGCGGACAACCTGTGCCGTGAGCGATCCCGGCGTGACGACCAGCGTCGGCTGAAGTGGCCGTGCTTCAACGTTTACAAAGGCCGTCAGCACGTTACCCTGAGCGGTGGTGATGTTCACCTGCAACGAGCGACGGATGACAGCTCCCGTCGCCGCGGTGATGTTCAAATTGACCGACCCAGTCTGCCCGGCCAGAATCGTCGGTGCTGCCGTCAGCGATATTACAAGGTCGGACGAATCACCCGTCACGTTCGCCGTCACACCAGTAATCGCCAGATCGCACGGATTCACCAGCGGGATGCTGATATTCTCCGGTGAGGCGGATTGAATCGTCGCGTAGAACGCCGACTGCGGCAGGTTCAGCGCGTACATTACAAACGAATCGCGGGTGGTGTTGGGCACAGCGCCACGCGGGCCCGCCAGTACGGTGTAGATTCCACCCTCGGTCGGAACCGGGTTGAACGTCACCGTGTAGTTTCCCTGGATATCGGTAACGATCGGCAAGTCGCCTGGGCGGCGAATCTCGCGGTTTGTGCCCTGAACCTGCACACGCACTTCAACCGGGGTGCTCGGCACGATTGAGCCACCCGTGGTGCGGGCCTGGCCTGTGATCACAACCGGCGTGCCCGAAACGGCCGCGGTGATGTTGGCATCGGCTGTGACGGTGAACGTCTCTGCCAAGAACGTGCCGGCAGAGTTAAATACATTATCAGTCTCGCCCGCAGCTCCCTCATAGACAGAGTCTCCCCGGTCAACAAGAACCCGAATGCGGTACGTTCCGGCGACAGATGGGTACGAGAAACTCACCGTACGAGACCGCGTCTCACCCGCGGATAGCGTGCTTACCTGCGGCACTTCTGAAAGTATGACTTCGCCAACCGCATCAGTCCTGACGGCGATGATTCGATCCGCCCATGCTGGTCCCGCCGGAACGGCCCCGATGTTTTGAACCGTGTAGGTGACAGAGCCGGTGGAGCCGATTAGGCCCGCCGCGATTGGTTGAACTGCGGTTGCCACCAGGTTGCCGCGCGTCGGCTGGGTGATAATGGTCGGTGCTGCCGCGGTGCGAATGTTGTTCGCTGGGGGACCCGATTCGATGTTCGTGTCCGTCGCGTCAGTGATGACCTTGAAGAGGTACTGACCTTCAAACCGGGTCGGAACCGTCAGCGACCGGGTCTGCGCAACGGTGCCGCTCGCTGGAATCTGCGGTGTCACCAGGAACGAATCGAGCAGCGTCTCGGCCCCGGTTGCAATTGACACAAGGTAGATGTTTTCGAGGAACGAGCCGGTCGTGGCGGCTGCACCGATATTGGCGGTTGTGTATGTAATTGAGATCGTGCTATCTGCTACGGCAGTGGCTGGCACCGTCAGGTCCGTCACCGTGAGGTCTGGCCTGTTGACGACTGCCGGACCCGAAACATTGCAGTTGTCGGTCTCGACGCTCTCGAGAAGTTCGTTGCCGGCATCGACGCAGAGCTTGAGCACGTATCCGGTACCCAGATTTGGGATTGTGATGGTTGCATTCCGCATCACCGTTGTCAGCGGAGGAATCTCGGTCGTGTTGGTAAACAGTGCTAGCAGAGGTCCATCGGTCGTGCCATCGGGCGAAGCCACCACACGCTCAAGCCAACTTGATGGCGCCGTGGTTGCCACGGTTGAGGTATTGCGGACCTGCCACGAGATGCTCACGCTTTGGCCAGGTGAGCCCGATGGGGGGGCAGCAATTGAAAGCGCCTGAAGGTTGGGTAAGGTCGGCCGGTTAATCGTCAGCGGGGGTGAAACCGTGATGTTGTTGTTCTCTAGCCGCTCCTGGACCGCGGCACCTGCATCAACAACCGTAATGAGGTAGTACGTACCACTGGTCAGCGCGGCCGAGAGCGGTAGCGTGATCCCCACACTGCGATCCGCAAATGCTCCCGGAGCGAGTGGTCCTGTGCCGTCTACAAACGAAAGTGAAATGTCATCTGCTGATAACGTGGTGTCACGCGACAGCCAAATGCGGTCGGTCCAGGTTCCCGTTGCCGCGGCATCACCAATGTTGTACAGCGTGTACACAACTGTCGCAGCGCTGCCAAACACCGGTGTTGCTGTACTTAGTCCCACTTCGGTGGCTACCAGGTCAGGTCCGCTGGGCAGCGCCACCTGCGTGTTTGCTGCACAGGTGCGGTTATCGTTTTCCGCCCCCGGTTGTGGTTCAGAAACCGCGTTCGTCGCATCGGTGATGATGCAGATCGTCCGTGGGCCGGAGATATCGACTGGAAGCCGAACAATTTGGCTGCTGGTATACGAAATTGTTGGAGCTAGCGGCCCGTCGCGGCGGAAGTCGCCCAGCGGAACATCCGTTCCATCAGCGGGGTTACGCAGCACGACCCGGTCATACCACACGCCCGTCGCGGCGGCCTGGCCGGTGTTGCGAACAGTCCACTGCACATCAATCGGTCGCCCCGCGATGCCGCTTACTGGTGCCGCAGCGCTGGCCACAATCAGGTTCACCGAGTTGGTGGCCTGCATACGCACAACGCCGGATGCCCGTACGTTGTTGTTCTCATCGGGCTCAAGAACGCTGCCACCATTATCCGTGCGAACAACGATGTACCAATTGCCAGCGCCTGTAGGATTATCCGGTGTTGCTACCGAAAGTGTTCGAGAATAAGTCGCATTGACCGCCAGATTCAGTGGTCCCGCGGCCGTGGTCAGCGCCGTAGCGCCGGATAGGTTGGGCTGCGTGTTGATGAAGATTCCGTCAACATACGGACCCGCCGCGGCGGTGTCGCCACCGTTTGTGACAATAAACGAGATGTCGATCGGCTGCCCCCACGAGCCATCGGTCGGAGCGCTGACGGTGGTGACCGCGAGGTCGGCGGCGGGAGTCGGTGATAAAGACATCACACCGGAGGCAACCGTGTTGTTTCCGTCGGAAGTCTCCGGGAGTTGGCTGAAGATATCAGCAATGACGATGATGCGGAACAACCCGGAGGTGAATCGCACCGGCAGATTAAGCGAATACGAGCGAGTGACAGTTCCACCCGGAGCGATGTTGTTTCCGGTGAACGCGAAGTCGCCCAAATAGAGGTCATCACCCGACAAGGTGGCATCGGTAGAGAGGAACACGCGGTCCGACCAGGATCCGGTGGCGGCGCCACCACCAGTGTTGTTCAGCGGCATAGTTACCGTGATGGTGGTGCCAAAGGCTGCGGAAGTGGGAACAACCGGTGTGCCGGGCACCAGATCGGGCAGGTTAATTGAGAATGTTGTTGACGCCGAAGCAATAGCACCTGCACGATCCTTGACGTTGAGCCAGATTGTGGTTCCCGTCGAATTGGCGAGGTTCAGGAAAGTGGCATACGAAACCGTTGGTGTAAGGCCTGTTGCGAAGGTAGAGCTGGAGCCGAAGTCCGCCGCGGCCGTGTAGCGGCGCGTGGCCCATTCAATCGTGAATTGCTCGCTAACGGGCAATAGTTGGTCAGGGTCGGTGATTGTGCCACCGAGTACGGCCTGACCGGCCGGAACGATCGGTCCAAATGGCCCGCTGGTGACCACGGTGGGTGCGGTGTTTTGGAAGCTGATTGTGGTTTGGTCGTTGGCGATGAGGTTGTCAAAGTCCGTTACCGATAGACGCAGCGGTACCGGGTTCGTCAGCGAGAGGCCTTTGGCCAGCGCTTGGGCAAGCGTGAAGGCTTGCTGGCCATTCGTTCGGGCTGCATCATCGCTGATGCCGTCGGCTCCAAGGTCCCACTGCACGGAGCGGATGCCCGCGAAGCCGGGCAAGGCGCCGTCCGGATCATTGCTGCCAAGAGCCGAGGCCGTGAAGGACGTTACTGAAGACGAAAGCACGTATGGGCCGCCTGAGACAGCCACCGGTGCGATGAGATTGCCTTTGCGAAGCGCTACGCGAGTATTCGATGCGACCTGCCCGCCCGCCACGTTGGTTCCGCGGGTGCCGTCAATGTTCTCTACGCCCGCAACAACTTGGCCGGTAAAGGCCGCCGGTTGCATGGTTTGATAGCGGAATTCAATCGATCCATCGCCCTCAAACAACACCACCTGGAATGTGTTGGTCTCGGTGAACCCGAACTGTGGCACGCCCGTCCATTGCACGATCAGCCGCCGCGTGGGCGAAGCCCCTAGCACCTGCCACTTGACGCTGCCGGCGCCGGGAACGCTGGGTGTTGCTGGATCAAGATTCAGATTGCTCCAACGCGGCGCGATGATGTTGTTAGGGCGCCGGGTATCCGGCATAGTTCGCGGCAGAGGAAAGTCAAGATCATCCGCTCCGAAGCGGAGGTAACCGTTGGTCGAGACACCAATCTGGGTATACAACGCACCAAAGTACGTGAAGGCGAATCCGGGGGTGATTGTCGCGCCGCCGTCGTCGGCATTGCTGAACGTAACTGCGGTGCCGGAAGCAAAAATGTCCTCGAATGCGAAGGGAAGCACCGTGGCGACATAGCCCACCTCAGCGCAAGTTGTGTTATTACCTAGATATGTGCCGCCCGCGGCCGCACAGTCAGCGGAAGTGACAAGCGTACAACCAGAACTGAAATCGCATCGGCCAACCGGGGTGGTGGCCAGTGACAGGATGTAGTTTGAGTCGCAGCGAACGCCCGAAAGGGCCGAAGGGGCGGCGAATGCAATAAAGCGCCCAGCTGGCAGCACAATCCTGATCACCGCATCGGTGCAGGATGGAACACGTACATCGCCGAGGTTCAGATTAATTGTCGGTGTACAGGCGGTCCGGCCATCAATCAGCCCAAGCTGGAATGGGAACTCGCCCCGGCCGATCAGCAGCACTTCGGCCGGCTGTGCAAGGGTGAATTCATACCAGTCCGTATCACGGAAGTCCTGACCGTTTCGGACGAAGGTCCCGGCTTTGCCGGCAATCGTCTGGCCGGCCGCAATCTGGGAGTAGCGGGGGGGGGTAGACAAGCAACCGGCGTTGAAGTTGTCGGCGTAGTTCGTGCCGCACGCCGGCTCGTTCTCGGCGATCGCTCCGACGGGAATGGTGATGGTGCAAGGAGTGCATGCGGGTGCATCGGTGCACGCCGCACCGCCGCGGACGAGGCGAAGATCAAACGTGCCGGTTGCGCCGCTGAACCCGGTGACCAAAATGTAGTAGGTGTTGCCTGCAAGTGTACAGAAGGTCACACGTGAGCCACCGTTGCCGCAGTCATCATCGTTGGCGGCGATGCACATTTGGCTATTGCCGCCGCAAGGGCCGCAGAATACGGAGATGCTGGTGTCAAAGGTGTTGGTTCCATCGCAGGTGGAGACAGTGATTGGTTTGCCATCACCAATGAACTTATACCATGCACCGGGGCCAACGGGGTTGCTGCCGCGGCAGGCATTCACCGTAACCACCGGGTTGCCCGTGTTGCTACCGCGGAGGGTGGTCGGAACGGTTGTAGTCACTGGCAGATCGAGCGAGGTGGCGCAGGTTGGCCCTGAAACCGGTGTGTTGCCGGACAGGTTAAAGGTGCCGCTGAAGACTGTCATACCCGGTCCGCCGCCGGAGTTCTGGTAATACAGGTAAAGCGTGTTTGTTCCGGCCTGGAGCAAACTGGAGAGGTTCTCGTAAACGAAGTATCCGGGTGTGTTGGCCGTATAGCCGCTGGATGAGCCGGGGATCGGTTGACCGTTGAGATACAGCCCGACGTTGCCATTGCCGCCGAGTTGATCGTCCGTGGCGACACCGAATGCAAGCGTGGCGAGGACCGGGGCAAAGGAGAGATCAAAGTCAACCGCGTACAGCACGCGCGGTGAAGCACTTGTAGAGCCGGTATCGTTGATGTACAGCGCCGCCGGGTCGCTGGATAGGAACTGGAAATTACAGCAAGGATTGATAACCCTGGAGAACGGTGCCGTGCGGGCGCTGACGAAATCCTGGGCCGTGAGCACCCGCGTGTCATCAATGACAAACGCGCGCACGGTCGCATCCGGTGCCCCGGCCGCCCCGTTACCGCTTCGCAGTGTCGTGGTGGAAAACTGAGCCAGCGAGACCTGAGTCAGGCTCGCAACCAGCATTGCGGCAAGCAGCACGGTGGTGCCCCGGCCGATGCGAGTTAGTATTGTGCGGAGTGTGGAGATCATGGCTAGGTCTTTCAGCGGCCGCGGTCAGCCGGGCGGGAAGTGATATCAGTTGGCAAATCAGTTTCTGCGGTCAGCCCTATTGGGCGAGAAATCGTTTCTGGAGGGTTTAGCGGCGACGACGAGCGGCAAACAGGCCGGCGAGGCCGAGCATCGCTGCGGCACCGGGGCTCGGCAGGTGCAGGTATCCGTTGCCCCATGCAACGACAGTCTGGTTTGCGCCGAACAGTGAGTTCAGCCAGATCCAGTTACCGTTTTCGCGAACATAGACGTTGATGTTGTCCAGATAGAGCGTTGATCCGTTGTTCAACTGGAGCGCATCGAATGCGGTGCCCTGTCCGAGGCCAAAGACATAGAGCGCTTCGCTGAGATTCGCGCCGCGGTTACCGTTGTCGAATAACTCGAGCATCTGCATCTGTGCAACGGCCGTGGCGGAACCCAGCACCAGTCGTCCGATACCGAAGTTCCCACTGTTGCCGGGGTTGAGTGGCCCGACATCAAGCCCAGCCGCCTCATAGAAGTGCAGGCCCGGTGCGGCGAAGCTCACGATAGCCTGCTGCATAACCCAGCCCGTTTCGTTGGTGCCGTAGTTGTAAATGTGCTTGCCAACTTCAAGTGTTGCGCCGGGGGCCACGGTCAGTGATCCGCCCCGGAACTGCAGCGACCGGGTGATGCTCATCGAAGAATCTACATCTGCGATGCTTGCCGCAGATTGGGCTGGCAGCGAGAGGTCGCCGAACTCGATCCGACCTCCAAGGCTTGCGGTGAAGCTCGCCGTCGGCGTGCGGTAGTAACTTGATGAGTTAATGTTGGTGATGGGGCCCAGCCTTAGCACCGAGCCGAGGTCGCGAGCGCTGAACGCAAGTTCATCGTCCTCGTAAAACCGGGTGACGGAGATGTCGCGGAGCCCGGTCATGTTGATCTGGCCACCGTTGGTCGCGCGTATGCCGATCGTGTCGCGGCCGCTGTCGGTTTGGAACGTCAGCGAGCGGACGCTGTTGAGGCTGAGCGTGCTACCCGCTCCATCGGCGCTGTACAGATTGTACGAACCGCGCCAGTAGTCTTGGGTGGCAACATTCACTGCTGAAACAGCCGAGAAGCTCCGCCCGTCACTCACACCCAGAAGGGTCTGGTCGATGTTTGAGAGTGTGCCGATATTTAGGGTGCCGCTCGAGGCACCGATCTGCAGGTTGGATTGCTGCAGCGTCGTCATATTCGGGGCGTTGAGTGTGCCGCCCGTGGCCACGTTAAACGCCACCCTCTGGCCGGTTGCGAGCGCGGGCAGGTTCATTGTGTTGCCGGTGCCGACAGTAAACAGAACGCGGTCGTTGCGATTACCGTTCAGGGCGATGGTTTGGAGCTGATTCAGATTCATCGTCGAGCCGGCGCCCGTCAGTTCAAAGTTCAGTGTGTCATCTTCACCCGGCTGGATGTTGATGCTGCGTAAGCCTGAGAGGTTGACACTGCCGCCATCGCGGGCTGCGATGGTGTACTGGTTCTGGCCGCTGATGCCGTATGTGATGTTCTGGATGCCCGAGGCATTCAGGACGGAGCCAGCGCCTGTGGCAGAGAGGATGTCGATGTTGGCGTTGTTGTAGTAGTAGATGATGTTGTACGTTGGATCGGCGAGCTGACTGCCGAAGATGGCGCCGCCGGAGACCAAGAAGCGGGAGTTGTCGATGTTGGTCAGTGTGCCGGTGGTAGGAATTTGCCCGGGAGCGATGTTAAAGGTGGTCGAGGTTGCGGTAGCAAGGGCTGGCAGGTTCAAGGAGGCGCCAGCTCCTAGTGAGTAGCTGAAGCGGTCGACGCTCGTTAAGGCCGGAAGGTTTAGCGTGCGGCCTGCTGCCAGTGTTATGCTGCTGGAGTTGAAGGTGGCCAGCAAGGGTGCGGTCATACTCGCACCTTCGCCGATGTTGATGCTTGAGAGGCTGAGCGTGTTCAGCAGCGGAGCGCTGAGTGTGGCGCCTGTGCCGAGGTTGAACTCGGTCCGGCCGGCGGTCAGCAGCGATGGGAGGCTCTGGGTTTGGCTTGTGCCGACGTTGAATTGGACGCGTTCGTTGCTGTTGCCGTTGCCAAGTGTGATGTTGGCCAAGGCCGTGAGAACAATGGTGCCGCTGTCGGTATTAAATCGCAGGAGATCATCATCACCGTTATTGATGGAGATGGTGGTGAGACCTGAAAGATTGACCACTCCACCGTTGCGAGCGGCGATGGTCATGGCCGTGCGACCGTAGTTTGTGGTGTAGTTGATCGTCCGGATGCTGGAGAGATTCAGGATGCTGCCAACGCCGGTGGCGGTAAACAGATCAAAGTCGCTGCCAAAATAGTTCTGGCCCGTTTGGTAGTTCCAGGCCGTGGCGGTCACGCGGTTGTAATTCAGGCCTCCCGAGACACGGATTGCTGACCGGTCAATGTTGTTCAGCAACCCTGTCGTCACACCCCACGTCGGTGTGGGTTCAAGCAATGTTTCGGTCAGGGCACTCAGGTTCGGGGCACTGAAGCCTGCACCGCCGCTCAGATTCCACAGGACCTTGCTGGCGCTGGTCAGTGAGGGAAGGTTGAAGGTGTAGCCACTGTCAGCATTAAAATTCACGCGATCATTACCGTTGCCCGGCATCGTTATGGTCGTCAGCCCCGTCAGGTTCATGCTCGATCCGGCGCCAAGCACCTCAAAGTGCAGGTAGTCATCCTCTCCCGGGTACACGCTGGCCGTCGTTAGCCCAGCCAAGTTCACGCTGCCACCATCACGTGCGGCGATTCGCAGGTTGTACTGGCCGGAACTCGCGTACTGAATGCTCGTCATCGTCGGCAGATTGAGCTGGCTTCCCGCACCGGTCGCCGTCAGCAGGTCCGCGTTGGTGTTGTAAATGTAGTTGTTGGTGTAGGCGGTCGCGGTGAGCCCGCCAAGCACCTTTCCGCCCGACACCAGCAGCCGCGTGCCGTTGATGTTGCTCAGCGGTCCGAGATTGAGGGTGTACCCGGTTGTCAGTGAAAGCGTGCTGTTGGTCAGCGTCGCCAGGTTTGGCATGTTCAGCGTTGAGCCAGCCCCCAGCGAGAGAGTCAGCGAGGTGGAGGTCGTCAGAGCTGGCAGGGAGACTGTCGTGCCGCTGCCCAGCGTCAGTGAGGAGTCGGTGAGCGTGTTGAGAGTCGGTGCGGCAAACGTTGCCAGGGGTGAAAGTTGCAAGTCCATCCGATTTGCGCTGGTCAGCGCTGGAAGCGACATGCCCGTCCCGCCACCCACGGTAAAGCGTGTGCGACCGCTGTTGATATTGGTGATTGTTGCGAGGCTTGACAGATTGATTGATGAGCCCGTCCCCGCGGTCGAGAAATTCAGGGTGTCATCATCCCCGTTGTAGTTGCTGACGTTCGTCACCCCCGAAAGATTGATGGTGCCGCCATCGACAGCTTCAATGGCGATGACGTTTGGGCCGCTGTTTGTCGCGTACCGGATTCGCTGTACTCCGGCGAGATTCAGCTGTGTGCCGGCACCAGTGGCCGACAGCATCGTGAAATTGCCACCATAGAAGTAGGCCATCAGGTAATCAGTGTCGGCGAATCCGGAAACCACCGCCCCGCCGGTCGCCAGGATTCGCGTGCTGTCAAACTCGGTGATGCTACCAAAGGTAAACGGCGTGGCTGCGTTGATGTTAAGCGTTGTCTGAGTGAGTGTTGTCAGGTTTGGCGCCGTCAGGGTCGCGCCAGCTGCCAGATTAAAATCAACTCGTGATGCGCTCGTCAAGGCGGGCAGGTTCAGCGAGCGTCCTGCACCAATCGTAAAACGTGTCCGGTCGTTGGTATTGCCGATTCCTGTAATCGTTGCAAGGCTGTTGAGATTGATCGAACTCCCAGCCCCGGTAATTTCAAAGTTGATCGTCTCATCCTGCCCGCCGATTGCTCCCACGGTTGTCAGCCCAGACAGGTTGATGACGCCGCCATTGCGAGCCGCGATGGTGACTGTATTTTGTCCGGTGTTGGTGCCAATTGCAAGTGAGGAAATGCCGCTCAGATTCAGTGTCGATCCCGCGCCTGTCGCCGAGTACAGGTCGTAGTCACCACCCCAGTAGTACGCGCTCGCAACCGCGGTTCCCGGTGCGATTGAACCAAAGCTCAGCCCATCAGCCACCGAGATTCGTGTGTTGTCGATATTGCTCAGCATCCCCGTCGTGACCGTGCGTCCGGCCGAAACCGCTATCGCGGATTTCGTCAGACGGGTCAGGTTCGGCGCTGAGAAGCTCGAGCCCGCTTCCAAATTGATGCGAAGTCGGTCGGCGTTGACTAGGGCCGGCAGACTTTGCGAAATACCAGTGCCCAGGTTGAATTCAACCGTGGTGCTGTCGTTGCCGCCGGTCATGTTGATGGCATTGAGCGATGCCAGGTTCATCGACCCGCCGGTATTGACGTTGATCGATACGTAGTCGTCCTCACCGTTGGCGTTGGCAATCGACTGCAGACCCGACAGATTTATGCTGCCGCCCTGCGTGGCAGTGAGGTCAAAGAAATCACGGCCGTAACTCGATCCGCCAAATACCAGCGTCGCGACCGATGCCGCGTTGAACTGGCTGCCCACCCCGCTGGCGGTTGCTAATGACTGCGACAAATCGCTGTACGCATATACATAAGTATTCCAACTCGTCGCTCCCAGCGTGATTCTTCCACCATTGGTCGCGCTAAATCGTGAGTACGGATTCAGCACGCACGAAGTTCCCGTCGCTTGGAACGTGCTGGCACCATCAACCCGAACCCACCCATTGATAATCGCATCGTCCAGTACTCGGAACGTCCGGTTCAGCCCGACAATGAACGTGGAGTTGCCCAGCGTGAAATCCTGAAGGTTGATAATCGACGGTGTTGAGATATCTAGCTGGACCGTGCTGCCATCGCCGATCACCGCGCTGAACAGATTCGTCCCGTTGTTCACCGGCACATCGCTGGCCCCACCACCCGACCAGTTCCCGGCGCCGCCGTAGTTGTCGCTGCCGCCCCCTCGCGTCCAAGTCAAGACAGTGCCGTTCTGCGCCATTGAGGCTGTGCCGCTTGCCAGTATTAACGCGGCAGTCGTCAGCCCGAAAAGCCTCCCCGTTTTACGGGAGGACCGCCGCGGCAAGGAGTGCAAACCGCCTCCGAGGCTCACTCCCGTTGCCCCAGTGTGATTCGACGAAACGGTCGAGGCGATGTGCGTCGTGGTGGGAACGATGATTGAACTGGTTCGTAGCATGATGCAAACTCCGCAAAGGATCCGTGACTCTGAGCAGGGCGGAAGAAATGGCGAGCAAAATTGCCGACTGATTGTCTGGCAACGATTTAACGCGTCCGATAAACAGGCAACGATGCCATCGCCTGCCGCCTCCGTGAAGACAAAAACATACGTGGCACCATCAAAGGGTGCTGTTTTCAAGCTGATTTTCGTGCCATTCGAGAGAATTCCCGAAGAGCTTAGCCGGCATTCTCTTTAAAACTACTCCGTGGGCTATATCCAGACTATCTCCGAAGCGAGTTTTGTCAAGGGAAGCGGCGGTAACAAGTTAAAAATATTTTACGAACTTTGAGTTGGTGCTTGCGGTTCGCCGGAGATCTGGTACACTTCTTTACCCGTTGTGTGCGCCCGTGCAGCGGCTCGTATCGATGTCCATTTCCAGAGCAGAGGAGACCTTCCCATGAATCGCTTGTACATTGCGGCCGCCTCTGTAGCGTTGACCAGTGCTGTCGTTTGCGCCCAGCCAGTCAACGATTTTTGCAACTCCCCCGCGACCATCTCCGGCTCCGGTTCATTTTTCTTTACAACCATCTTCGCGACTACCGATGGTCCGTCCCTTCCCGGCTGCGCCGCCGGTACCGCCTTCAATGATGTCTGGTTCTGCTGGACCGCTCCCGCAACCGGCCGGTTCGTCTTTAGTACTTGTGGCAGCACCTCTCTCGATACTGTTCTGGCCATCTACCCACTTTGTGGCTGCCCGGCGTTGTCCCAAGCTCCACTCGTCTGCAATGACGATTTTTGCGGCACACAAAGTCGCGCCGAACTGGACGCTACCGCAAATGCCCAGTACTTTGTTCGAGTCGGTACCTATGCCGAATCACAGGCCGGTTTTGGTAACCTGACCATCGCTTCGATTTCCGGTGGCTCTGCCGGAGACAATTGCCCCACCGCCTTGGTCGCCTTGGTCGGTAGCCCAAACACTTTTACACTCAGTACCGCAACATCCGAGCTCCCCGCGAATCTTCCCATCGGCTGCGGCGATGGCCGCATCTACAACGATGTCTGGTTTTCAATGACCCCGGACCGCGCCGGCCCCTACCGGGTCTCCACCTGCGGTCAATCTGCTGTCGATACGGTCATGGCCGTTTACCAAGGGCCCATCTGCCCCAGCGGAAGCGATCAACCGCTCATCTGCAGTGACGATGCCTGCGGCAGTCAGTCCTCGCTGGTCTTTTCCGGATACCCCGATCGCCCGTACTTTATCCGCATCGGCGGCTACGACGCCTCCAGCCGCGGCAGTGGCACCTTCACCCTCACCTCGGCCATCCTCGCCGGCCCCATCAGCGATCCTGCAGCAACCCGTCAGTACTACCTGCTCGACTCTATGTCCTGGGCCGAGGCAAACGCTGCCGCACAAGTCATGGGTGGCACTCTGGTTGCCGTAAACAACACGGGCGAAAACGATTTTGTGCGCACAAATGTGCTCCGGGCCGGTGGTGTCGACCGCCTCGGATGGCTCGGTCTCAGCGATGCGGCATCCCCCGGCGTGTTCACATGGACCAGCGGCGAGCCGCTCACCTTTACCTCTTGGGCCGCCAGCCAGCCCCGCGTTTCCATCACAGAGAACTACGGTGTGATCGATAGCCGCTCTGGTCGCTGGTCCACGCGAGTCAATCAACCCGCCCTCGATCAGATCTTCGGTATCGTCGAAGTCGGCGGTCCCGTCGTCCCGGTGTGCCGCGCTGATATCGTCGGTGCAGGCGGTCCTCCGGGCGACGGTGTGGTCGACGGCAGCGACTTCATTGCCTTCATCAATTCGTTTTCAATCGGCGATCCCACGATCGATCCTGCGGCTGATATCTCCGGCCCCGGTGGCTCACCGATCCCCGACGGCATCATCGATGGCGACGACTTCATCGCCTTCCTAAACGCCTTCTCCGCCGGTTGCTAAACCAGCCACCGCCCCGAGCTTGCTGCCAGCGAATTCGCGAGCTACCAACCGCGCGGCTTTTGCCGATCGCGCCCGGCGACCGGCCCTCGCGCGCCCGCCGCTAGGGCCAACACCTCGCTTGGCGCCAACCGCAAAGCTAGTCTGTAGCTTCATCACCGCACCGGTCGATAAGCCCGCAACTCCGGGCCAAATCCCGGTTTATCGTCAGACTCGCTGGATGTGAGAACCGATTGGCAGGATCGCCCCGCAATGAAGCTTAAAACCTACCGCGCTGAGTCCATGGCAGCAGCACTGGCGCAAGTAAAGCGTGACCTCGGCAAAGATGCAGTCATCCTTCACACCCGGGCATACAAAGCCGGCGCGGTCCTCGGTTTTGGTGGCAAATCTGTCGTGGAAATCACCGCAAGCGATGATGCCAAACCCTCCTTGGCAAAGCATCCCCGCGACTTGGTCCCTACTCGCAACGCCCCAATTGCCATCGCCGCACCGCGAGCGGCAATTCCCCAACCAAGTGTCGCCGTAGCAATAGCACCCACTGCGAAGCTGGCCCAAACCAGCTCCCCTGCGGCCGCCGCACCCGTTGCCGCACACGCCATCGCCGCGGCCCTTCGCGCAGAGAGCACCGCTCGCGTGACGCCTGCCGCAGCCAGCGGCACCGTGCACAACGAGCTCGCGGCCATCCGCCGCATGGTTGCCCAAGTCATGGCGTCCCAACCCGCCAGCGTCATCACCGCCGCAAACGCCGGAGGCCTCAGCGAGCCGCTGCTGACCCAGTACGCAAAGCTAATTGAAAACGAAGTCGCCCGCGAACTTGCTGGCGAACTTGTCGCAGCTCTCTCAGCTGAACTCTCCCCAAGCCAGCTCGCCGATGAAGCAACTGTCCATTCGGCCATGCTTAAAAAGCTGGAGAAGTTCATTCCCGTAGCTGACAGCCTCGCCCCCGCGGCAAGCCAGGCCGATGGCCGGCCCCTGATTCTCGCGATCATCGGCCCGACTGGTGTTGGCAAAACCACGACCATTGCCAAACTTGCCGCAAACTACGGCCTCCGTCAGGGGTGCAAAGTCGGTCTCATCACAACCGACACCTACCGCATCGCTGCCGTTGAACAGTTGCAGACCTATGCGAGCATCATGGGCATACCTCTAAAGGTGGCACAAACTGCCCTCGAAGCCAAAGCCGCCGTTCAAAGCTTTAGTGATCGGGACGTTATCCTCATCGACACTGCTGGCCGTTCGCCGTCAGACTCGACGCGTCTCTCGCACCTTGCCGATATTCTGGCGCTCACCCAGCCCCATGAAACCCACCTCGCGCTGTGTACCACATCGGGTCAGGCGTCGCTCCTGCGAACCATCGAAAGCTTCGCCCCGTTAAATCCCAATCGCATCATCCTCACCAAGCTTGATGAGGCAACCTCAATCGGCGTGCTGCTCAGCGTCCTCCGTCGCACCACGCACCAACTCCGCGGCGCTCAGTGCAGCTTCATCACCACTGGTCAGCAGGTTCCGGCAGATATCGAGCCCTCCCGCCCTGAGCGGCTTGCTGGCTTGTTGCTTGACGGCATCGCGTCCAACCCATAACAGCAAGTCGACCGATTCTCAAAGCTTCATTGCCTTGAACATCGCCTTTCCCATCTCCGCTGGGCTGTCGGCAATCACACACTTGGCCCCCGCCAGAGCCTTCACCTTTCCGTCCGCCGTGCCAGATCCATCGGCTTCAATAATTGCACCCGCGTGGCCCATTCGCCTTCCGGCCGGTGCCGTTCGCCCCGCAATAAAAGCCGCGACAGGCTTGGTCACGTACCGCTTGATGAACTCCGCGGCATCCTCCTCATCACTGCCACCAATTTCCCCGATCAGCAAGATCCCGTCCGTTGCCGGGTCATCCTGGAACATCCGCAGCACGTCGATGTGATTCACCCCGCGAATCGGATCGCCGCCAATGCCCACACACGTGCTCTGCGCAAATCCCAGTGAGCTGGTTTGCCATACAGCCTCATACGTCAGCGTGCCAGAGCGGCTGACAATGCCGATGGATTTGCCGAGCTTGCTCTGGCTGATATGCGTGTTGATGTACCCCGGCATGATGCCGATTTTGCATCCCGCCGTCGTGTAAGTCTCGTTGCCACTGGTGCCCGCTCCGGTCTTTGGCCCCGGCGTAATCACGCCCGGGCAGTTCGGGCCAACCAAAACCACCTTGTCCCAGTTGCAGAGCCGAAACCCGCCGACGTCCGAAAAGCCGTTGATCGCATCCAGCTGTGCACGCACCTTCACCATGTCCTGCACCGGCACCCCCTCGGTGATGCAGCAAACAAGTTTGAGCCCCGCCGCCGCCGCCTCCAGCACCGCATCCGCCGCTCCGACCGGGGGAACAAAAATCATCGTCGCCGTGGCGCCCGTCGACCGCACCGCTTGCGCCACGGTATCAAAAATCGGCAAGCCATTCTCATCCTTGTGCCCACCCTTACCCGGCGTAACGCCGCCCACCAGCCGGGTGCCGTAATTCAGGCAACCCTTGGTGTGCTGGGCACCGAAGGAACCAGTAATACCCTGACAAAGAACGCGTGTGGTGTTATCAACGAGAATGGCCATGGGGCCAAAGGTAGGCAAAAGCGGTAGGTCATGGAAGCCATTTCGCAACCAGCTCCGCCAAAAGCGGTCGGAGGGGGCCAGAGGGCCACGTCCGCTCCGCCATCGCCCCAGACATTCCCACCCACCCCCTCGCTCCCTGCCCGCATCGGGTGATCTAGACTTGTCAATGAAGCGCTCGTCCTCCAAAGCCTCCGCCGCCGTTCTCGCGATCGTCACCCTCGTCACCTTTGCAGCACCCGGTGTCAGCTTGGCCCAGTTTGGCACCGCTCCCGTTGCGGCCGATGCCGCCAAGACCGCGCTCACACCCCCGATTCCGCAGTCCGGCCGCAATGCCGAGGCGGGCTCAATCTGGGGCTTGGTATTTGGTGTCCTGTTCGCTGGCATGGTCATCGGTGTTGCGCTTCTCCCCGCCAAGCGTGGCCACCAAGATTAATCCACGCCTCCATACTACCGCTTTCACACTCGCGGGCCGTGGCGGTGTTGCGGAGCCCGGGCTTGCGGCACATCGCCGGCGTCAAAGCATGTCGCTGCACGCCGCAATCGCCAAAGGAGTTTCCATGTTCCGTGACACCCGCTGGAAGACAACAACCCTCGCCGCGGCGGCGGTAACCTGCGGCATCGCTGGCGGTTTCGCGCTCGCCCAAGCCGCAGCACCTGCCCGCGCCGCAGGCCAGTACACCATGGTCGGTGGCCGTACCGAGGGTGCCACTGCCAAAGTCGTGTACATCATCGACTCTCAGAACAAAGAGCTCATGGCCGTTCGCTGGAATCAAGGCCAAAATCGGCTGGATGGCATTGGCTTTCGCAGCATCACGCAAGATGCGGATGCGTCCGGGAGGTCACGATGAACCAGCCCAACAGCACATCAGCCGCCAAAGCCGGTGTTTGGCTTGGCCTCGGTGTCGGCCTTGCTCTCGGCGTTCTGGCCAGCATCTTGCTCCGCCCATCGCCAGCACAGGCAAGCACGCTTGAGGTCAGCTCCAGCGGTGATGTCGTGGCGCTCACCACTGACGGTGGCGCCGGTGATGTGCTCATGGTCATCGACCAGCGCAGCGAGCAGGTCATGGTCTACCACGTGCGCAACCAGTCGGACTTGCAGTTCGTCCAGCGCTACTCGCTGCGTGAGCTTTTCACAAGTGCAAAGCTGCAGTTTGGCTCTCGGCCAAACGCTCCGGCTCCCGCTGCCGCGCCGGGCGGCAGGTAACACCACGTGCGGCCAGCAGGAGCGCCCGGAGCGGTGCTCACACCTGGGTCCGATCTTCCAGCTTCGTCTGCAAAGCACCTCCTGGCGCGCTCAATGCAAACAAGTCCACCCGCTAAAACGATTCGCGCGGTGTCACCGCCCGCAGCCACTTGGTCAAAAACTCCACTTGCAAGGTCTTGGCTTCTGCTGCAACTCGGCCAAAGCCGTTGTGCTCCTGCGGCGCGCCAGTCTCCGGCCAACTGATCAGTTGTACAAGCTCCGGGTCGGCGCCCACTGTCGCATAATGCTTTCGCAGCGACTCTAAAAACCCCGCCTGCCCTGCAAACGGCACTACCGCATCCGCCTGTGAGTGCAGCGCTAGCAGCGGAATTGGCCTGAACGTTCGCAGATGCTTTGATGGATCAACCTTTTCCACCGCCGCCTGTTCATGCTGCGCTGGCCAGGGCCCACCGGGCGTGCCGCGATACAGTGTGTCCAGGTCACCTGTGGTGCCCTCCACAGCGGCGCACACAAACTTGTGGTCCGGCTCGCACAAAGCCCGCAGCGTGCACATCCCTCCGGCGCTCATCCCGCCGATGGCGACCCGACTGAGATCAAGGTACGCCGAATATTCTGGCTGTGCAAGCGCTGCCAGTACATCAGAAAGTTCAGCAACCATCTGGGCGATCATCTCCGGCGTGCGTTTTCCGGTCTGGTACTCAGCGAGCAGCCGTTCGCCATGTCCGGGCAAATCAAGCGCTACCGCCGCGATGCCTGCCCGTATAAATCTCAGATACCGCCCGTTGTCAAGCTCCTTGTTGACCGTCCGTCCGTGCATCCAAATGCACACCGGCACCCTGCCCTGCCAATCCGGATGCGCAAGCAGCGCAGGTACACCAGATGGACCAAGCCGCGCAAAGCGGGTGCGTGCCTCAAGCGCCCGCGGCAGCGGAAAGCGGTTGTTTCGTAACGTTGCGGGTACCGGGATGTCGCTCAACGACGGACCTTTCGTGCGGGTTTGGCGGTCTTCGCCCCCGCTGTGGGTTCCGGCCCCGGTCTGCCGGGCACAGGCACCAATTTACTGCGTGAGCCAATAGGTTCGTTCAGCGCCCGCGTGTGCCGCAGCATCGCGTCGATGCTGTGCCGCGACACATGGTGCTCGATGCCTTCTGCATCCGCTTCGGCGCTCTCCCGTGGCACGCCCAGCGCTAGCAAAAAGTTCAGCACTACAGCATGGCGAGACTCCGAGTCCGCAGCAAGTTTGCGGCCAGAATCTGTAAGCACCACGGGCCGCCCTTGCCGTTGGGCTACGAGGCCCAGCGATGTCAGGCGTGTGATCATGCGGCTCACCGTCACATGCGATACGCCCATCATGGCTGAAAGATCCCGCACCCGCGCCTCTCCCGTGCGACGAGACAACTCTGCGACCGCCTCGCAATAGTCTTCGGTACGCTCCGCCCGGTGTGCCGAGCGAATGCCATCAAACCGGCACGTACTTCGCGACTGCAACGCCGATGGGCTGGCGTTCGCATCATCGGAGTGGTTCAAATTGGAAAGCTGGCGAGCCATTGTGAGCACAACAGTATGGTGCCGTAAGCGGCCAAGCCGCTTCCGGCAGAGCCCGTACGCGGCAGCGTATGGCGGGTGACAAATTGGACTTTGACTAAGATTTGCCATGAGAACACCAAGTGCGCAGAGCTTCATCGTCTTTGCTGAGTGTTTTCTTGGAGAGCATCAACACGCTTGCCCACGGTATCCTTCCGGGTACCGCTCTTGGTGGGCTGCACTGGATGCTTGGTCAGGCTCGGATCATCACGGTACCGGGCCGATAACGACGTGCGTATGCATCGGGGACCAGTAATGTGAAGTTCGTGACATTGAGCATGGGTGCGCAAGATTGTTTTGTCGATGGGGCGATACCATTGCTCTGCGATGCGGCACTGCGGTTCTTGTTCCGTGGTGAGGCCGCGCGTGATTCAGAGAGATAATGCCTATGAAACCGACCACGCTCATTTCCGCCGCTGTGCTCTTCGCTGCCGCCACCGCCTCTGCCCAGCTCATCGTTGGCACAACCACCCCAACCACCAGCAATGGAGCCGCGTTTTATATCGATGCGCAGACTCTTCAGGTGACCACGCTGTGGAACTCCGCAGCGCAGAAAAAGGTCAATGGTCTGGCGGCTGATCCGGCGACGGGTCGGATCTACAGCAACGATGCGGCACGTCTGAGCTTCTGGAACTATGGCGCTGTTGGCACTGTTCCCACGCTCATCGCCGGGATGTACCGCACCAATGACAACGTCGCGTTCACCGCAACCGGGGTCGATGGCCTCGCCTGGGCGCACGGTGCGTTATACGGCGCAACTACATTTGGTAGCACCACATACAAGCGTGGCATTTACCGTATTGAAACAACCTCCGATGGTGCGGCCACGCCGCACTGCATTATGACACCATTGTGGCTTGACCCCACCGGCGTCGGCACCAGCAGCGGCACCATTTCGCTGGGCGGGCTTGAGTTTAATCCTGCAAACAACCTGTTCTATCTGACCAACGCCGCGAACACAGCGGACTACACGCCCGGCGTATACACGCTCGATGCATTCGGTACTGGCACGCTCACCAAGATCCTTGATTTCCCTGCCGGTGGAACCCGTATCGACGGGTTGGCCCTCGGCGGCGGCAAGCTTTGGCTCACCTACCAGGACAACGTCGGCTCAGCTATTCGTATCTATCCGTACGACCTGGCTACACAAACATTTGATACCCCTATCGCGGTGACCCTGGCCGATGGGACGCAGCGGGCCAGCGGTGCATGCTGGGCGCCCGGCGCTTTGAGCGTTTTCGTGCCGCCTTGCAGCATCGCCGATGTGAACGCCGACGGCACGGTTGACGGTAGCGACTTCATCGCCTTTATCAACTCATTTAGCACCGGCAATGTCGCGATCGATCCGTTGGCCGATGTGGTGCCCGACAGGATTATCGACGGTAATGACTTCATCGCTTTCATCAACGCTTTTGCTGCGGGTTGCTGAGTGTTGGCAACCTACAAACCGGGTTGGCCAGCTCCCTGGCCGGATGAGCCAAGTCTGTGGTCAGGGCCAAGCACACTCGGCCCGAACTTGCCAAACCACTCGTATCACGCTGCTGTCGTGCAGTTATCGGTGCCGCCAACGCAGCGATTGGAAAGGGGGGCTTGGAGCTCTGGGCAGTACTGGGGAACTACCGGAGCGATTCCGGTGCGTAAATGAGCCGCTTCGGGGTAAATTGGGAGCCGAGCCCGGCATGGCCGCGTACAGGTACTGTCCCGAGTGGGCA
Organism: Phycisphaerales bacterium; assembly: GCA_038231815.1. Lineage (GTDB taxonomy): Bacteria > Planctomycetota > Phycisphaerae > Phycisphaerales > UBA1924 > CAILKP01. Next base: position 58,637 of record JBBRKQ010000009.1, read on the forward strand.
CGCTACTATCCTCGGAGACTCTTCCAGGCCGGAAAACTACTGTGGCCAATGCGCAGCACATCTTTGCGACTCAGACAACGACAGCGCTTCTCGATGCGCTGCGTGATCTTCGTAACGAGCCGGCTTGGGCCCAGATTGAATCTCGGTATCGACGTGTGATCGCAGGCCTTGCCCGGCGACTGGGCGCTGCTGAAGCCGACGCTATGGACATCGCCCAGCAGACGCTGGCCGAGTTTGTCAGAGCGTACAAAGATGGCCGCTATGACCGGACGAAAGGTCGGCTGAGTTCATGGATCCTCGGTATTGCTCATAACACCACGCTGCGGGTGCTTCGAAACCAGCGACGGGGTGGTGAGAGGATGGACTTTGATATCTCCGAGGCCAACGGAGAAGTGCATGATCCGCAGCTTCGCTCCATCTGGGATGATGAGCGTGATCGTGAGATCCTAGACAAAGCCATGACATTGCTGCGTGATGAGGCGAGCCTTGATGACCGTACGCTGCTGGCCTTTGAGCTTGTCGCGCTTCGCGGCGTGCCCACGGCCGAGGCCGCGAGCCAGTGCGGCATGACAGTTGACCAGATTTACGTCGCCAAGAGCAGAGTGACAAAGCACCTTCGAACACTTGTCGCCCAACTGACCGAAGCCTTTGAGCAAGACGCATGAACGGGGATACCGAAAATCCCGTGTCAACCCCGCCGCCGGACTGCGAGCCGCCTGTAAAATTTGGCTGCCCGACCGGGACGATGTTCGAGCGGGCTGCCGAGATCGGACACATCGCTGCACCTTTGGCGGATCACATCGCTTCGTGTGCGGCGTGTCGCGAGTTGTGGGCGGCCACCCAAGACGATGCCCAGTTCTTGAAACGAGCGCGGAGCCTGAAGGGAAATGATCTTCCGCCACTGGGTGGGCCGCGCATCCCCGGCTACCGAACCCTTGGTGTGATCAGTTCGGGAAGTCAGGGTGTGGTCTACAAGGGTGTACAGGAGTCAACTTCCCGCATGGTCGCCATCAAAGCGCTCTCTGCGGGGCACACTTCAACGCCGCGCCAGCGCGCACGGGCCGAGCGGGAGGCTGAGATTGCGGCGAGTTTGCGGCATCCGAGTATTGTGACAGTGTTTGAGTCTCGGACGCTGGCGGACGGGCGCATTGTGGTGGTGATGGAGTTTATTGATGGGGTACCGATTGACCAGTGGCAGCCGCCCGGCGCGACTCCGACCGAACGCAAGCGTGAACTGCTTCGCGTGTTTATTGAGATGTGCGCCGGCGTGCACCACTCGCATCTGTCGGGCGTCATTCACCGTGACTTGAAGCCGGACAACATACTGGTGACTTCCAGCGGTCGTCCGGTGGTGCTGGACTTTGGTATAGCCAAAGCCGGTAACATTCGCACGACGATGACCGGCGAATTCGCCGGCACACCGGCCTTTGCATCGCCGGAGCAGGTCAGCGGGCAGCCTGACCAAGTTAATGCGCTGACCGATGTGTATTCGCTGGGCGTGATTCTGTACCGGTTGGTGTGCGGCGCGCTCCCATATGACGTGCAGGGCTCAATCTTTGACATCGCCCGCACGATTTCCGAAGTTGAACCCACGCCGCCGAATCAGCATGATCCGAACATATCGAATGATCTGCAGGCCATTGTGCTCAAGGCGCTGCGCAAGCACCAGCCGATTCGGTACCAGTCTGCGGCGGCGCTTGCCGCGGACTTGTCAAATTACCTCAGCGGTAATCCGGTCTCAGCCCGGAGCGGCTCAGGCTGGTATCTTCTCCGCAAGGCAGTTGCGGTGAATCGTGGGCGGCTGATTGCGGCGGGCGTGGCCGTTGCTTTGGTGCTGGCTGCGGCGGTATTGGTCGCGATAAGTTTTTCGCGGGCGAGCGAATCTGACCGTCGTGCTGCGGACCAGCGTGAGGCAGCCCGGCTAGAGAGCGTGCGGGCCCGGGCAGTGACGGAGCTGCTCCGCGAGACCCTGCCCAACGCTGATCCGGCGCGGCCGGAGCTTGCGGGCATTATCAGCAACGGGCTAGGTCGCTTGTATGTGCGGCTTGAGACCAACGCGTTTTCGGAACAGGCCGATGTCGATCAGGCACTGCGGCGGCTGTGGGGCAGCGTGTACACCGGGTTCGGAGGCGGTAAGGCCGCGGGTTTGGTGGAGTTTGCTGAGCTTGCGCTGCGAAATGGGCTAATGCGGCTGCGACGGGAGCAAAGTCTTAAAGCGGGCGTTTCGGACACCGCGGCCGATCTGCAGCGACAAGTTGACATCGCCTCGACGATGCACGAGCTTGCCGGTGTGCTGCTCAAGCGGCGGCGGTTGCCGGAGGCCGAGGCCATGTGCCGCGAGGCAATGGCGCTGCGGCAGACCGTGATCGGACCGGGCAGCCTCGCCGCGGCAGAGTCTCGCGTGCTGCTTACGCGGATTCTGCTGGAGAGCGGTGAAACGGTGCAGGCCATGGCCGAGGCAGATGCTGCGACGAACATGCTTCGTAAGATTCCCGGTCCCGGCACTGACGCCACTCTTGCTTCCATGATTGCGGTGAAAGCGCAGGTCGCGCTTGACAATGGGAGAGGGCAGGAGGCCGAGCCGCTGGTTCGTGAAGCGTTTGTGCGGCGACTAAGCACGCTGCCGACCGAAGATCCGGCGTTGCTTGAATCGGTCCGCCAGCTTGTAGAACTGGCAGAGATAATGCCATCGTGCCAAACCGTGCAGGAACTGACGGCGGCGATTGGCCCATCAGACGAGTCATTGGCGGCCGTTCTGCGGGCAGATTTGCCGATGCTTCGTACGGCCAATCGTACGATGTATCCAAATGCCGTTCGCACGCGCCGGCCCGCAGCGCTGGCGAGGCTTGCCAAGATGCAGATGTGCCTGCTGGGGCCAGATGACCTGTCACTGGTTGGAACTCTCATGGCGCACGTCGCAGCGTCTGAGCGGGAGGGCCTGGTGGGGGCGCCTACGGCGGAGATTTCACTGCAAGCCGCGGCGATCTTGAGTAAACGGTATGGTCCGACCGATCCGTCGCAGTTGTTCTGCATCGACCGGGCGAGCACTGCATTCGCGTTTCTTGGTCCGGCGGGGCGCGCCGTGGAGCTTGGCCGGCAAGCATGCGCAATATTTGATGCCATCCCAGCGGACAGTCGCGACCACTTGCTCGCCGCAAATTCGAGGCGATGGCTTGCCTGGTATCTTGCCCTTGACGGCAAGTACGAAGAATCACGCCAGATGCATGAGGCAGCGATTGCTGAGCTGGACACGGTGGTGGGCAAACGGCACCACGTGGTTGCCATTGCCCAGAGCGGGCTGGCGTTTTGCTTGTGGCATCTGGGGCGAGAGGCCGAGGCGGAGGCGACATCCGCCGCGGCCATTGAACTTGCCAAGGACCTGCCCGCGCTGCCGTTTGACCAGTTGGCGCACATTCGCTTTGTTCGCGGGCACATCCTCTGCGCTCAGCACCGCGATACGGAGGCGGAGCCGCTTATGCTGCAGTCGTGGGACGTGGTATTTCGTTGTGCTGGCAGGGGCTTTGTATGGAGGCAGATTATGATTGAAGACATGATCGCTCTTGAGCAGCGCCGGGGCGACGCGGCGGCGGCGGCGATTTGGCGTTCGCAGGATGACTATGTGTGCGGCCTCGAAGCACCCCGTTAGGTTGATAGTGAGCGAGCAGATTTGCGGGAGGCTGCGTTTCGCAGCGTGAACATGGTGTGTGTGCAGTGAGGATGAAACAGCGCAATTTGTGCGCGAATTTGCAGTATTGGGAAAAAAGCATGTGATCCGTTGTTCGGCAAGCTTGAAGCCGCTTGCCTCGAAAGATTGATTCCGGAGCGAGATTTGTGCGGGCGGCGGTGGGTTGGACGTGTGCTGTGCAGTTGGATTGGCAATTGGCGATATCGCGGCGGTACAACAGCCGATATCCTTGCCACCCATGCGACACTGCGATCTTTGCGTTATCGGTTCCGGTCCGGGCGGTCAGAAGGCCGCGATCCAGGCTTCCAAGCTTGGCAAGGATGTGGTGATCATTGAGCGGATGACCGCGGTTGGTGGGGTGGCTATTAACACCGGGACTATTCCGAGTAAGGCGATGCGCGAGGCGGTGATGGCCGTGACCGGGGCCGCGCGGATCGTGCCGATGGAAGGCACGGACGTGATGCAGAGCCGTAGTAACCGCATTCAGTCGCTGACTGACGCGTGCAAGCGGGTGATTCGTGCCGAGAATGAACTGATTCGCAAGCAGCTTGTCGCCAACGAGATCGAGATCATGCACGGGCATGGATCATTTATTGATGATCACACCGTGCTGGTTGATGGACCCCGCGGTACGGAGCACATCACCACAGAGAACGTGCTGATTGCCACTGGGACAACGCCCTCGAAGCCAGCGGATGTGCGATTCGACAAGCAGACGGTGATTACCTCTGATGAGGTGCTGCAGCTTGCGGACCTGCCGCGGAGCATGATTATTGTGGGCGGCGGCGTGATCGGTACGGAGTACGCCTCGATGATGGCGGCGCTCGGGGTGAAGACAACGATCATTGAGGGGCGTGCGCGGCTTCTAGATTTTATTGATCAGGAGATCGGCGAGGCGCTGCAGTATCACCTTCGGCAGGCAGATTGCACCCTGCGGACCAATGAGAAGGTTGTCTCGATTCGGATTGTGGAGCCGCCGAAGAGCTCACGCAGCGGCGACCACAAGCTTGCCGAAGCGACCCTCGAATCCGGAAAAACTGTTGTTGCGGATTGTCTGCTCTATGCCGTTGGGCGCCAGGGAGCGACTGATGGGCTGAACCTGCGGGCGGCGGGGCTTGATGCTGACAGCCGAGGGCGGATCAAGGTGAATAAGGATTTTCAGACAGCCAAACCCAACATTTATGCTGTGGGTGACGTGATTGGTTTTCCGGCGCTTGCGAGCACCAGCATGGAGCAGGGGCGCAGTGCGGCGTGCCACATGTTCAGCGAAAAATACGAGCAAGCGGAGAATCTCATTCCGTACGGGATTTACTCGATCCCTGAGATCTCAATGGTTGGTTGGACTGAAGAAACGCTGACGAAGGAGAACGTTCCGTATACCTCGGGCATTGCCCACTACAAGGAAATCGCCCGCGGCCAACTGCTGGCGGATGACGTGGGCATGCTCAAACTGCTGATCCATCAGGAATCGCACGCACTGCTGGGAGTGCACGCTATCGGAACGGGCGCGACGGAGCTGATTCACATCGGGCAGGCCGTGATGGCGTTTAAGGGCACGGTGGAGTACTTCGTCAACGCGGTGTTTAATTATCCGACGCTGGCCGAGTGCTATAAGGTGGCGGCGTTCAACGGGCTCAATAAACTGAAACACGTGTGAGCGTGGAGGTGCCGACTTGCAAATTGGCCAAGCGGCCGGTTGCCGAACGAAGGCAGGGCTCTAGGCTGCTTGCTTGATCGGCCTGATCATCCGTAAATGTTGTCCGGGGTGAATTTCTATTCTCCGAAGTTCTGCTATTTCGTTGGCAGCTCACCGCCTCGGGCGTTGGGGCCGATACTCTCGCGGACGTATGGCGAATCTTGATTACATTACCGCTGGTGAATCGCACGGGCCCGCGCTGCTGGCCATAGTTTCGGGCCTGCCTGCCGGCCTAGCCATGGACATGGAGTTTATAAACGCCGAGCTTCGCCGGCGACAGGGTGGCTTTGGCCGCGGCGGCCGGCAGCGGATTGAAACCGACACGGCCGAGCCGCTGACCGGGCTGAAGCAGGGGGTAACGCTTGGCTCACCGCTGACTTTTAAAATTGCCAATAAGGACAACAGGCTCGATGACCCGACCAAGACACCCCCACTGCGCACGCCGCGGCCAGGACATGCGGATCTGGCCGGGAGCATCAAGTATTTAACGACGGACTGCCGCGATGTGTTAGAGCGTGCATCGGCCCGCGAAACTGCGGCGCGGGTTGCGGCGGGTGGAGCGGCATCGTGCCTGCTTCGCCAGTTTGGTATTGAAGCCTTCGGATTTGTGCGTTCGGTCCATCAGGTGCGCACAAATGTGGTGCCATCCGCAGTGACGCTGACAGAGCTTGTGGCAAGCCGGGACGCATCTGATACTTTTTGTCCGGACGCCGAAGCAACGGAGCGGCAGAAAGACATGATCCGGCAGGCTGGAATGGAGAAGTCGACAGTAGGGGGGCTGGTGGAGTGCCATGTGTTTGGCCTGCCGCCGGGGATTGGTTCTTGCATGGACTGGCGCGACCGGCTTGATGCGCGGCTTGCGTACGCGGTGATGGGAATCCAGGCGTTTAAGGCTGTTGAGATTGGGCTGGGCGTTGAGACGGCCTCGCGATTTGGGCATGAGGTGCATGATCCAATTCGGTTTGATGCCAGCCAGGCGGGCACGCACAATTTAGGATTCGTGCGCGACAGCAACAACGCGGGCGGCACGGAGGGTGGGATGACCAATGGTTCGCCGTTGGTGGTACGGGGTACTATGAAGCCGATCAGCACGCTGCTGCGGGGGATGCCGAGCGTGAACCTGGCGACGGGGCAGGCGGCCAGCAGCGATTATGAGCGGTCGGATATCTCTGCGGTGTCTGCGGCCAGCGTGGTGATACAGCACGTCGTGGCGTTTGAGGTTGCGCGGGCGATGCGGGTGAAGTTTGGTGGAGACTCGATGGGTGAGATGCAGATGCAGGTTGCGGGGTATCTGCAGGCGGCGCGGGGGCTGCGGTTGGGTGGGGCTGGGACTTAAGCCGAGGGAGAAAAGAGAACAGATCAAAGGGAGTCAGGGAGGCAGGGGTGGCCGGAATGTTCCAGTGGCACTGTGGGGCGCGGGGACTCGCCAATACGCACCCGAGGTTTCCGGACGCAGTTTCCCGAAGCAGCCGGTTACGTCACTGCGAACGCCTGATTCAAGGGCTTTCACCGTAACGACCGCGTAAAAACCAGCGGAAATCTGAAAAAATAGTTGAAAAAAGTTTAAATACCCTTGCAGGAGAGATTTCTCAGGTTAGACTGCAGTGCCCAGCCCTTCGCTATTTCGGTGATGGTTCGGTCATGGTTCGATGAGGAGATTTGACGATGCTGTTGAAACCTTTGACCCTTGGTCGTGGCCTGTCTCATTGCGTTCCCGCTTGGCTGGTGTGCCTTTTTGTGATGGCGGGGTTGCTGTCACCCGCCATCGCCCAAACCGTCACGTGGACCGGCGCCACCAATAACGACTGGCACACCGCCAGCAATTGGTCACCGGCTGGTATCCCGGGTGTGGCGGCGGATGTGGTCATTCCCGCAGGTGCGGCGGCTGTCGGCATCTCCACAGTAGATGTCACCGTTCAGTCGCTTTCGCTGTCGCGGCAACTCAACCTCGGTTCCAGCCGCGTGCTGACGGTGACCACGGGCACGCTGAACGCACCAATTAATCTCGCCGGTAGTGCAACGCTGAGTGGCGGCAGCTACACGTTGGCGGCTGGCGGCAGCCTTGCGTTCCCCCCGATCTGCAGCCTCGGTCGGCTCAGCAACCTGACGATCAACGGCAACCTGACGGTCAATAACGGCGCGATCCGCTGGAACAACGTCACCCACATCGGCGTGCTGACCCTGACCGGGAGCA
>JBBRKQ010000010.1:0-63326 GCA_038231815.1 Phycisphaerales bacterium
ACCTCGCGTACCACGCACAAGGCCCGGCGAACCGCATCGTCATCTTGGCGGCCGCGCAGGAAAACCTCGCGGATTTCTTCGATGCGCTGGGTCAGCGCAGCCTCGGTATGGTTGCGCAGCTCGGGGCTGCGCGTGTCGATAAGCTCAGCCTGGGCTCGCAGCCAGCGGAGTGTGATGCGGCGCTGGCGGTAGCGAAGTCGCGCCACAACGGCGAGCTTGTCTAAGCCGGTGGCCGCTGGAGTGCGGCGCTGGCGACTGGCAAGCGACTGGTAGAGGGATTGGTATTGGGTGTTTGCTTGGGGCAAGGAAAATGGTCGAACTAAAAAATGATCAAACTATAAAATGGTCAAATGAAGGCATGGGGTGGCGAGTCTTGGCACGGCACTGGCGACTTGCCACTCTTACAGGTTCACCCTCCCCTGGAGCGTCTTGTTCACGCGATCGATAACTTGATCGAGGATGGACTTGCTGGGCAGCGTGAATCGCAGGTGGACACGTTGCCCCAGTGCCGCGCCGGCGAGAACGTTGTGCCCATCAGCCGTGAGCGGCTCGAGATACACATTAAACAACTCGCCTTTCATACGTCGCTTGGCGGGATCATCGTTTCGCACTTCTACCTCGCCTCCACCAGCAAATGAAAGCGCCTCGTGCGGCAGGTCTCGCTGGCCGGCCGGAATGGCGTGCAGTTTGGCGGCAACAAATGGCGCGAACGGGTCTGAGACCAGCCGCATCTCAGCACCGATGCTGTCTTGCGGAAGTTCGAATAGCCACGCTGCATCGGCCTGGTTCATCACTGCCGTGATGCGGATTTTATCGAGGTCAACAATTTGGCACACACCGTGCCCACGCTTGACATACGAGCCAAGCAGCAGCGTCGGATCCGCCGCTACGACCACGCCGTCCTGCGGTGCGCGCACAATTAACTCCTCCCGCTTCTGCTCCGCATCGGCCAGTTGCTGGCGAGCAGAGTCGATCTTGCGCTCTGCAACCACCGCCGCGGGTGAGTCGTCCTTGCTGTGTGCTTCGGAAAGTTCCAGGACAGCATCGACCAGCCTGGCCTTTGAGATATCGCGGTTGCTGTCAAGCTCAGGGCTTGAGAGTGTCAGCAGGGGATCGCCCTTGCGCACCAAGTCACCGGGGCGAACATGGGCGACATCCACAAAGCCATCGGTGACGATGAAAACGCCGGACTTGCTCTCAGTGTCGATCACGCCTCGAGCCCGGCGCCAGTCTGGCAGCGGGATCACGCCAACTAGCAGCACCACTGCAGTGGCCATGGCGATGGATGCGAGCCACACCCGCACCCGGCTCTCGCGAACCTCCGCGTTGCTGGCCAGCCAGTGAATGAACTTAAAGATCGGGCTGAAGAACCACATGCCCGCAGTCCACACCGCCAGGATCACGCCCACGATGAACCAGAGCCCAAGCACGTAAAGCGTGATGACTACAAACAGCAGCACGCGGTAGATCATCGCCGCGAAGCCGTATACGGTCAAAATCCACTGTTCGGACCGAACCGAGGAAGGTGGCCGCTTTTGCTTGAGACCAAACGCGAAGCGTTGGATGAGCCACGTCAGCATGGTCTGGGAGCGCTGCATGAGGTTGGGAACCTCGATCAGATCCGAGAAGATGAAGTAGCCATCAAACCGCATGAGCGGGTTACCGTTGAATATCAGCGTTGTCACGCCGCTGGTCAGCATCACGAAGTAGCAGATCTGCTTGCCCAGCGAGCCATCAGGCAGCGCCAGCCACGCCAGCGCCGCGATGGCGGCGATGAACAGCTCAAAGATCATGCCGCCCGCGCCCACGGCCATGCGTTGCCACTTGCTGGGAAACGCCCAGCAAGCCGAGGCATCAACGTACGGCGCGGGAATCAGCACCAGTAGCATTGCCCCGCACTCAGGTACCTGCCCGCCAAAGCGTTTGCAAATCAGGCCGTGCCCAAGCTCGTGCCAAGCCTTCAGAGCTATAAACACCGCCGTAAGTATGCCCCAGTTACTCGGTGCGACGACGGAATCAATACCCGCAGCCAGTCGCGTCCAATCACTGGTCAGCACCTGCACCAGAGCGTACAGCACCAGCGCCGCCCACAGGCACAGACCCCAGACCGAGAGCACCGGCCGAAAGATCGGGATCAGCACGTTGAGCAGTGGGTCAGGATTAAACAGCTTCACACGAAGATACATCAGGCCAACGGCCTGCTGCTTGAACCGCTTGGCGGCACGCTCCTTGCCACGGGTCAGCAATTGCTGGGTTTCGGGTGAGGCATCGGTCGAGAGCAGGTTTGAGTTGTACAACTGGCTCAGCAGTTCGATGATCTCGTTCTGCGTGGGCGAGGCATCGCGATGGCGGCTCAGCGACTGCTTCCACGCATCATCAACGGTTCGCGCGCCGTCCAGCGAACACACAAAGTCGTGCGCCACCGGGTTTAGGCGGTAAAACTGATTCGAGGTTGGGTCATGCACCACATGCCACCGCCGGCCGCGATAGTGCTGCCGGGTAATCTGCACGTGCGGCCGCAGCCGCGGCTTCATGCTGCGAAGGCGGTGCCAGAATGGCGAGAAGGTGGGGCGTTCCATGGGGAGGTGGGAGGCAGTCGCAAGCCAGCAGATGCGGGGGAAGGCGGAAGGCAGGGGAGCAAGGAGAACAGAGTAAAGATAAATGAAATAATGAAGAAGCGGAAGGAATACGGCCCCGGTTCCATCACATCACCAAACCCACAACCTCACCGTCTCAATCACGCGACGCGTGCCGATGTATAGCAGGCTGTGCGAACCAGTGTCCAGCCGCACTATTCCTTCCATACCCGGACGCATCCACGCCGCAGTTCTTTCAAGCTTCACACGCACTTCAAAGACGGTCTTGCCATCTTCGGCGGCTCCCAGTGGGGTGATGCGATCAACCACCACCGGGTAGCGTTCTGAAGGGTTCGAGCGGGTCGCGATCTGGCCGCCTGCGCCGATCCTGATCCGTGCAATGTCGCGCTCTTCCACCTTGGCCACAGCCTGAAGGTCATCGGGCGGGGCAATCTGGAACAGTTCATCGCCAAGTTTCACCGCAGCACCAATTTTGTCGCGCAGGTCTCCTGCGATCAGCAACCCATCAAACGGGGCGACGATGCGAGATCGCTCGATTCGGCTCTTGAGCAGATCAAGCTGCGCTCGTGCTGCATCTGCCTGCGCTTCGGCCCGCTTGGCCTCGGCTGTTTTACTGTCTTTCATCGCCTGGGCCATGGCCTTTTCGGCCTGCACCAGCTTCGCCTCGGCCTCGGCGGCCTGCAGGGCCAGTTCAACGGTGTCCATCTCGCACAGCAAATCACCCTGCCTCACCATCGCACCGGGCTGAATATCCGCCGGTTTGCTTCGAAGGATGCCCTCAAACGGAGCGCTGATGATCCGCTTGTTGGGCGATCGCAACTCGGCGCTTGCGCCTACCCGATACTCCGTGGTGTAAAACGTGCAAAACAGCAGCGATGCGATCACCAGCACGCCCACCATCTTCCACACGGTGTGCTTGGTGCCCACGATCCACGCACCGGTGTTGCGCGTGCTGTCCCACGTGCGCAGCGCCAAGTTGCGGTCATCGTTATGACGCACCTTCAGCACCGGGCTTACAAGGTCCATCGCCGCCTGAAGGAGTTCAATGGCCGAGGGCTCAATCGCAGCGATGTTTGAGTTGCTGTCCGGCGGCGTGGCAATCTCTATGGTCAGCACACCAAGGGTCTCATCGCCGCTGCGCAGCGGTACGGAGGCAATCGCCAGGCGTGTGTCTCCGCCCGCCAGCTCGCGGTGGGCATGGGCAATCGCCGTTGAGAGCAGCACATCCTGCTCCGCCGTGGGCTGTGGGTGCAGCACCGGCTGCGCCTGGTCCATGCACTCATCCATCGCCGTTTGCAGCTTCCGCACCATCACGGTGCGGCGGTCAAAGTGCTCGGTGTCGGACAGTGAAACAACCCGCACAGAACTCGCGGCCCCGGCAGTTGCCCAGCCAAGTGCCACACGGTCGGCCTTGAGCATCTTGGCCAAGTCATTGACAAGCTGCAGGCACCCGCCTGTAAAGCCCTTGGCAGAGTTGATCGCGCCGATCAGCCGGGTGGCAAGTTCAAGAGACTTTGTCGCGGCCTGCAACTGCTTGAGCTGCTGCCTCGCTGCGTGCGTGTGAACATACCCGGCAATCACCTCCGCCATCGCCAGGGTGCTTTGGATCGCGGCCTTTGAGCGCGGCTCGATAAGCAGCGTCACGCAGGCCGGCGCCGCCGGTGAGCCCGGCTGCTGCGCCTGCTCGCTCTCGGCAGGCAGCGCTACGGCCAGAATAAACCCGCCGTTGCCAGCGACCGAGCCGTCGTACATCGCGCTGGCACCAAACTCAAACACCCGTGACTGGCCGGATTCCAGGCACGCGTACGCGGCCTGCACCGCAGATTTACCCTGCTCAAGTTGGTCCGCAGTCGGTGGCCCAGTCTGCGGCTCAACCCCCGCCACCGGCGGGTACACCGCAATCGGTCTGGCAGCAAGTTCGCCGGATGAACCAGCACCCGGCACAAACAGCACAGCCTGGCGTGCAGCGGCAATCTGCGAGAGAATCCGCAGCAGCCGGTCAAGAAAAACCTGATCATCCGGAGCGCCCGAGGAAAGCTCGGCGACAATCCGCTGCCAGCCCGGAGCTTTAATGCTAGTTACGTCGTTCATGCGCCCTCCTTGGTGGCGGCCTTGGCCTGCGCTGCGTCGCTCTTTGCCAGGTCAAACTTCACCCGCGCCCGCGTGCCAGCGGGCCACAGCGCGGTGTTGGGCACTTCAATACGTACTCGCCGTGTGCCCGCGGCATCAACCACGGGGTTTACGTACAGCACCTTGCCCGTCAATATCTCACCCTCGGGCTTTTCGCTCGGCACATCCAGCAGTACCGATGCGACTGTTCCCGTCGCAAGTTTGAGCTTGAGCGTGTCCTCTGTAGGCACTGGCAGTTCAATCCACAGCGGGTCGATGGATACTACCCGAATCACCGGTTGCTGGATGTCGGTCGTCTGTCCGGCTTCGGCCACGACAAGGTCCACGATCCCGTCAAACCGCGCTCGCACGCGGTAGCGCTCAACAGTTTCCTCAGCCTGCTTGATCCGTTCCTGCTCCTGCTTGAAGTCCGCCTCTGCATTGACCAGCGAGGCCATAGCTGACTCCAGTGCAAGCCGGCGCTCTTGAAACTCGTACGGACTCATCGCCACGTCGGCCTGCGCCTTCTTGGCGGCATCAAAGCGAATCTGCGCGAGCTCCGCGTTGGATTTGGCCGCATCCACTGGGCCGCGATTGCTGCCGCGAATTTTTTGTACCTCAAGCGCTGCCAAGGCCTCACCCTCGCGCCCGCGAACCAGAATTTGGTCACGCTTGACGACCTGCCCGCCAACCACCTCAACCTTTTCAACCTCCATCGGCTGGGTAAAGCCCATCACCGCATCGCGAGATGGGCGCGAGACCCACTCAATGCCGCCGAAGGCCTTGGCCCGCGTGTTCCAACGCTCTGAGGCGGGTGGCACAGGGACGCCGCCAAGCTGTAAAGACGATGTGCTGGCCGGCTTCGAGCCGCCAACCGGCTTCGCATTGCCTTCTGCCCGGGTGCTTGAACCCGACTTGGCCGGGCTCACAGCGCTCGATGTGACCGAGCCGGCCAGCAGCGTGGGTGCGGCGCCGGCAAGCAAGATCAAACCAACCAGTGAAACGAGCGTCAACTTCTTGGGCATCATCATGGGGGTTATCGGATTAATCATGCTTTCCATAGTAAACGCCAAACCACCTAAAAAGGTGCGGCGGGCGCGGTTGGCTGCGATCACCGAAAATGAGTCGTAAATCCTGCTTTGTAGGCCAGTTAGCACACAGCTCATGCGTCGGGTGCGCCGCACCAAAGCCTGCCGGGAGTCAATCCGCACAAAACTGATGGTCCGCCGAAGAAAATGGCGGATTTTCGACCGCCTTTCTTGTTTCAAAAACGAGGGTCTTAGGGTGTTATGGTCCGGATAACGGTCGCCGCGGACACTGGCGCGCGCACGGCCAAAGCGCGCGGCGGGTGTTTGTAGTGGCCCATCGCATGGCCAACCCCGCAACGCACACCTTAACGGAGCTTCGCCGTGAGCTTTCAACCAAATCTAAAACTCCACCAGTTGCCAGAACTTACTGAGTCAAGGCTGATTACTGAAATCCGTCGCCACGAAAGTGAACGCTCACGCCGGTCGCTGCTGTGGAGTTACTACCGCAACCACCTGATTCAGGATGCCGGTAGCTCCCGCCCGCTCAAACTCGCACAAGAGCGTGGGCTGCCCGATCGCCTTACCCGGGAAGCCGTGTTCATCCCCGGCAGCCAAGTGGGCGGCACGCGTGAAGTTGTTATTGAAAACGACATCGCTTGGCGCGTGGCCACGATGATTGACTTCCTGTTCGGAAAGCCGCTGACCATCCGCAGCACCGCAACGGATGCCACCCGCGCAGCACAGATCGAGGCCGCCCTCGCGACAGTGTGGCGAAGCTCTGGCGGGATGGGCCTGCTGCACGATGCCGCGGTACTCGGACACGTCTATGGCAGCGTGCAGCTTGTTGTTGATACGGTAACCCGTAGCGTCAATAGTGCATTCGAAACCATTAACGGGCTTGAAATTAGCGACCTGCGTATCCGGCTCGTGCCGCCCCAGCGTGGCGTGCCGATTATGGCAACTGATGATTACCGCCAGTTGCAGGCGCTGGTGATTGTGTACGAGCCGGCCAGCGCTGGTGATGCGCCAAGCGATGGGGAGGAAGTTGGAGCAACCACGACCTCCGGTGTGAGCGGTTCGCCGTCCATCAGCGAGCGTGTGATGCGGGCCCTTGGAAAGCGCTTCGGTAGCGGTGCTGGAGGTGTGTCCGGCATCGTTCCGTTGCCACTTGCAACCGGCAGTGTTGTGCAGATTATTTCCGCACAGCTCACGCAGTGGTTTAAAGTTGGTGATGTCGGCCAGGCATCTTTGCTGCACCAGCGCCGGGCTTTGTGCCCGGGTGTGCTAGAAGCCGCCCATATACAGAATGTGGCCATGCCGCTCACGGCTGACGGTGCAAGCGAGGTTGAGCCGCTGATACCCCTGCAAAACGAGCTGAACACGCGTCTGAGCGATCGGGCCAATCGCGTAACCATGCAGTGCTTTAAGATGTACCTGGCCAAGGGCATCGACGGCTTTGAGAAGGTGCCCGTGATGCCGGGAACGATCTGGCATACAGACAATGCGCTGGCAAGCATCGAGGCCTTTGGGGGAGATGCCGCCAGCCCTTCGGAAGAGAGCCACATCAGTGAAATTCGCGAGGCGATGGACAAACTCTCTGCCACGCCCCCGCTGGCTGCCGGTGTGGTGCGCAGCAAGATCGGCAACCTCACCAGCGAAAACGCTTTAAAAGTTACGCTTCAGGGAATCCTGTCGCGCACCCAGCGCAAGCGGCTCACTTACGGGCGCGGCATTGTCGACATCTGCCGGGCCGTGCTCGCGGCACTTGACCACGCCGGAATCTTGCCCACGACCATGAGCGAGCGCGGGTTAGAACTGGTGTGGGCTGATCCGCTGCCAAGCAGCGACACCGCATCCCGTGCAGCGGAAGTCCCGCAGCAGCAAGCAATCAACCAGCGCGGCACAACCATTGAGTGAATCGGCCTCATCCATTTCACAGCCGAGTCACAAACCCACGCATCGACACAGATTGTGGACGGCTGCGGATTTGAAATTCAAATCCCCAGAGCTGCCACGTTCACGGTGACCACCCATCGCTAACCCAATTTCCAACCCCCCCGGCGTTGTGCCGGAACCCAGTTGTTTTCCATCACCTTCTCTCACCACGGAGCATCGTATGAGTCATCCAAATTCACAGGCCGCCATCGCACAGCCCGCAGCCACCGACGCGACCGCTGCAATCTCTGACCCGGCTGCATCATCGAACGCGAACACGATTGCCGAGCCAACGGCCGTCGCACCCGTTGCCACGCCCGCTCCCGCAGTTGTGCCCCGGGTGCCCTCACCCATGCGGGCTTTGGAGCAGCCCGTGAACCAGCAGTCGCCAGTGCAAACGGCACGCGCGCTGCCGCCCGATCAACTCGCCGCGGCCAGCCGGGGTGATCGCCGGTCTCTCCTGGCGTTCCTGAGGTCTCGGCGAATCGCGTAATCAAGTGCGGTTCCAACGGGCGTGATTGCTCACGTCGCAATTTCATCGGCCTTGCGCAATGTCATCAGTTCACTTTACCAGTTCACTGGACTGGTTCACTGGACTGGTTCACTGGACTGGTTCACTGGACTGGTTCACTCGACCGTTTCACTTGACCGGTTCACTTCACCGGTGCATCCGCCGCAGCGTGCGTTACGCCGCGATTTCATGCACCGCTTTGTTTCACACTGGGCACCACCTGCCCCAAGGGAGTTTTTCGTATGCCTTTCACCGGTAAATCAACCTTTTCCGCCGCCGCAGACCTTCCCGAGATCATGGAGGATGTCTCGGACATTGTCTCCGTTGTCAGCCCGTTCGAGACGCCTTTGCTTGATGCTCTGGGTGATGCTAGCCGCAGCGCCTTTAGCACCATTCACGAATGGGTTGAGGATGAGCTCCTGCCCAACAGCGACCTGCTGAATCAAACCACCTTCTCGCCCAACGCCACCACGGCAACGGCCCTCACCGTAACTAATGGTGTTCGCTTCCGCAAGGACGATCTCGTCCGCCCGGTGGGTTCTCGTGAAATCATGCTCGTCACTGCCGTGGCCGGCAACGTGCTTACGGTGCAGCGTGGTTACGGCGGCAGCATCGCATTTAGCTTAGTCAACGGCACGCGGCTGATGATCATCGCCTCTCCTGCTGGTGAGGGTGATGACAAGCCTGACTCACGTTTCACCAATCGCAGCCGTAAGCGTAATTACACGCAGATCTTTACCGCCGCCGTTGAAGTCTCCGGTTCCATGCTCGCTACCCGCGGCTTTGGTGTGCGAGATGAGACAGATTTTCAGAAACAGCAGCGCACACGTGAGCTGCTTCGCGATCTGGAGAACTCCGTCATCAACGGTGTTGCTCCCGCAGCCAGCCCGCAGGGCAGCGCCACAGTCAAGCGGTCCATGGGTGGCATCCTCTCGCTGCTGACGACCAACAACTTCGCGCCCAACAACGCCGGAATCCCCGCTGGCGGCGGGGCCGGTACAGATCTAAACGAAGCCGTGCTCAACGGTGCCCTCCGCCAGATTTGGGAAAACTCCTCGGCAAGTGTTGATCTAATTGTGTGCGGTGCGGCAATGAAGCGCCGGATCAACGCCTTCGGCTCTGCATCACGACGCACGGCAATGCGGGAGGATCTCTACAGCGACCTGGTAAACATCTACGAATCGGACTTCGGCCTGTGCAAGGTGATCATGAGTCGCTTCCTTCCTTCCGACACGATCATGCTCGTTGACAGTTCCCGCGTCGAGGTTCTGCCGCTGGCCGGCCGGTCTTTCGGTTACAAAAAGCTGGCCGTCACCGGCGACCGTGATGCCGGTCAGATCATCGGTGAGTACACCCTGGAGCTGCGCAACGAAGCCGCTCACGGCGTGATCCGCTCCCTCACCTAATTCCCGCACGCGGGTGAACCGCAAGCAAGCTGCAGCTTGCCAAAGCACAACAAGCCTCCGCCGACGTAACCGCCGGCGGAGGACTTCTGACTCTCGCTGCGCTTTCCTCCCGTCATCACCAATTTTAAGGAGTTGCTATGCCCTTCATCACCGATCGTGATCTGCTCATGTTTGAACCCACCCTTTGCCGCGATGCTGGGTGGGTCGCGACAACTCTTGCCCGCGGCACTGGCACGCTCTTACTCGGAGACCTCAGCATCACCGGTGCTGATCCCGGCTCGCGCGGCATCACCGCCGGTCAACTCGTCGTTGTCGAGGCCGAGACGTATGAGATCACAGCCGTACCCGGCAGCGGCACAGCCGGAGGTGCCATCACCGTTTCGCTTCCACGTCCCAGCGAGACCAGTCCGACGATCTCACCTGCCGATGCCACCGGCTCGGCCCAGGTGCTCACCTTCGCTCGGCACATCAATGCGGCTCATGAGATCATCCTTCAGCAGCTTGGCATCGCCGGGCTGACCGGGACCGACCTGCTTCATGAATCACGAATCACACGCACGGATAACATCAAACTCGTCGAGGCGTGCATCGCGATGGAACTCATCTTCGCTGCCGCGGCTGGCACATCAGGCCCGGCCTCAGCAGCCCGCCAGCAGAGTGAGTATTACAGCCGGCGTGCAAGTGCTCTTGCCGCAATTGCCGCCGTTGAGTACACCGGCGGTCCAGTCGGCACCCGCATCCGGCTCACAACCGCCTCCCGTCAGTTGCTGCGTGGCTAAGTCACTGCTGATCTCGCTTGCAGCGGGTTCGCGTGATTGCTGCCCCGCTGTGCTTTCTGTGCCGCTAACTCTCATGTTCCTCATTCACTCTTTCCGGAGCCTTCACAATGTTGCTGATCAATCCAAAATCTGTCGCCTTTGCTGATCGTTCTCTACCCGGAGTTCGCTCCATCACCATCGATCGCAAGACCGACATTCTCGCCGAGGAATGGATCGATGCCGGACCGCATCAGGTCTTCTGCGATGCAACCAAGCTGCGCACCATTGTCCGCATCGTCCAGCAGCTTGACATCGGTGATGCGGCAAGCCTCACCGTTACGCCGCTTCCCGGCGTGCAGGACCAGCTCACCTTCCAGGCCAGCATCAACAACGCTCCGCGGGGCTGCAACGTGTCAATGGTGGCCTGCGTCGTTTCAGTCACTACAGAGCTGCCCCCGGCTGGCCTTTCTTCCGGCAACGCCGCCCCCGTAGCCCGCGCCGCCGTTCGCACCATCACGCTTCATGCCATCAGCCCCACCGGCACGGCTGATCCGGTGCAAACAACACCGATCTGATCCGCGACGTCCGCCCCGCGGATGATCCAATCTGCAGGCAGTCATTACCGATCAGTTTTCGCTTTTCATTTTTCGATCACACTTTGCAAGGAACACACCATGACATTTGATGGAATACCACTCTTCGGGAACGGCCCGCTTCGCACTATTAGAGAGCCCATTGGCGAGCAGCTCACCCCCCGGGCTGCCTTGGGCATCCCCGGCGGGGGCTTGGTGGCGGCAGGCCCACTTGATTTTGCAATCACGTTCACCGGTCGCCTCATCACCGATACGCCCGCCCAATTGCAGGAGCTCATCGAGAGCATCACCGGTGCATTTGTCTCCCCGCCCGGCAAGGGCGAGCTTGTTGATGAACAAGGCAACGCATGGTCTGCGATTTCATTTGTTCGGTTTGAACCCCTCGGCCCCTTCGAGCGTGGCCGGGTTTGCTCGCTGGCCTTTAAGGCCAAATTCGTCAACCTCCGTGAGTAGAACGTTTGCCCGCCACGCCCGCCGCACTTTCCTAACTTGGCAATTCTGCCCGCAGGCCCGGATGTTTACACCGGGCCTGCGGGCGTTACCGAACGCGATCCGATCAATCTCCCGCATCCCCGCCCATAAAGTTGATGCTCGAACGTGCTGAACACCGGCCCAGTCTCCGTCGGAACCCTCCATACACTCACCTCCCATGACCCGCGCTGACCTCGCCAAAGCCATCTCGTCTGCCTGCGTCCTCCGTGGCCAGTTCACCCTGCGTTCCGGCCGCACCAGTAATTATTACATTGACAAATATCTGTTCTCAACCCAAGCGGAGATTCTTCGCTCACTTGGCGGTTTGTTCGCTGCTGAAATTGCTGAGGTCGAGCGCAGTTCAGGCCGCAGAGTTGCCCGGTTGGCCGGCGCTGAACTCGGCGGCATCCCGCTGGTCACCAGCGCGTGTATGGCCACCGGCATCCCGTGCATCTTCGTTCGCAACGCCAAGAAGGAATACGGCACCGCTAAGCAGATGGAAGGTCGGCTTGAAAAGGGCGATTCGCTCATCTTCGTTGAAGATGTTGCTACCACCGGTGGCCAGGCCTTGGAGGCCGTCAAAGTCCTTCGTGATGCGGGCGCCGATGTGCTGTGCGTCATCGCCACGATTGACCGTCAGGAAGGCGCAGCAGAGAATATGAAAGCCGCCGGTGTTCCCTTCCGAGCATTGTTTACCAAGTCTGATTTTGGCATTACTGATTAACCGTTCGCCGGCGCACCATCCCCTTACCCCCCATTGGCCAATCTCCTCAAAGTTCTGCCGCCCGTATTTGCCAACCCGCTCTACGGGCTCATTCGTGGCATCATCACCGCAGGCTCCATCGGCGGGCTTGATGACATGCGCACCATGGCCGGCGGTATTGGCCGTGCGTTTGCCGGTCTTAAGATGAATCGCACCGGCCTTCGCCGGGCGACAGACAACCTTCGCCAAGCGTTTCCGGATAAGTCCGACGATTGGCATCGCCAGCGCGCTATAGATTGCTACGAGCATCTGATGATGCTCGGTATCGAGATGATGTACACCGGCAGGCTGGTCAACACGCAAGATTGGCCCCGCCACGTCCTGCTGCGCGGTATCGAGCCCATCATCCGTGGCATGGGCACACAGCGTCCGATCATCTTCATCTCCGGACACTGCGGCAATTGGGAGATCTGCGGCTACTCGCTGGCCCTGCTCGGCCTCAAGCTGCACGCCCTGTACCGCCCGCTTGATCTCGTCCCGCTCGACAACTGGCTCCGCCGGAGCAGGGCCCGTTCCGGGCTAGAGCTTGTTGACAAATTCGGCGCGAGCGGCGAGCTGCCGGCGATCATGGCCGCGGGTCACCCACTCGGCTTCGTGGCCGACCAGAACGCGGGAAGCAAGGGCCTGTTCGTCCCATTTTTCGGTCGCCTCGCCAGCACGTACAAGGCCATCGGTCTGCTGGCTGTTCAGTTTCAGGCCCAAGTCATCATTGGCGCTGCCCACCGCAAGCTACTTGACCCTGCCCGCGAGCCCGACACGCTCGGTTACAGCATGGAAGCCGTTGATTCGTTCGGCCCTGAAGCGTACATGAACCAGCCGGACCCGGTGTTTTACATCACGGCGCGCTACCGCAAGGGAATCGAGAACACCATCGCCGCCCACCCGGAGCAGTCGTTGTGGATGCACCGCTACTGGAAAAGCCGCCCGCGATGGGAACTGCAAGGCAAGCCAATCCCCGCTGCGCAGATGCGCAAGATTGAACAGTTGCCTTGGATAACCGCCGCGGAACTTGAGCGGCTGAAGCACACGCACGGCACGTAAGCGCTGCCGCCAGCGGGCTGCTTGCCAAACTCACTTTACTTCACAATCCAAACATGGCTCACCTTTTCCGCCATGACTTCATACACCATCGCAATATCACCTGCCAGCATCCGCACGCAGCCCATGCTCTGCTCTTTGCCGATGGAGTCCGGGTAAATCGTACCGTGCATGCCGTACGCTGCGAACGTCTTGGTCCGCTCTTCAGCCCCTTCAAGGCCAATCCAGTGCTCGCCAATTGGGTTCGCCGGATCATCGGCCGTAAACCGCGTGCGATCACGCGGATTGATCCACTCCGGGTTGATCAGCTTGCTGTTGGGCCGCACCGCAAACAATCCTTCCGGCGTGCCGTTACTCTCACCCAGCCCAACCGCGAAGCTGCGGATGTACGTCCACCCGCCCAGCCGCGCCTCGATTGGTTCGGCAAGCGAAATCGTCGCATCCAGCGGCAGCGGCGGCCCCATATACAAGTCCGCGCGATATGCATCCTTGTGCACAATCAAATGAAACGGCTGGCGCGGCACCTTCAGTCGCTTGCCCACGTTCAGCTTGTTCACATCGGCCATCTTGTTGATGCGACCCAGAAACAACCGGTCAACAAACGGCGCCTGACTCCGCATCACCTTGGTAATGTTGTCGCCTGACACCACCGCGTACGCGCCAAACAGCGGGTCGCTCGGCGCAAGAGTTGGTGAAAAAACCAGCGTCTCGTTCAGTGCGGCGATCTGCCGACGCAGTCCCTCACGCTCCGCCCCCGGCGTCCGCCCATCAAGCAGCGCTTTGTTCAATGCGTACCGCGCGCCCAGCAAATCGCCCTTGGCCATTAATGAAGAGCCCGTCCGCACCAGCTCGGAAATATCCGCAGGCAGGCCCGATGCCGGATCGGTTCCAACGGGTGGCGCAGTCGCCGCAGGCGTTGTCATCGTCGGCGTGCTCGCCGGAGTTCCGTTCATCGGTGCATCGGCCAACACGGGCTTGGCGGGTGCAACCGCAGGCTGGGGCACCGCAGCAGCCGGAATAACAGTTGGTGCCGGGGTTGGGGTGAGAGCCGGGGTTGGAGCCGGTGCTGCGGTTGGTGTTGGTGTTGCTGCTGGTACCGGTTTCGGCGTTGCCGCCGAACTAGCAGGCTTGGCCACAACCGCCGGAGCCACCGGCGCAGAAGCTGCTGCCGCTCCGGCTGTTCCAGTCGGCGTTCCAGCAGTTGTCGGCGTGCTCGTTGGTGCCGGTGAACCCGTGCCCATTCGCCAAACCGCAACCACCGCCAGCGCCACCAAGCCAATCAGTGCGCCCACCGCAAGCACGATCGCCTTGGAAGATTTCCGCTGGTTCCGCGTGCTGCCGCCGCGAAATGTGTTCGTCCGTGGAGTTTGTGAGGCCAAAGCCATTTGAGCTTCCTTGTCAGCTTCCTTGCAAAGCACTAAAAATTCAAATCCTGCCCGCCGCGGCCATTCCGTGCCGAGGCAAAAACGATACCTCTCCATTGTTGGAGGGGCGGCACCGCATTTCTGCCATCCGCCAGTTTGCCAAGCTCATTTGCCGATTGAAATCCCCATTTTCCCATCTCATCCTCGCCTGATTCCATCGCGCGGCCGCTACCCCCTCACCCGCCCCGGCTACGTTCAGCCAGTGGATGCCCTGCACGCCCATTTCGCCCGCCGCGGCTGGAGGCCATTTGCCTTCCAGGAAGCCGTCTGGGCTGCATACTCCGCGGGCCAAAGCGGGCTGGTGCACGCCTCCACTGGCACCGGCAAAACCCTCGCCGCCTGGGGAGGAATGCTCATTGAAGAGAGCCAACTTCGCCTCGCCATGACCCAGCCGGCGGCACCAATGCGCAGCCAAACTGGCCCGGCAGGCAACGCCCGCAAATCAAAGGCAACCAGGCTCACCCGAGGAATCCCCAAAGCTCCGTCCAGCGATCCGGCCCCGGCTAACTGCTCCCAACATGAAGCCAACAGCGTGCAAGCTGCTGGCATGCCAGCGGTTGCCCCCGCGCCGCTGCTTCCCGGTGCCTCTGCCCCGGGGTTGCGTTATCTCTGGCTCACACCCATGCGGGCGCTTGCGGCCGACACCCACAAATCACTCACCGAGGCGGCGATTGCCATCGGGCTCATGCAAGATGAGCAAGACCATCGTTTTCGAATCGAGCTGCGCACCGGCGACACCACCAGCGCCGTCAAGCTCAAGCAGCGTGAACTGCCACCCCACGCGCTCATCACCACGCCCGAGTCGCTCTCGGTCATGCTCTCGTACCCGCAGATGCAGCCGCACTTTGCCGGGCTTCGCGGCATCGTTGTTGATGAATGGCACGAGCTGATGGGCAGCAAACGCGGCGTGCAGACCGAGCTGTGCCTGGCCCACCTGCGGGCCTGCTCACCGGCGGCCCGCACGTGGGGTCTCTCGGCCACACTGGGCAACACCACCGAAGCGCTCGATGCGCTGCTCGGTAACTCTGCCGCCCGGCGAAGCGCGGTGCTGGTCAAAGGTGAGGCTGGCAAGCTTTACAACTTTGAGGTGCTGATCCCGGAATCAATCGAGCGTTTCCCGTGGGCCGGGCACCTGGGTATTCGCATGTTGCAGCCCGTGCTGCAACGCATTGAGCGGGCCGTGACCACGCTGGTGTTCACCAACACGCGCAGCCAAAGTGAGATCTGGTTTCAATCCATCCTGCGGGCAAGGCCCGATCTTATTGGTCAGGTCGCCATCCATCACGGCTCGCTAGACAGAGACCTGCGCAGCAGGGTTGAGGACCTGACTAAGCGTGGCAAGCTCCGGGCTGTGGTGTGCACCAGCTCGCTGGATCTTGGTGTAGATTTTCCGCCGGTGGATCAGGTTGTGCAAATCGGCAGTCCTAAGGGCATCGCCCGGCTCATGCAGCGGGCTGGCCGCAGCGGCCACCAGCCCGGGCGCACCAGCACGGTGCTGTGCGTGCCCACCAGCGCGCTGGAACTTGTTGAGTTTGCTGCCGCCCGCGATGCGATGGAGCGAAAAGCCATCGAGGCTCGCACCCCGCTAAGGCTCTCGCTGGATGTGCTGTGCCAGCACATCCTCACCCTTGCCTGCGGCGCTGGGCCGCAAGGCCTTGATGCCGATGCCCTGCGTGATGAAGTCCGCAGCACGTACGCGTTTGCAGAAATGACCGACTTGCACTGGCAATGGGCTATTGAGTTTGCCGCCCAGGGTGGCAAAGCCCTGACCGCCTACGGCCGCTTCGCCCGGCTCATCGAGAAGGTCAATCAGGACACCGGCGAGCTGCGATACACCGTAGCCAACCAGCCTTTGGTCAAGCTGCACCGGCTCGGCATCGGCACCATCACCAGTGATCCATCCATCAACATCGCCTTGCGTTCGGGCAAAGTGCTTGGCTCAATTGAAGAAGGCTTCATCAGCAAGCTCCAGCCGGGTGATGTGTTTGTGTTCTCCGGCAAGCGCCTCCGCTTTGTTCGCATCCAACAACTCACCGCAACGGTTGACCCCGCCCAGCACTTAAAAAGCGGGCGCGTCCCCTCGTGGGCGGGCACGCGCATGCCGCTGAGCCATGAACTCGCCGAAGCTGTGAAAGTCAAACTCGCCCAGGCTGATGCGCAGTCGTTCATCGGCCCTGAAATGCAGGCGGTCCGTCCGCTGCTGGAGCTGCAGCGGCAGTGGTCTGCCCTGCCAAAGCCCGGTGAGCTTGTCATCGAGCGACTCCGATCAGCCGAGGGCTACCACGCGTTTGTGTACCCACTTGCCGGCCGACTCGTACACGAAGGCCTGGTCGCGCTGACCGCGTACCGCATCGCCCAGCGCAAGCCGCACACGTTTTCGATGTCGGCAAATGATTATGGTTTCGAGCTGCTCAGCGCTACTCCGTTTGAGCTTGATGCCGACGCCTGGCGGGCGCTGCTCTCGGTTGATTGCCTTGCGGAGGATCTGCTGGGCTGCGTGAATCAGGCGGAGCTTGCTCGCCGCCAGTTCCGCGAAATCGCCCGCATCGCCGGGCTTATTGTTCCCAGCTACCCCGGTCAGGCTCGGTCTGGTCAAGCTCGGTCTGGAAGACAACTTCAGGCCAGTAGTGAACTGTTCTTTGATGTTTTCACGGAGTTTGACCCGAGCAACATGCTCCTGGGCCAGGCCCGGCGCGAAGTGCTCGAACGCCAGCTTGAGTTCGCCCGCACCCTCCGCACGCTGGAATCAATCGCAGCCATGAAGCTCACTATCGTTGCCGTGGCAAAGCTTACCCCCTTCGCTTTTCCTCTCTGGGTCGATCGTCTCCGCCAGCAACTCACCAGCGAAAAGCATGAAGACCGTATCCAGCGGATGCTGAGCCACCTCGAAGCCGCGGCAGCCAATCCGGCCGCTTCTGCACAGGCCGAGCCAGATTTTTCTGATCCGCAGCACGAGCTCGAAGCGCCACCAGTCCGCAACCGCCGCGGCCGCTCACCCGACAAGCAAGCCAAAGTTAAAGTCCCGTGGCGCCGACCGCGTTTGTGACCGCAGCCACCAAGGTATATCGAGGTGCAACACCCCCAAACACAGCAATTTCTAAACTCCACACCGCATCCCTCTACCCAAACCCTCCACCCCAACCCTGCCTCAAAATTTGGCCATTTGGTAATTCAGCAATTTGGCCATTTGGTCCAACCCCCTACACACTCTTTTTTGTCAAACTCAGCACGCCCACCCCAACCAACATCACCACCAGCCAAATCGCAACCGATACGCACAGCATCCCGCCCGAGAGCACCATGCCAATCGCAGCACCAATGCCGGTCCCGGCGGAGCTCAGCGTGCTGACGGTTGTCTCCCGCGACAGCCGCTCCGCAAGCGCTGTGGCCGACCGATCCGTCACGCCATCCGCATCGGCATAGACCATCTGGCCCTGGTTCTCACTCTGGCCCTGACCTTGGCCCTGGCCCTGACCTTGGCTCTGGCTCTGAACCAGTCCCGACCCTTGTCCCGGTACGGCCCCTTGTCCATCCGGTACCCCAGGTGAGCCCGGCACCTCAAACCGCCGCACCAATCCGCGCCGGGCGATCATGCTCTCCAGGTCCGCCCGCATTCCCGCAACCAGCACCTCCTGCTTGCCGCTGGCGCTTGCCGCAGCACCCACCACCGTGGTAATGCCGATGTATTGCAGCATGTTAAAGCCAATCAGCAGCAGCGTGGCGATGATCAGAAAAAATTTGATGAACGTGCGCATGGGGTAAGCCCGAAGTGGTGTGCAAGCCAGTAGAGTCGCGCCATAGTATGAACAGTTCCGCGCGGGCAGCGTTCACGGGCGGGCTCGGCCAGCGTTCAAGCAGTCCCCGGCAAACTCACCTGTGTGCACTTCACTACTGCGGCGCCGGTATCTCAAACTCGCCCACCCAGTATCTGTCGGCATCAATCACCCGCAGTGCCGTCACCGGCACAGACTTCACCCGGATCGTCCAGCGATAGCATGGGTCATTGGGTTGCTGCGAGTCAGCCCGCTTATACGCCTGGCAAATTGCTTCGCGCAGGCCCATCAGCGCATGTGGGCTGTACCCGTTTTCATACACAAACCCGGTCTCCCAATGAAAGCCCCCGGGGCCTTCAGCACTCACAGAACGCCAAACCACCACACCATCGCAGAGTGTTTCCTGGCAGAACACAAGTGCTATGTCAGCAAACCTCGTTCCATCTATCGCTCCACGCGGCACGTAGTCGCCCGTTGGCCACCGGCCTCTGCTCCACCATCCATCGCTCAGCAATCTGTCAAGGTCTGGGTCGCGCACTTCAGTCATCACGTCCGCCAGAGCTGGCGCGAACCGAATAAGCATTGTGTTTGCGTACTCACCCATCAGCTTCCTCTCGCTTGGGTTCTTCGCAAGCACCCGAAACACTCTCACGCGAGCCTCCACCTTCGTCGGGTTCGGCATCGTCGCATCGCCCCACAGCCCGATCGGCGAACTCCAACCCACCAACTTTTGCGGTGACCACGGACCACCATTGACCGAAACACTCAACTCCTGCCGGACCTGAAACGGTGGGTTGTGCCACCCGAACAGTATCGGTGTGGTGATGAATACCTCATGGCCGTATGGCCATAGTGCTCTGGTCCGCATGCCGGGCGCCAGGTACGGCATCTCATCAATCGCATCGATCGCCGCGGTCAGCTCAGCACAAGTCTCGCCCGGCGAGATGATGTTGGAAGGTGCCGGTACCATTCGCCAGCCACCAGCGGGGTTGGGCTCGCCCAAGCGCCTTGGCCAAGTGCGCAGCGGGTCAAAGTAAGCGTTCAACCACCGCTCGCTGTTCGGTCGGGCGAACGGCACGCCCTGGTTCATCCGATTCAGCACCGAGATAAAGTCGTACATATCAACTTTGTGCGGGCCAAATAAACCAATCGAACTCCGGTTGCTGAACCGATTTTCAAGTTCGTTGCCAATCGGGCCAAACTCCCAGTAACCTGCTGGCGCCGCCTGATCGAACGGCAGCAGCCACGGCAGCGCCCGTGTCGGCACCACCGACAGCCACCCGTGCCGCTGCAAATGTGCCCTGAAGTGCGGCACAAAACCCAGCGTTGTACCAAAGATTCCGAGGCCCACCGCCGCGCTGCTCCAGCGCACGTACCGCACCCGCGTGCCCCGCATCGCCCGTTCGCTGCGGGCCGTACGCCCACATTCCGGACACTTGCGCCCCTCCGTTTTCGTCATGTCGTAAAAACATTTCGGACAGCTTCGCCCTGGCCGCTTGCGATCTCCCGCAATCAGCCGCGCAACACACGCCAGCCCACCGGCAAGCAGCAGCCCGGCAAGAACATAAAACACCCAGCCCGAAGGCTGCCAAAAAAACCAGTACAGCAGTGAGTCGAGCATGGTGCGCTTCCCTGTCCTAAAACCACTGTAAGATGGTATACGCAGTGTTTCTTCCTTGCCCTGCCCATCACGGCTTCACCGCATTCTCCAGCACAGCCGCCGCATCATTTTCAAGCCGCTGTGCATCCTCACTGCGCCCAATCTCGCGGAGGATCGTCACTAAATCACGCTGTATAGCGCGTCAGCCCCGGCACCGTTTAGCGCCATCCACTGGCGGTAGCGCGATTCCAAGTAGGGTGCGATCTCGCTGCTCTTAAGGCCGAGGGCTTTAGTGTCAATCAGCGGATGAAACTCAATCGTGCTGCGGCTTGGCTCAACCAGTGAGCCCCATGAGGTCGAGTGAAACGGTGTACCGCGGATGACGGCTGGGAGTATGAGTGCATCGGCCCGAGCGACGATGAGGCCCACGCCGGGCAGAAAGGCGTTGAGCTCATCGGGTGATGTTCGCAGCTTGCCTTCAGGGAAGATTCCGACAGCAACGTGCGAGCGCAGCGTGGCCAGCGCGGTGCGCACACCCGCAATCTCTGCCTTGCCAGAACGGTCGACCAAGATCACACCGGTGAACTCCCAGAGCCAGTCAAGCCCCACGCCCGTCATGTCGGCGGCCATCATCCAGCGGATGTACCACGGACAGGCCGACTGCAAAAGAATTGGATCAAGGCCAGCGGTGTGATTGGCCACGATCACGACCGGCCGCCCGCCAATGTTGCTCCTGGGCGGGATGTGCTGTTGGCCGATGATTTTCATGCCGTGATAGATGCGGCAGTAAATTCGAATCGCATCCCAAGCGAAGCCGACGAGGATGTCTCCCTCTTCTTTGGGGTTGTGATACACCCGCCAGCTGTACCACGCAAAAAGCAACCACGCAACAGCGAGGATCGAGCACCACAGGATCAGAATCGGAGGAAGCACAGGGGATCATGTTAGCATCTACCAACAAGGGATGCCTGCCGCCGGGTGGGGTGGGCGGTAAATGGTCAAACATTAAAATGGCCAGCACGGTCAAACGAATGCTCAGGGGCAGGGCAGGTACCACCGCGAACAGGGGATGGAGCAAGTTGGCGGGGCGTATTTTATGTGTTGAGGCGGACGGGGAGAACGTAGCGGTCAAGGGTTGCGGCTTCGGTGCTGGTGGGGGTGTCACCTGGGTGCGGGCTTTGGGGTGGCGAAGCAGTGGTTGCCGGCTGGACAGTTTGTCCACGGTTGCTGGGTCACGTCATCCTGCAACGGCACCACGACCGCTTCCGAGCGTGTGATCAGGGAGCAGCGAGAGAGCAAACGTCGCTCGAGTTGCATGCAAGCTGAACAGGGAACAATCCCCGCGACCACTGCGAGCGGAACGCAAGAGCCGGTTGTCGTCGCACTCTTGTTTGATGAGTATGCGACGGGGCTGAGAATGAACTTGGTCCCAAACGGGCTTGCCTTCGAGAGCCACCCTGATTTGAACATGCCACCCATGGTCCGGGCAGGCAAAGGGCTGCCCGGTGATCTGGGGGTAGACCCTTCTGGTAGTGGCAGGCGTTTTTTGCTGGCAAATCGCTTTCCGAGGGATGCGACCATCGGTTTGCAGGCATTCATTCTAATTGTGCGGCTTGGACGTTCGGCTTGCATCCGCAAGAAGGGTCCAGCTCGAATCAGCGCGGAAGCGGAGATTTTGTGTGTCGAAAGCCTTCGATGGTGATGGCACGATCTCAGTAGTTGTCTTTGTTTAATTTTAGGAGCTTTCGTATGTCTGATATCGTTGATACAGCAGTTGCCGCCGGATCTTTCAAGACTTTGGCCGCAGCGCTCGGCGCAGCGGGCTTGGTTGCAACCCTCAAAGGCGCAGGTCCCTTTACCGTGTTCGCCCCGACCGATGCCGCGTTTGCGAAGCTGCCGGCAGGAACGGTTGAAAGCCTTGTCAAGCCCGAGAGCAAGGCGACTTTGACTGGCATCCTCACGTACCACGTTGTTGCTGGCAAGGTCACCGCTGCCGACGTGATGAAGCTCACCACCGCCAAGACGGTTCAGGGGCAGTCAGTCGGGATCGCAGTGAAGAACGGCCAAGTGCACATCGACAACGCCGTTGTCGTAACAGCCGACATTCTCTGTGATAATGGTGTGATCCACGTGATTGACAGCGTGCTGATGCCAAAGTAATCGGCATCGTTTCAAGGCACCATGTTTCTATTTGCACTTTCGGCCCGCCTGTGAGAAATCAATGGCGGGCCTTTTTTTTATTGCTATCCGACCGAATCCAGCGCCCAAGCACTTGGTGGCACGAGGGACTGGCTGCGCGTGGTGCTGGTGTCTGCGGTCAAGCCGCCTCGGTACGACTTGAGTTGGATGTATCCCGTAACGGAGAAACACTCGGCAGCGCTTGGCAAGAGAGGTGCACCGTACCCAGTGAATCGCACGACGTAGCGATGCTGTTGAGTTCGGCCGAAGAGTCACTTTTTATAGAATGCATCGAGCAGGATTGTGCGCTGAGCTCCGGTAAGCGACCACAAGCGACTGTGCAACGAGCCATCCTTTTCAATGTCAAGGTGCATGATGTACTTGCTTGTATGTTCTCCTTCGTAGCCGTCAAGGTTGAGCTGCAGGGTGGTGGGGTTGTCGGATACATTCACGTTTCCCTCGTAAACACTGCCGCGGCTCGAGAGGGCAAGGCAACGGAGCGTATTGGTGCCGGTGTGGTGGTAGAGATACGAGTCGAGCAGGTGCAGCGGGGCTTCGCTGTTTCGCAGCGCAATGGTGCGGACATAGACTAGATCGGCAGAGGCGATCCAATGGAAAGTTGATTGGATCGTGTACTTTGTGGATGTATCAAGACCGGACCAGGCGCCAAGGTTGGAGAGTTGTGCTTCCCAGGTGTGGCCCAGAAGAGTTTTGAGTGGTGTGAGCGCTTGGGAAGGTTGTGGCGGCGACTCAGAGGTGGTCGGGTGGCTTGGCGGTGGGGTGATGCGGGGCCCTGTGGAGCGGATGCGATCCCATGCTGCGAGGGGCTCAAAGCCAGCGCCGGTCGCCTCCAGCAGTGTGTCGTTATACTTGTCGAGACCATTAAACTTCCAACGAAGGGCCATGCTGCGACGGCCCCCGGTTTGATAGATGTCAAATACGCCGCTTGCGGTCTCGCCGTCAAAGGTGATTGTTCCGTCGCTGATGCCTCGCGCAAAGGGGCTAAAGCCCAACAAGTGGATTTTTTTATGGGCTGGATGCCAGTAGAAGATGCGCATTTCGGTCCAGAACTTGCCGTCGCCGCCGGTACCTTCAGTCATCACGCGAATTGAGTGTTGGCTTGGACCCCATTGCCATGTGTCAAAGGTGTTCATCCCGCCGACAACGGCCGTTTGCCATCGGCCGGAAGTCATGCGGGCGAAGCTCGCCATTGGGTTAGGCTCTTCGACGGGTGCCGCGGTGGGAACGGCCGCCGGGACTGCGGAATTCAACGCCGCTTTGGCGTTGGTTGTCGCGTCTTGTCGGGGGATGCAGCCGGAAAGCGTTGCCGCCACGGACAAGGTAAAGAGGGTTTGGGGGAGTCGCATCGATTGTTTCTGGGAGGAGGATGCCGGCACAGCACGTGGATTGGGATTGCTACTCGTTCGACCCGCCGATGGTTTGCAGAATCATCGTAATGAGTGTTGAAAGCCATCGCCTGTGCCGCCATAGCATCGCCGCGATGAACGATTGGAGCGCCGAAAAAGTGCTTGCTCTCGCGCCGGATGCCGGGTCGGCTTCGGCTGGGCAGGGGCTTGCATCCGTCAAAAAGTGGACTGGGCTTGGCCGCAGCGAGCGAGCGATTTGGGGGCTGTGCCAAGGGTCGGGCAAAGATCCGTATCAGGCCAGGGTTGATCTTGGTGAACCCGCGTTTAAGTGCAGTTGCCCGAGCCGGAAATTTCCGTGCAAGCATGGCCTTGGGTTGCTGCTGGTGTTTGCCAAAGATGCCGCCAGCTTTACCCAAGCCGCAGAGCCCGGATGGGTGAGTGACTGGCTGGCCACCCGCGAAGCGCGGGCGGATGAGACTGAGGCCAAGGCCAAAGAAGTTGCAGAGAAACCGGTCGATGCCGAGGCCCAAGCCAAACGTGCCGCACAGCGCCAAGGGCGGGTGCGAGATGGTGTGGGCATGTGCCGCGTGTGGCTTGAGGATGTGGTGCGCAAAGGCCTGGCCGCGGCACAGCTAGAGCCTGCCGCCAACTGGGAGCGGGCAGCAGCGCGAATGGTTGATGCACAGGCACCGGGGCTGGCCGGATATGTGCGCCGGATTCCGGAAGTGCTGGCCGGAAGTGATGGCCCCGGCGGAAGTGACGGCAGCGCGGGGTGGGAAGTGCAAGCCCTAGATGTACTTGGGCGGC
This sequence comes from Phycisphaerales bacterium, assembly GCA_038231815.1. Classification (GTDB taxonomy): domain Bacteria; phylum Planctomycetota; class Phycisphaerae; order Phycisphaerales; family UBA1924; genus CAILKP01. Next base: position 24,359 of record JBBRKQ010000010.1, read on the forward strand.
TGCACCTGCTGCTGACTGCCGCGGAGCGCCTTGAAACCTTGCCGCCAGATTTAGCCGGAGATGTGCGCACAGCGCTGGGCTGGAACCAACCCAAAGAGGAAGTGCTTGCCGGCGCCGGTGGCCCGCCCCTGGCTGACCGTTGGCAGGTGCTGGGGCAGGTGGTGGTGGATGATGAGCGGCTGCGAACCAGGCGCACTTGGCTGGTGGGGCAGCGCACGGCAAGGCGGGCCCTGGTGCTGGACTTTGCAGCCGGCAGCGCATCAATGGATGCATCGCTGGTTGCTGGTATGGAGTTTGATGGCGAACTTTCGTTTTACCCGGGGCGGCTTGGGCTGCGGGCGCTGGTAAAGTCTCGCGGTGATGGTGCAGCGATGGGCCAGCCCAGCCCCACCGCGGCGGATGCGACGGTGCAGGCCGGGCTGCAGCGATATGCCGAGGCGCTCGCTGCCAACCCGTGGACGGAGCGCTGGCCACTGGTGCTGACAGGGGTGAGCGTGGTGCAGGCTGGGGATGCGTGGCTTCTGGCCGATGGGCAGAGCGCTGCGCTGCCGCTGGCGGAGAGCTTTGTGCGAAGTGGGATGTTGTGGAAGCTGCTGGCGGCAAGTGGGGGCCATGCGGTGACGATGCTCGCGGAGTGGGACGGGCGGCGAGCGCTGCCAGTGAGCGCATTGGCCGCGAGCGGCTTCTGCAATATTGCGCCAAGATGGGTGGGGTGGGTGGCATGATGAGGGGTTCGCCAAAACAGCGGCTGGATGCACTTGGTGGCGTAGCGGTGATGGGCACCGACCGTGCGGCTGGTTCATCGGCGTTTGGTGCCGGAACCGGAGCTAGTGCCGGCGCCGGAACTAGTGCCGGAACTGGTGCTGTTAACCCAGCGCGACAGCTGCTGGATGCAGCCGCGATTGCAGGCTTGCAGGCAAGAGCAGGCCGCAAGCCTGTGCAAGCCAGCGGACGCGTGGCGGTGTGCCCGGCGGATGCCAAGCCGGTGGCCAGTGCCGCGCAGATGGCAACGCTGGAGCGGCTGCTGGCCAAGCCGGATGCCGGGCTGATTGAGGAATGGGCCGGACTTGCTCGGGCCAAGGGCCGGCGCGTGGCTGATGGTGCAGTGGCGGGTGTGCTGGGCTGGTGGGCCAAGCAGCCGCAGAGATCAGAAGATGTGTTTGCGGTGCTGGGCACATGCGGCGCGTGGCTGGCGAGTTTGAACAGCGAGTGGCGCAAGCCGGTGGCGGTGGCGGATGTACCCCCAGATGCGGATGAACTGTGGCAAACCGGCAAAGCCGCCGAGCGCGAGGCGCTGCTGCGCACCGTGCGGCGGGTGGATGCGGCCGGCGCACTGGCAATGGTGGAGACAACCTGGAAGGCGGACAGCGCCGATGAGCGCCGGCGATTTGTGGATGTGCTGCGGGTTGGGCTGTCCGCAGCTGATGAGCCGTTCTTGGAAAAGGCACTGGATGACAAGAGCAAGCTGGTGCGTGCGGCCGCCGCGGGGGTGCTTTGCGCGCTGCCGGGCTCCGCATTGCGGGCACGGATGACGGAGCGGGCGCGGGGGATGATTCAGCTTGAGAAGAAGGGCGGGCTGCTGGCGCGGGTGATGGGGGGCAAGGTAAAAATTGTATTGGCGCTGCCGACGGAGCTTGAGAAGGCGTGGGAGCGCGACGGGGTTGAAGATGTGGCGGTGGCAGGGATTGGCAAGCGAGCTTGGTGGATGGTGCAGGTGGTGCGGGCTGCGGATTTGCGGGTATGGACGGAGGTGACCGGGCTAGACCCGGCGGGTGTGCTCGCGGCGATCGCGGGTGATGATTATTTTTCGCAAGCGCTGCAGGCGATTACCGAGGCGGCAGAGACGACGGCCGATGAGGTGTGGATTCGCGCATTGGTAGCGCGGGTGCTTGCCGGCAAGGCCCGTGGTGTGGGGCTGTTTGGTGAGGTGTGGCGTGGACTGCCGCAGGCGAAGAGAGAGGCGCTGCTGCTGGAGATAGCGTCGGACAAACGCTACTCAACACTTGAGCGGTGGATGCTGCTCAGTACAGTGGGAGCGCGGTGGTCCGCCGCATATTCTGTAAAGGCTCTACGGCTGATTGCTTCGCACGCTGCGGCTTCGGACACGGCTGGGCGGATGTCGGCGGATTGGCAGTTGCCGCATTTGATCGGCGATGCGGCAATGCAAGTTGCTCCGGAGGCGGCAGAGGAGTTCGTGCGGGTGGTGATGGCGATGTATGGCGAGTCGCCGCCGGGTGGGATCAATAAGAGTATGGATCAGGCCCGACTGCGGGCGGAAATGCACAAGGAGTTTGAAGCGTGAGCAAGCCTGGAACCGGCAATTTGCGTGAAACGGCGGAGAGCCAATATGCAGCAGAGCTTGCAGCTTTGGTGCGGCAAGATGATCGTGAGAAGCCGCCCAAGTGGCGGATGTCTCCGGCATCGGTGGTGCTGTACCTCATGGGTGGCAAGCTAAAGGATGGCACGGTCATCAGCCCGAAGTATGTGGGCAACCAGCGGATTATTGAAATCGCGGTGGCCACGCTGGTGACGGATCGCGCCTTATTACTGCTTGGTGTGCCCGGCACGGCCAAGAGTTGGGTGAGCGAGCATCTGGCCGCGGCAATCAGCGGAGACTCGACTTTAATGGTGCAAGGCACGGCGGGCACGCCGGAGGAAGCGATTCGGTATGGCTGGAACTATGCGTTGCTGCTGGCCAAAGGGCCAAGCCGCGAGGCGCTGGTGCCCAGCCCGGTGATGCGCGGCATGACCGAGGGAAAGATTGTGCGTGTTGAAGAGCTGACGCGGGTGCCCAGTGATGTGCAGGACACGCTGATTACGATTCTGTCAGAAAAGACGCTGCCGGTGCCGGAGTTAAATGAGGAGGTGCGTGCGGTGAAGGGGTTTAACATCATCGCTACGGCCAATGATCGTGATCGTGGCGTCAATGAACTCTCAAGCGCACTGAAGCGGCGGTTTAACACCGTGATTTTGCCCGTGCCCGAGACGATGGAGGAAGAGGTGGAGATCGTGCAGCGCCGTGTGGTGCAGATGGGCCGCGCGCTGGAACTGCCCAGTGAGGCTCCGGCGATGGAGGAGATTCGCCGTGTGGTGACTATTTTCCGCGAGCTGCGTGAGGGCAAGACGACCGATGGCAAGAGCAAACTAAAGCAGCCATCCAGCTCACTGAGCACGGCGGAAGCGATTAGCGTGATTACCAACGGCATCGCGCTGGCCACACACTTTGGAGATGGTAAACTCAAGGCGGGCGATGTGGCCAGCAGCATTATCGGTGCGATCATCAAAGACCCGGTGCAGGACAAGGTTGCGATGGCGGAGTATTTGGAAACGGTGGTGAAGGAGCGGGATGGATGGAAGGATTTGTACCGGGCGTGTAAGGAGGTTTTATGAACCCAGCGATTGCCGCAGCGTTAGAGAAGTTCAACATCCGCCCGGATGAGTTCGATCAATATCCCGGAAACGCTGATGTAGTCTGGGCTGAGGTGCCGGGGGAGATTGCCTTTGAATTATGGCGGACGATCAGCGCGCTGCACGGCACAACCGGGGTCTGGCCCGTGCTCCGCGGGGAGGACCTTGGAGGTGATGTCGATTCAGTTGAGGAGCCCTCGGCCATTCCGCCTTCGGGTGAGGTCGAGTCGCTGCTCAGGTCGCGATTTGCGGAGTTCAAAGAGACGTACGCTACTGGCTTGGGCGCAGGTGCAAGCAAGCTCTCGATGATGGACTTTGCCGCGCGAGCAGATGAACAGGGAATCTTCGGAGCTGAAGAGGACGATGAGGACGATGAGGATGAGGATGGCGAGGGTGAGGACGAGTGGCCAGAAGAACCGCCCGATGCGGAGCTATCGTTTAGTACCTTGCGGCAGTGGGACTCAGATGAACCGATTGAGTTCGTGCATTTCGCGCTCGTTTCGGTGAAGCACCCTTGGGAAGTATTTGAGCGTCTGCCGTTTGGCGGATACAACGAGTGCCCATCGCCGTCGCTGCTGTCGGCGTTGTTTAGAGAGTGGCATTCCAAGTTTGGGGCCGTTCCAGTGGCAGTCACGCACGAAGTAGTCGAGTGCCTCGTGGCACGGCCGCCACAAAATGAGGCGGATTCATGGCGGCTGGCCGTGGAGCAGCTAGTGACCTGCGAGGACATTGTCGTGCAAGGCACACTGTCAGTGCGCAACCTCGCCAAAGGATTATGGCGAGCGCCGACTTGGTACTTCTGGTGGGATTGATTTGGAAGGACATGGAACAACACGGAACAACATGGCCGGACTCCGGCCGGACACCGGCCGTGCAAATGAGCGTGTAGGACTTATGGCAGCTTCTCTCCACATCCTGGGCATCCGCCACCACGGCCCCGGCTCTGCCCGCACGGTGCTGCGTGCGCTGGAAGCGCTAAAGCCCGATGCCGTGCTCATTGAAGGCCCGCCTGATGCGGCTGAGGTGCTCGCACTCGCTGGTGATGAGGCGATGAAGCCGCCGGTAGCGCTGCTGGTGTATGAACCGGAAAATCCCAGTGAAGCCGCGTACTACCCGTTCGCAACTTTTTCGCCGGAGTGGCAGGCCATTCGCTGGGCACTCTCGCACAAGGCAGAGGTGCGGTTTATTGATCTGCCGCAATCAATGCGGCCGCGGCGGCATGATGGTGCTTTGGACCCCGAGCTCGACGTGGATGCCGCAACCGCCCCGGGAAGCGGCAAACCGCCCGCTGCCGAGCCAGCCCAAAGTTCCAGGTTAAATCCCTCGCCCCGAAGCGACCCGCTCGATGAACTCGCCATCGCCGCGGGCTTTGCTGATGGTGAGGCCTGGTGGGGCCGCGTGATTGAGGAGCGGCGGGGCGATGAGTCGCCCATGGGCGTGTTTGATGCCATTGGTGAGGCGATGGGTTGCGCTCGAAAAGAGCTTGGGCACACGCCGCATGATCTCCTGGAGCCCGCGCGTGAGGCCCACATGCGCAAGGCGATTCGCCTGGCGATTCGTGAGGGCTACGCAACCATTGCAGTGGTGTGCGGCGCATGGCACGCGCCAGTGCTGGGGCCGGATGCACTAAAGGCAATAGCGCCCAAGGCCGATGATGAAATTTTAAAGGAACTGGCCGACCGGATGAAAGCCGGCGGGAAGCGAAAGACGGCTGCTACCTGGATTCCCTGGACGTACGACCGGCTTGCGTTTTCATCTGGTTATGGTGCTGGCATTCACAGCCCGGGGTGGTATGAGCATGTGTGGGCCCACCCGGGTCATATTTCTGAGCATTGGCTCACGCGCGTAGCCCGGCTCATGCGCCGCGAAGGGCTTGATGCATCACCGGCGAGCATCATTGAGACTGTCCGACTGGCTGATTCGCTCGCGACACTCCGCGGCAGAGCAGTTGCAAGCCTTGAAGAGCTTTCAGAGGCAACACTCTCGGTACTCTGCCACGGCAACCCGCTGCCGATGAAGGTCATCGCCCGCGACCTGATCGTGGGTCATAACTTGGGCGAGGTGCCGGATGAAGCCCCTGCTGTCCCGTTGCAGCGTGATTTGACGGCGCTGCAGAAATCACTGCGTATGAAGGTGAGCGCGGAGGAACTGCCGCTGGATTTGGACCAGCGCAAAGAAACGGATCTTGCCCGCAGCCGCCTGCTGCACCGCCTCACGATCTTGCAAGTGGACTGGGGCACCATTGAGCATGACCAGCGCCAGCGCACCAGCACGTTTCATGAACTCTGGAAATTGCAGTGGAAGCCGGAGCTTGTGGTGCGCCTGATGGAGGCCGCCCGCTGGGGCAATACCGTGCACGATGCCGCCGCGGCGTGCGTTGCCGACCGTGCCCGGCAGGCAACGAGCTTGGCTCACCTTACGACGATGCTGGACCATGTGATGCTGGCAGATTTGCCCAGCGCTGTTGAGAAGCTGGTGGGTCGGATACAGCAGCTCTCAGCGGTGTCTGCCGATGTGGGCCACCTGATGGAGGCGCTGCCGCCCCTGGCCCGGGTGCTGCGGTACGGAAATGTGCGCAAAACTGATGCGGCCCTCGTTGAGCCGGTTGTTGCCGGGCTGTTGGCTCGCATTTGCGTGGGATTGCTGCCGGCCTGCGGCTCGCTTGATGATGATGCCGCGGGCGATATGAAGGGTCGGATGGATGAAGTCAACGGTTCTCTGCTGACGCTGGACCGCCCGGACTTTGCCGAGCAGTGGCGGCAAACGCTTGCCAAAGTGGGTGATGCGGACATTCATGGTCTGGTGGCCGGTCGTGCCTGGCGGATTTTGCTTGATGCCGCCGGTGGTGACCAAGCCACTTCAGAGCAGGCTGCGGAGAGGCTTTCGCTGGCGCTCTCGCGTGGCAACGACCCGGTAAAAGCATCGGCCTGGCTGGAAGGATTTATTGGCGGCTCGGGCATGGTGCTGGTGCATGATGCGCGGCTGCTTGCGATTGTTGACCAGTGGGTGGCTTCACTGTCGCGTGAAACGTTTGAGCAGGTGTGCCCGATAGCCCGGCGCACCTTTGCCACGTTTGCAAAGCCTGAGCGTCGCCAGATTGGTGAGAAGCTCAAGCGTGGCGGCCTGCCGCAGGGTGGCGGCAGCGCGGGGGCAGTAGGTGCAGTGGGGGGCCGCACCATAGTGGATGATGATTACGAACCATCGCGCGGCACGCTGGTTGATCCGGTATTACGATTGATTCTGGGAGAGGCAATGCCATGAGCGCGATTGACCCGAAAGAACATCTCGAGCGCTGGCGTCTGCTGCTGGGTGGTGATGAGGCTGATGGCACCGGCGCTGTGCTGTCGGGCCGTGCAGTGGAGATGGACAAGGCCATGGCCGCGCTGTACGACGGTAATGAGCGGCGCGGCGGCCTGGGTGGATCCGCCCCGAACGCGGCCCGCTGGCTGGGAGACATTCGCGAGTACTTCCCATCATCCATCGTGCGGGTCATGCAGAAGGATGCGATTGAGCGGCTGGGCATGGATCGCCTGCTGCTCGAGCCGGAGATGCTCGCGGCGGTGGAGCCGGACATTAATCTGGTGACCACGCTCATGTCGCTGTCTGGTGTGATCCCGCAGAAGGCCAAGGCCACCGCCCGCATGGTGGTGCAGCGCGCAGTGCGGGATTTGCAGAAAAAACTTGATGCGCCAATGCGTCAAGCCGTGCTCGGCGCGATTAAGCGCTCAACGCGAACCCGCAGGCCCCGGCACAGTGAGATTGATTGGAACCGCACAATTCGCGCGAACTTGAGGCATTACCAGGCAGAGTACAAAACCATTGTGCCCGAAACGCGAATCGGTTACGGCCGCAAACGCAACGAACTGCGCACCATCATCGTCTGCATTGATCAGTCCGGCTCCATGGGGCAGTCGGTGGTGTACTCAGGCATTTTCGGTGCCGTGCTCGCCTCAATCCCCGCTTTGCGCACGCATGTTGTAGCGTTTGACACCGCCGTAGCGGACCTGACCGAGAAGATGACCGACCCGGTTGATGTGCTCATGGGTGTGCAGCTTGGTGGTGGAACCGACATCAACCGCGCTTTGGCGTATTGCCAGGGCCTGATTTCTCGCCCGCATGACACGATTCTGGTGCTGGTGACGGACTTGTACGAGGGCGGCGATGCAAAGGAAATGCTAAAGCGTGCCGCGGCGATAACGGGATCCGGCGTAAAGATGGTGACCCTCCTTGCACTGGCAGACAACGGCGCCCCCGGCTTTGATGAACACAACGCCGCAGCGCTCGCGGGCATGGGCGTGCCCAGCTTTGGCTGCACGCCCGACAAGTTCCCAGATCTCATGGCCGCGGCCATCGGGGGACGGGATCTGGGGCAATGGGCGGCGGAGGCGGGGATGACGACAAGCCGCGCGACTGGGGATTAGAACGGGCAACCCCGCGGGTGTGTGGTGGGCGATACCGAATGGCTCACGCTCAGTCGACCGGCGTGGACTGCGGTTTAGCAAGTCAGGGATATGCAACTGCGTGTGTATTTCGACTCTGCGATACAAACCTATTCGCGTCCGCATTTTCGCTCGCAAGTGCGAAACAATGGTTTCGTCGCACTACAACGGGCGTCGTACTTGGTATTGAGCTGACTTCTTATCTCGGGATCGCGCACCAATGAACCCGTGCCCTCCATCCACCCGCTACCCTTGCATCCTTTCGTTTCGGTATTTGTTCACCCTGCCGGTCGCCCGGCGTTTCCCCCCGCTCCGCCCATCTCTGGCGGGCCATTTCAGGAGTTTCTCGTGGCTGATGCCAACCACTTCGATATCGTCGTCATCGGCGGCGGTCCCGCCGGCTACGTCGGCGCGATTCGCGCTGCCCAGCTTGGTTTTAAGGTTGCCTGTGTTGAGCGCGCCAAACTCGGCGGCGTGTGTTTGAACTGGGGCTGCATCCCCAGCAAGTCGCTGCTGGCCAATGCGGAGCTGATGGAAAAAATCGGCAAGGCAGAGGATCAGAAGTTCTGGGGACTCAAGATCAGTGGCAGCGTTGAGCTGGACTGGGACCGCATCATCGGCCGCTCACGCGAGGTGGCCACCAAGCTCAGCGGCGGCATTGGCTTCCTGCTCAAGAAAAACAAGATTGAGCACATCATCGGCAACGCCAAGATCACCGGTGCCGCCACGCCAGCCAACGGCAACAAGTGCAAGGTTGAGATTCAAGAGTGCGCGGTGCAGGAAGAGCTCACCAGCGCCCCGGCCACGCCGGGCAAGGCGGTGCGCACGATAACGGCAGACAACATTATTGTCGCCACCGGCGCCGTCGCCCGCGACCTGCCGTTTGCCAAGTTTGATGGCGACAAGATCTGGGGCGCCCGCGAGGCCATGTTCAATAAGCAAAAGCCCAAGAGCCTGATCATCGTCGGTGCTGGCGCTATCGGCATGGAGTTTGCCTACTTCTACAACTCCATGGGCACCAAGGTCACGGTTATCGAGATGATGCCCAGGATCTTGCCCGTTGAGGACAACGACATCTCAGCCGCGCTGGAAAAAATCTATACCAAGCACGGCATGACGATTCTGACCAGCCACGGCACCACGGCTATTGAAAAGACAGCCACCGGTGTAAAGGTGACAGTCGCCCCAATGAAAGATGGCAAGCCCGATGAAACCCAGAAGCAGGTGCTCGAGGGTGACAAGGTGCTGCTGGCAATCGGCGTCAAGGGCCGCACCGATGGGCTCTGCGATCCGTCGCTGGGCCTGAAGATGGACCGCGACAACATCGTCACGGACTTCATCCCCGGCAAGACCACAAATCAGGCGATTGACTACAAGACCAACCTGCCGGGCATTTATGCCGTGGGTGATGTCATCGGCCCGCCGTGGCTGGCCCACGTCGCCAGTGAAGAGGCCATCCTGTGCATCGAGCGCATTGCCCTTCGCGCCGGCAAGGGGCACCATGAGCCTTACCCGATGGACTACACCACCATCCCCGGCTGCACGTACTGCGTGCCGCAGGTGGGCAGCGTCGGCTTTACCGAGCAGGCGCTCATCGCCCAAGGCAAGGTCAAGGGCAAGGACTATGACATCGGCAGCTATCGATTCTCAAGCCACGGCAAAGCCATTGCCGCGGCACACACCGATGGGCTGGTCAAAATCATCCGCGGCCTGCCGCGGGGTGAGATTCTCGGTGCGCACATTTTAGGTGATCAGGCCACCGAGCTGATCGCGGAACTGACGCTGGCCCGCCGCCTTGAGGCGACGACGGAGGAGCTGATTGCCACCGTTCACGCCCACCCGACCATGGCCGAAGCAATTCACGAGGCGGCCCTAGCCAGCGAAGGTCGTGTCATTCACGCCTAAGACAGACAAGAGATCCAAGAAATAATCAAAAGTCCATCGCCAAAAAAGGTCCGCCCGCGTGGCATCGCCTTTCCAGGCGATGTCCTGCGCTGCGCCTGCAAAACCGCCTGAAAAGCTCCTGCAAAGCCCCTGCTAACTCTTACTACCGCGTGCCGCCGCCACGTTCAACACCCCGCCGCGAAGGCATTGATAAACGCGATGAAGTCATTGCCATCAATGATGCCATCGCCCGGCGCCGTGCCGCTGCCACCGACAATGTCGGCCAGAGCACTGTCGCTGGAGAACGCGTTGATGAATGCGATGAAGTCATTGCCATCGATGATGCCGTCACCCGGTGGGGTGCCGCCGCCACCGGCAATATCTGCAAGCGAGCACGCCGCGGCGACGCAGCCTAGGGGGGCTGTGGTTTTCACCATCTGGCCGGGGGCAACGCACAGGTGCGCGCCGTTTGAGAAGGTGATGTCAACAGGTGCTGCGGTGGGGTTCCAGCCGATGAACGTGCGCACGCCTGCTTTAATGAACACATGCGCGTGGGGCCAGTTGGCCGTAACGCCAAGGTCAAGCGTGCCGAGTTGGGCGAGGTTCTTGATCCAGTGCTGGGTATGGGCGGAGGAGTCGCCATCATCATTGGTGAACGCGGGGTTCGCTGCCAGCAGCGCCGCAGCGCGGGCGGGGTCGGCCAAGGCCAGGCCTGACCAGTTGATGCCCTGCCAATCGTTGGGTGGTGCGCCCGCGTTGCGGGTGACCAAGTAGTTGTACGCGCGGTTGATCATGTCCGGGCGCATGCCAAGGTGCACGGAGCCGGGCTGGATGGGCAGGAGGTTGATGCCCTGAATCAAGTCAGGGTCGCCGGTGAAGAATGTCGCGTACACCGCGCCGTTACTCCAAACGATGCCCTGCACCGGGTTGGTTGTACCGGCTGGGAATACGGCCTGATCGGCATCGAACCAGTACTGCTCGATGGCTTGTGCCTCGGTCGAGTACAGAAAGATGCCAAGGTCACGCAGCTGCGTGTTGCCGGTGGCGGCGGCCCAGAGAATCAGCCCGCTTGAAAAATTGATTGACTCGCTGGATGATTCCTGGTTATTGCCCGCCGCCGCGGCGGCGAAGCCCCCGGCGATGCCGTGCCCGGCGTAGACGTCATAATTACGCAGGCGTGGGAACTTGCTGGCGGCAGTGGGAACTTCGGTGCTGGCGACATCGGCGATCAGCAGGTTGACCATGGGGCCGTACTGGGCGGCCCATGCCGGGTCATACTGGGCGAGTTTGGCGGCGGCCTGGAGAAAGTAGCCGTAGTGGAAGTGATGGTCGTTCATATCATCCGCAAGGCCAAAAGAGCCGTTCAGGCCCAGCAGTGTGCCCCAGACCGGTTCGTAGTAAAAGTACTTGTCCGCAGCGGTGGCGCCACGATCAAAGTAAAAGGAATCCATGCGAAAGAGCTCACCGGCATCCGGCGTGGTGACGGTGATGTACAAATCGTGGACGCCGGAGATGGTGTTAAACGCGCTGGCGGTGGTGCCAAGAGCGATCTCGCTCCACACGCCGCCGGTGCCGCCCACGCCGCCACCACCCAAGATGGTGCCGGTCGGAGAGTCTGCCCGGAATTGCACGGAGCCGGAACCGCTGCTGGTGGAGAAGTACTTGATGAGAATGCGGGCTGGGCGTGACTGACCGAAATCAACACCGGTGAATTTGATGACGGTGCCGCCGGTGGCGCCGGCGATTGCCTGCCCGGTGGGGGCTGCTACAACAGTCAGCGGTGTGGTGCTGCTGTTGTAAGATTCGCCCTGAATTGCCGAGTACGCATCACGCCCGCTACCGACGGGCGGCCCGATGGTGAGCCAATCAGTCATCTCGCGACGCAGCAGATCAAGAAAGCGTGCTTTGGCCGCGGTGTGGCCCGCTTCATCGGCCAGTGGCAGGAGGTGGGCCAAGCGGGCCATGGCCTTGCCACCGAAGTAAGTGTCTTGGGCGGCGAGCGGGTTGGACTCTAAATAGACCGAGTTAACCAAGCTGTACAGCTGAGCCGGGGTGAGGCCACCAGCATCGGGCAGGCTGGGCAGCACACCGGTGAAGGGGTAGCGTGTGGTGAAGCTCGCGGTATCGGCGATGCGCATCTGGCCACGAGCGGTGGTGTAGCGCAGGGCTGTTGTGGGAGTGACCGAGTGCAGATACTGGTGACGCAGCATGGCGACTAGCGGTGTGGTGGCGGCGCCTTCTTTGATAGAGGTTGTAAAGTTGTACGTGGCCACCATTTCGGCGGCGGCCGCATCGTAATTCCAGGAGACTCGGCCGCCGGTAATGGTGACGTGGGCCCGTGAGCGGAAAAGCTCAAACGTGGCGGGTGTGCCATCGGGCAGAGCCGCGACCGAGAAATAGTTCTGCCCGGTAAGCGTTGAGCGAAACAGGGAGCCGGTCGCGCCGCCGATGCGGGTCCACGTGCTGCCGGCGGGGCCAAAGACGCCGTAGTACACGTTGCCGACGCGCACCCCGATGCAGCCGTTCCCGGTGGCGTAGATGCTGATCGCGCCCGCGGTGGGGTTGAAGGTTGCCGTGGCATCTCCACCGGTTTTAGTGAAGTAGGCGTACGGCAGGCCCTGACCAAAGGTTGAGCGCAGCGTGCGGCTGTTGCCAGACCAGATGGCCGAGACGGTCCAGTCGGTAGCCGCATCCACCTTGACATCGGGTGAGGTCATGCCATCAACCCCAACTTTGACGCCGATGGTGTTTGCGTTCAAGTCAAACGAGTAGCCGCCGGTGTAGAGGTTGGGAGTGATCAGATAGCCCATGTTCAAACCATCTGCCGCGGCCTGCAGGGCCAGCGGATGGGGGAACATCGGAAACCCATACGCGTTGTTTGCGTAGCGCTTCCAGATGAGTGAAGACCACCACTTGTTGGTGGGCTTGGGGCCAACGAAGTTGGCCGTGACCTGGGGTATGGCGGGCGCGCCGCCGTCCATAGCGGGCACGGGCTGGCCAGTGGGCGGGGTGGCGTAGTAGTGGCCGCTGCCGGCGGGGATGATGACCTGAGCTAGTACTTGGGAACTGAGCTGTGGGATCGCCACAAGCGCGGCGAGGCTCATCACAAGCGCTCGGGTGACAGAAGAAAACCGAAAGCGGCTGATGCGCATAGAACTCTCGTTGGTGGCGATTGCTGGCTGGAGGGCGATGGATGGAGAAGAGCAAAAGCTTTTTTGAATACGCATGTGGAGTGTGAGGTTTTTGGTCGCTGAAGCGCGGAGCGAAAACGCAAGGCAGGTGGCCCGGTCAAAGGGCCCGGCCAAAGGGACTGGCCAAAGGGAACGGTCTAGAAAGAAATGCCGTCAGAGGGTTCGGGGCTCCCAAAACAGTTACAGAGAAAGATACAACACCTTTGGCGTTCGGCCAATAAAGTAGAAGCTGCTACGGGAGTACGTGCACGCAGGTTTCCTGGCGAGCGTGTTTGTTATGCAAACGGCTTGGCCAGCGAAACGGGTATACGGGGGCAATCGACGTCGTGCGCTGGGATTTGGGGAGGCAAGGTCTGGATTTGGTAGGGTCTTTAGTCAAGGGTCGGTCCGGCGGCGGATGCTTGGCCGCTGGTGGGCAAAAAGAGAAGCGGGTTGGAGGGGGCGCGAGATGGGCGGAGATGGGAGGGGCGGGGAGGGGGGGTGGTGGTGCGGGCGGTTCGCCGGACATCGACTGGAAAGTCGATGCCACGAAAAAACCGCCCGGCGGGGGCCGGGCGGTGGTGCGGGGAGCGTCAGGATTAGAACCGTCCCAGTTCTCAGCAGCCCGCAGCGAAGGCGTTGATGAACGCGACGAAGTCGTTGCCATCAATAATGCCGTCACTGTTGACATCGGCCACCGGGCTCGCGGCAGCGTCGCCGATGCCATAGGAGTTGATGAAAGCCACGAAGTCGTTGCCATCAACGATGCCATCGGGGAAGGGGCCATCGGAGGATGCGATGTCAGCAAGGCACTGGCCGACGGTGAGCAGGCCGGTGCCTGAAGCGGTGTTAAAGCCAGCGACCTGAATATAAAGCTTGGTACCGGCGGCGGCGGGCACGCGCACCAGTGAGGGGCGGGCGGGAGGAGCAAAGTCATCGTTGCAGGCCAACTGCACGCCGCCTGAGCCGGGGCAGCCGCTGTACACCGCGATGACCGTATCAAGGCTCGACCCACCCGTGCTGACGATGACCGGCACGGCCGAATCAGTGCTGATGTACGAGAACCAGAGATCGTGGCTTGCTGCGACTCCGCAGATGGTCAAGGAATTGGCAACCGGTGTTGCAGCACAGTTGTTGAAGGGGTACTGCCCGGCCGTGATGGGCAGATCGGTGAAGCACTCATCGTTTGCGGCATCGGTGTTGGCGACGCCAAAGCCGAACTCGCCCTGATTGCTGCTGAACCCGGCGACGCGGATCCAGTAAGGCGTATTGCCCGTCAGGTTCACCGTCAGCAATGAGGAGAAACCGGGGCCGCTGTCATCATCGCAGCCGATGGCGTTGTTGGCATTGGCGGGGCAGGCGGTGTGCACAGAAACGACGGTGTCAAGCGGGCCTGTAGTGGCAAAGGTGTAGGCCGCGGTGCAGGCGGGCGTGAACTTGTAATACACATCGTGGGAAGAGTTGGTCTGGCAAGTTGCGGAAGTCTCGTTGCCCGCGGCGGTATTCGTGCCGATGATCGGGTTGTTGAGGGTGAGCACAACCGGGGTAGCGCAGAGGTCGTTGGGTGGCGCAACTTCGGAAAGGCGGAGGGTGAAGTTTCCGCTGTCGCCGCTAAAGCCGGTGACGCGAACCGTAACCGGTACACCGGCAGAGAGGAACTGCGAGCTGATCAGCGAGAGGCTGCCAATGCCGCTGTCGTCATCGCACGCGATTTGGTTGACCAGGGTCGCTGGGCAGGCGGTGTGGACCGACAAGGCGGTGTCATAGTCGCCAGCAATGGTCTCGAAGCGGATGAACGCCGAGCGCGTGGGCGTGAAGGTGTAATACACATCCGGGCTGGTAGCCGAGAGGCCGCAGCTTGAGACGCCGTCCGCAAGGGCACCCACCGTCGTGCCAACGGTATCGCCCAACCCAATGGCGACAGCGCCCGCACACGTATCGTTCACCGGCGCGGGCGTGATGGTGTACAGGAACACATCGGAGCGTCCGTTTGTGTCACCGACAACAAGGTTGGTCGCGACGGAGCTGAAAACAATCCGCTGTCCATCGGCAGAAATCGACGGAAAATCACTCGCCCCGTTGGCCTGCACCAGGCCGGTGCTAGTACTCAGCCTGCTGATCGTGCTGGTGAACCGATCAAAGAGAAACACGTCGCGTACGCCGTTGCTGTCACCACCAACCAAGTTGGTGGCATCCGAGGAAAAAGCGACGTACCGCCCATCGGCCGAAATGGCGGGGTTAAACGAGGCCCCGTCGGCGTTCACGCCGCCCGGGCCTCTACTCACGCACGTGGTCGTGTTCGATACGCGATCCCGCACAAAGATGTCGGCCACGCCATCGTTGTCGGCCGTCACCAAATTAGTTGCGCTTGAGACGAACGCGATGTACCGTCCATCGCCCGAGATCGAAGGCGCACTCGATGGGCCGTCGGCCTGTGCACCAAAGTTGGAAATGCTCACACGCTGCACAGTCGATGCACCCATGTTCGCAACAAAGATGTCCTGCACGCCGTTGGTGTCTCCAAACACGAGATTGGTGGCCGTCGATGCGTACGCCACAAAGGCGCCGCCATTGCTGACCGACGGTGTAAACGAATCGTTGTTGGTGGCGACGCCCCCGGTGCCGAAGCTGGCCTTCACAAAAGCGCCGCTCGATACCGTCTTCATGTAAATATCACGTTTGCCGTTGCTGTCAACCGGGCCAAAGTTCGTGGCGGTCGAGTCAAACGCCACCTTGGTGCCGTCCCAAGCGATCGCCGGTGAATGGCTGCCGCCATTGCCCGCTGTGCCGCAGAACCCGCCGCTGGTGCTGCTAAACGTCGGTGAATAGCTTCCGTTGAAATAGATGTCGCTGACACCGTTGCTGTCCGGGCAAGGGTCAAGCCCGACGGAGTTGTCGCCGGTGTTCTCCCAGTAAGGCCGTCCCGAATTGTCAACGCACATGTTGCTGGTAATCCCGCCAATCGCCCGCGGGTTGCTCAGTGGTGGGGACTCAAAGTCGCCACGCTGGCTCTGCCAACTGATTGAACCCGTCGTCAGGTTCTTCACCAGAATCATCGGTGACCCAAACGCTGGCCCGCTCGGCGGCAGGTTTGCGGCGGTCGAATAAAACACCACGTAGTTGCCGTTGGCCGAGATTTGCGGAACCCGGCTGTTGTCGTCACCCTGCACCACAGGGCCATCGCGCTGGCTGATGCGCCTAACAGTGTCGGCCTGGGCCGGAATAGCCACCAGCATCCCGGCCGCAAGGAGAAGGAAAGGGACGGTTATTTTGTGAATATTCATGTGTGTCTCACGCTGCAGGTGTGGGTCGGGCGACTGTCACCCCAAAGTTGGGGCAGTACGACAGAAGCGAAACCGCCGGCGGGGTTGGACATGGTTTTTCAAAAATATTGATTTTGCAGCAAAATCGTCGGTTGTCTGGCCGTTTGGTTTGTTTTCGCAGCCTGCTTTTACACGCACCATCCGGGGCGGGGGCGGAGGGGCGGAGGGGCGGCGGGCAACGGGGCTGCGAACCTGCCAGCATCGGCCGCGTTGGCTAAAAAAAACGAACCGGGCCGCTGGCGCACGCCAGCATCGCCCGGTCCGATCGTGGGGTCTGTGTTTGGTGGGCATGTTGCCAGAGCATCGGGGCTCTGGCAACAGCCGGTTTACATCGAAAACTTCAACGGGCCTTCGTCGGCCACTGTGGTTGAGCAATCATCAATCCACTCGCCGGTGTGGGGCCAAGGGTGGCGGGTCGCATCAAATGGGTTGATGCCAAGCATGCTCGATCCATACAAAAGGTAAGCGCTGCGAAGTTCCGCATTGCCTAAGGCGGCAAGTGGTGAGCCCTGATCAGTGAGGCGAAAGCTTGGG
The DNA here is from genome assembly GCA_038231815.1 of Phycisphaerales bacterium. Taxonomy (GTDB): domain Bacteria; phylum Planctomycetota; class Phycisphaerae; order Phycisphaerales; family UBA1924; genus CAILKP01. The sequence goes on from JBBRKQ010000010.1 coordinate 41,117, forward strand.
TGCTGAGATGGAGCGGATGGATTCATCGTCTGCCTTGCCATGGCTCTGTTGGTTGAATTTTTGCCAGTCGGCTTCCAAGTGCGCTGCGGTATGGGGTCGGCCTGCGAGATCGCGTGATTGGCCGTTGCCATCATGACCACGCCATACACCAGCACAACAAGCGGCCCAGCGATACGACGGAGTAAGAGATTCTTCTTTAGCTCTGGCAATTTCATACAATACCTCCTTCAGACAGGAAGCCACGGATCATTTTGGGAGAGCCATTGCAACGGATGCGGCCGGGTTACCCGAATAACCCGTGTTACTCGCGTGTTTCGGCGGCGGGTCAGGCTGGTGGCAACACAGCCGCGGGCTCGGGTCGCTGCTGTTGCCGGAGTTGTTCTGCTGACCTTCTCATCTTGCACCTGACTACGAATCTCACGCACTCCATTGGCCGGGCTGCGTGTGCTTCAACTTGCTATCAACCCCGCGGCGGTTGTTCTTCTCAAGAACGGTCACTGGGATTTACTGCCGCGCGGTTTCATACAGGACCGATGCCGGTGATCATGATGCTCGTGCCTCTGCCGTCCGTCATGTTCCAATCAAATATCAGTTGTGAACTGCCACGGCGCGAGCTCCGTTGCGTGGTGCGTGATAGCAGGTGGGTGGCGTGTGGATGCCGGGTGCCGTCGCGATGCGGAGACTTGGCGGATGAATAAAACGCATGTTAGAAAATCCCGCCCGCGCTCCGCTTCGGCCGTACGCTGGGGCCATGACACTGCACGGAACGCGAGTCACAGTGATGGGCTTAGGCCGCTTTGGTGGGGGCAGCGGCGTCGCGCGATGGCTTGCAGGCCAGGGGGCAAGCGTTTTGGTGACCGATACCAAAGCCGCCGCAGACTTGGCCGAGCCAGTGGCTGAATTGGCCGATTTGGTCGCCGCGGGTTCAGTCTCGCTGCGACTGGGAGAGCACCGTGAGGAGGATTTTGTCAAGACTGATCTGGTGATCGCCAACCCAGCCGTGCCACACCCTTGGGACGATTGTTATTTGACCCTTGCCGCAGAAGCGGGGGTGCCAATCAATACAGAGATTGGCCTGCTACTGGAGCGGCTGCCGAACCCGGCCAACACGATTGGCATCACCGGTACGGTGGGCAAAAGCACGACAACGGCAATGATTGCCCACGGCTTGATGCACACCGATGATGGCAGTGGGGTGGCCCTGGGGGGCAACATTGGCGTGTCACTGCTGGGGCGGCTCGATGCACAGGCCGCGGACCCGATTACAGCGCGCACGACGGTGGTGCTCGAGCTCTCAAGCTTCATGTTGTACTGGATTGGCCGGGCCCAGAAGTGGAGCCCACGCATTGCCGTGGTGACCAACATTGGTGACAACCACACCGATTGGCACTGCACCTTTGACCATTATGTTCAAAGTAAAAAGCAGCTGCTTGCCCACCTGCCAGCAGCAGCGCATGGTGGAGTGGCGGTGCTTGGAAAAAGCGTCGCCAACTGGGCCGGACTCGCCACCGCGCGCAGCGCAAGGGTTGTGCTCACCGATGACCAACCCTTCCCGGGCCGGCTAGCGCTGCCGGGGCGGCACAACGCTGTCAATGCGCAGCAGGCGCTGGTAGCATGTGCGGCGTACCGGCCTGCGGTAGATCCATCGCAGTTGGCCGAGGCGATCGCCAACTTCCCTGGGCTGGAGCACAGGCTGCAACTGGTGCGGGATGTTCGCGGCGTGCGGTTTTTCAACGACTCAAAGTGCACCACGCCCGATGCGTGCCTGACGGCCATCGACGCCCTGCGCGATGAGGGCACCGGCAGCATCGCACACATTCACCTGATTGCAGGCGGGTATGACAAGCACAGTGATCTCTCGGCCGTGATGGCCCTTGCGCCGCAGTTGGCCGGCCTGTACTGCATCGGGGCAACTGGCCCCGGGTTGGCCACTGCTGAGGCAAGCGATGGCACGCACCATGGCCATGTAGAGTTGTGCCACACGCTGGAAAACGCCGTTGCCGCGGCAACCGGACGGGCCAAGCGCGGTGATGTGGTGCTGCTTTCACCAGCGTGCGCAAGCTGGGGGCAGTTTGCAAATTACGAGTTCCGTGGCCGCCGCTTTGTGGAGCTTGCCGGATCGGTCTCGGTGGTTTGAATATTGCCTTGGTGTATCTCCGATTCACTGACAGATAAACGCAGGAGGGTTCGCGGAAGACAAATAGAGGTGACTGTTGGGTGAATCGAGACCCGCTGTTACCTGCCGCGGATTTCGCCTGGCACTTGCGTGTATCGAGTATGCTGGACAGCGAACGCTATGCCAACCATCCTTGCCTCCGTTCGTTGTTTTCTCTGCGTACCTTGCTTGAACACTCCGTGAACTTTGCGTTCATCTCTCCATTCGTCTCCATTCGTCTCCGATCGTCTCCAGTCGTCCCTCCTGAATCACAATGGCAAAGCTCATCTGTATCATTACCGGCTCGCGTGCTGACTACGGACTGCTCAAACCCGTGATGGAAGCGGTGCGAAAGGCCAAGGGGCTAAAGCTGAGTGTGATTGTGGCCGGCAGCCACTTTTTGCCCCCGGAAACGGCCCGTGAGGTGGATGCCGATTTTGGGCCGCACATTGGCGGGTTGCTGGAGATGCAGGACGCCGGTGATGCCCGCACACGCCAGCAGGATGCCCGCGACACCGCCGAGGGCATGGCCGGATTTGCATCCTGCTTCGCCACGTACAAGCCAGACTGGGTGGTGGTGCTGGGAGACCGGATTGAGGCCTTCGCCGCGGCGAGTGCCGCCAGCATCGGTGGCTACGGCCTGTGTCACATTCACGGCGGAGACCGAGCCGAGGGCGTGGCAGATGAGGCGATGCGGCATGCCATAAGCAAGTTGGCCCACCTGCACTGTGCAGCGACGGTGGAATCCGGCAAACGGCTGATTCGAATGGGAGAGGCAAAGGAGCGGGTGCACATTACCGGGTCACCGGCGATTGATGGCTTGGCCGAATTGGTGCGCACAAATACGTTTGCTGATGCGATGCTGACAGACTCGTACCCGGACATTGTGCTGCTGCACCATCCGGCAGGCCTGGGAGACGTGACAGAACGAGCGTGGACAAAAGCGGCGATCGCGGCGTGTGATGCAAGCGCCAAGCGAGGGATTCTGGCGCTCGAGCCCAATTATGATGCAGGCCGAGAGGCTGTTGCCGGGCTGCTGCATGAAAAACTCGCCTCGCAGGACAATGCGGGCAAGAAGCGAAAAGCGGCGGCGCGCGCGCCCTGGTTACTGTTAGAGCATCTACCTCGGGGCGCATTTGTGGCCATGTTGGCCTCGCTGGCAAAAACTGGCGGGGTGCTGGTGGGCAATTCATCGGCCGGCTTGATTGAGGCGGCAGCGCTGGGTGTGCCGGTGGTGAACCTGGGCCCGCGGCAAGCCGGCCGCGAGCAGGCGGGCAATGTGGTCAATGTGCAAACGCCCACGGCAACAGCAATAACCAAGGCAATTGCCGCGGCCCGCCGGAAGAAAATCACGCCGTCAGCGCTGTACGGTGCTGGGCGGGCTGGCGAAGCGATTGCCCGGCTCCTGCTGCGGACTGACGGCAAGGCCGGAGCGGTGCTGCGGAAGCGAAACTCGTATTAAGCGAATCCGAATTCTTCGTAAAGGACCATTGCGCCGCGTGCAGCACGCTGGCTGCTTGGAAGTGATGCATGGCTGAGACGACAACAATTGTGTACATCGAGCGAAAGAGCGTTGGCCTGGCCCTGCTGCTCACGATTCTGTTTGGCCCGCTGGGAATGCTGTACAGCACCGTGATGGGCGCGCTGATCATGCTGGTTGTCACTTCGGTGCTGGCGTATTTCACATTCGGGGCGAGTTTGTTTGTAACATGGCCATTGTGTGTGGTGTGGGGTTGTTTGGCGGCACGGCGGTCGAAGCGGCGCGTATTCGGCACGTTGTAAACAAAGCAGCAGTCGATTCGGGTGGATGAGGAAGTTATCAGGCGGGGACCATCTTGCCCAGTTTGCCATTCTGCGTGCGTTTGATGAGAGTTGCTGCATGTGGCATTTTGGCGGTGGTGCTATGGCCGACCCCTCGATATGCTTGCAAGCAGCACCGCCGGGCAATCGTCGCGGCTGCTGTGGCCGATTGCCGGCGGGTTTATGTTGTAACCATTTTTTCGGCGGGATGAACATGAGTAAATCAAGAATCAGTGCGGCGGTGGTTGTGCTTTCAGTCTGCGGTTGTGCGGCCATGGCCGTGCCAAATCCGGAGATTGAACCCAATGAAAACAAGGCTGCCGCAACGCTGGCGGATTCGGGCGGGCTGGGACTGACCGCGGGCGACACCATCAACGGTACCACCACGGGTACCACCACCAGCACGGCGGGCCCGGGGTCAGCTGATTTTTTCCTCGTCAAGATGGCCCCGGCGGCAGTTGGAATCTACCGGCACCAACTGGTGCTGACGACCACGGGCGCCGCGGGGCACCTCGGCCAGTTTCGCGGTCTGACGCAGAACAACGCCGGGCAGGTGGTTGATGGCACCAACACGATTGTGCAGTCGACATCAACCTCAACCACACCGGCGCGGTTCAATCAGTGGTACGGCTTTGGCAAGCAGGAACTGCTCTTTTATCGTGTCTCTGGTGATGCCACGACCACGGCCCCATACACCGCAACGCTGCGAACGGTACCGGTGACACCGCTGGTCATCGCTGCACCGCTTGTGACGGGGGCCATCACCCTCACAACCCCGCTGGCAAACCTGACGCCCAACACGGCGATTTGGGTGTATGACTCGAACTTTGATCCGATTCCGGATTTCAGTAACGATGATCCGGCGGCACCATCAACAAGTTCGATCGCATCGCTGACGCGGGTGTTTACGCCGGGGCGTTACTACGCGGCGTTTTCCAGCCGGTTTCTATCAAACAACGTGACGACGCCGAGCGATGAGCGATTTCGCACCGTGACATTGACGGATTTTCCCGGCTCGCTGGTAAGCTCGGCCTCTGCGTTTCTTGATGCCCCAAACAACTTTCCAGTTACGCTCACACACCTTGGTGGCACGGTTGGCATCACCGGTACGCGCGGCTCGTACGAGGTTGTGTGGGTGCGGTTTGATGTTGCAAGCCCCATCCAGCCAACACCGATAGTGGTGACCGGGCAGCTTGGCACCGTCGTCAAACAGCCGGATCCAAACGCCGTCTCGCCGTTTACTGGGGTGCTCTCAGCGCTGGTGGTGCCGGGTGATACGCCGGTGTCGACCGGTATGGTGGTCACGGCAAACCTCGCAGCGCTCGGCGGGCCAACACTGGTAATGGCCGATGATGGCGCATACCCGGATGTGGCTCCCGGTGACAACATCTGGTCAGTGCTTGTTGACGGCACGGCATTTGCATCCGGAACGTACGCAGTGCCGGTGACCGCGAGCGATAGTCAGGGCCGCACCACAACGGGCCCTGCAACGCTGGTGGTACGAAACGGTATCGTGCCGCTAGGGAACCTCGCCTCGGGCGCAGCGCTGGTGGGCAACGGGGCGATTGAACCCGGTACGCTGCAGTGGTTCACGTTTACACCCTCGTTCGCGGCGGATGCACAAGGCATTTTGGATGTGTTCACTTCCGCAGTTGCGGGTTCATCTCTCGTTGATACGGTCATTGGCCTCTACAGCGCTGATGGCACGCTCATCGCCAAAGACGATGATGATGGCAGCGATCTGTTCAGCGCACTTTCCTTCGGTCGGTCGCTTCCCTGGCGGGCTCCGGCTGGCAACGGCCTCGGCTTTAACGGCCGAGATGGATTGCTGGCGGGCAACAACTTGTACTACATCGTCGTGTGCGAGTATCGTGCCAACATCCAGAGCGGATTCTTCGCCACCACCAACGGCCAGAGAGCCGGTCCGGTGCGGCTGACGATAACCGGCCGCACCGCTGAGGCGTGGTGCCTCGCTGATGTCAACGGTGATGGCATCGTCGATGGCGGGGACTTCATCGCCTTCGTCAATTCGTTTGCGACAGGCAACGCGGCGACCAGCGGCGTAGCTGACCTCGCTGGCGGCAGTGACGATGCTCTCGAAGGTGGTGGCCCGGATGGAATTGTTGATGGCAGCGATTTCGTTGCGTTCATCAATGCCTTTGCGGCCGGCTGCTAAATTGAGCATTGGCCGCGCAGTTGGCATACCGCCGAGCCAATTGTGCGCAGCAATTGTCTGATCCATCCAAAAAAATGTATCAACGGCCTGAGTAAGGCGTTGAACTGGAATTGACCCTCGACCGCCTTGTTCCTCAGGGCGTTTTTCTTTGGTATCTTAAATTGAGTTTCTGATCGCGGAGTTGCATGATGCCAGATTCGCCGCCAGCCCCGACCATGCCAGTAACCTGATTGCGCGGCCGGCCAAGTGCAGGATTTGCCGGGTTCGATGCAAGAAACTGGCGTGTTCATAGGGCATCTGCCCCGGTTGGCCCGCCGCAGCGGTGGCTTTGCATGAGGCGGGTGCGTGCTGGTCGATGCTGGAAGATGGATGCTTCGGCGTTGTGCCGGGGTGGCCACGGAAGTGCGTTGGTAACCAAGCGGTGAGCTTTGCCATGCGAAAAACAATCGGCGGCGTCGTCAATGGTGGGTATCGTTTTCCGGCAATGGGCACAGCCTTTGGGGCGGTGGTTGTGCCCCGTGAACTTGTGCGGGCGGCGGGCACGGGCCTTGTACGAGTACTTTCACTTGCTGTGGCAGCAGCTGTTACCGGGTGCGCGAACGCTGGTGCGGGCTCTGGTGCGGGCTCTGGTACTGGTTCCGGAGCGAACGCTGGCAGTGGCGCTGGTGAAGGCGCTGCCGCGGAAGATGGCAAGGTCGGCAGTCGCACCGGCACAAGCTTGGTGGCGGATGAGCAGGGCATGAACAAAGCCGCCAAGGATGTGGCAGAAATGTTTGAAAAGCAGCGCGCGGCCGAAGCCGGACGCCGGGTGGGGGCTGGCGATCGCGCTCCGGCCGGTGGCACAGGTGTTGGTGCCAATGCTGGTGCTAGTGCTGGTGCTAGTGGCGGCGCAGGTACTGGTGCACTGCCGCAAAGTCTTGATCGCGGACCGGTCACGCTGCGTGACCCCGCCGGTGCAGCGGGTTCTGGTACTGCACCATTTGCCGCGGGCGGTGCTGCTGGCGGGAACGCATCTCTCGGAAATGCCGATGGGAGCCGAAGTGTGCGGGCAGAGGCGAACGTGCCGGTATCACTGGATGACAACGGGTTTGCAGCTGGCCGCGGGCGCACCAATGAGGCGGCCCGGGTGGTGCGCGCAAGATTGCTGACCGAGCACACCCGCGAGCTTGCCGTGCTCTTGGAGCAGGAGGCGATGGCCCCGGTAATGGGAAAGGCAACCGGCCGCCGTGCCGGACAGGTCGGAGTGGTTGGACAGGTCGGAGCGGTTGGACAGGTCGGAGCCGGCGTTGGGGATGTCTCTGGCACCGGCTCGGGCAGTAGCGCACTGGTGTCATCGGCCATGGTTCTGGCGGCCCTTGCACCGGTTGATCCGAGTGCAGCGGAGCGGTACAGCACAATTCGGGGCCGGCTCGATGAGGATCAACTACACATCGCCGACACGGTCCGGCGGATCGTGGAAGTAGCCCGCAGCGACGATGCGAAACCCGCAGAAGGCAGGGCCAACGATGGAAAGCCCGCCTTGGCAAGAACCGCGGATGGAAAAGCCCAGCCAGCAAATTCGTTTTCGGTCCCCAAGGCCAGCGTGGCGATTGCGGGCAGCAATGTCTCGGCCCTCTCGCAAGTGGTTGTGGACTCGGCCATAACGCTTGATGAGCAGCGCGGCTTACGAATTGGTGCGCTGGCGCTCACCTCAGCGGTGGAGTCATTCGGACGGTACACGCCAATGGATACTTCCCGGTTTGTTGCCGGCCGTAAGGCACCAATTCTGATCTACACCGAGCTGGCCAACTTCTCAAACAATTCCGGGGATTTCGCTGGTGAGGACAACGGTGATGGAAAATTCTCAGTGATGTTGGTGCAAACCGTTGAGCTAAGAAACGAGGCCGATGGTACCGTGGCCCTGGATTACGGAACCCAAGAGTTCGTCAGCCGCGCGCGGTCAGCAAGGCGAGATCTGTTTGTGACGCGGCGGATCGAACTGCCAACGAATCTGACGATCGGCACATACGTGCTCAACGTGCGCGTGAAAGATCGGACGACGGGGTCGGAAACCGAGAGCAAGCTCAAGATTGAAATTGGGGCGCGATAGCGGGTGTTTTTCCAGTTGTTAGACTGCCAACTCGAGGCCGGTCAGGAATTGTCTGGGGTTTTCACCAGTCTGCTTTAACTGCGCGAGATAGCTTGTTGGCGTGACTGGCTGGGGTGACTGCTTGGGGTGCTGTCAGCGCCCCGGTAAGCTGCGATACACTGCCACGCCATCGCGGGCTCGTGCCTGCTCGAAGCAAGCGATGGGTGTAAGTTTGGTTTCACCAGCAGGTTCGCATCCGCCGCCGCAGGAAACTTCGCGTCGGGTCATATGGGCAGTCGGCCAAAACCATGGGTTCTCGCCCTGTTCGTAAGCGTTGGTCTCTCGCAAGCGAGCAGTTTTGCTGCACCGAAGCAAGCTTATTGCTGGATGGCGAACGGAAAGATCACATGGAGTGAGCCAGTTGCAGCACTTGTGACGCTTGATGACATACCTGCGCCAACCTCGCCGCCAAAGATTCTGCTGCCGGGTACCGTCATTGAAGTTCTTGAATTGTCAGTTGGCGGGGAGGGAGAGCGCATGGTGTACTTCGCGGTCGAAGAAATGGAGCGGCAATGGCGCACTGCGATTGCAAAAAGCGTCGATACGCAGCCCGTGATCGACAGCGCCGAAAGCCAAAGCACCGCAGCGGTTGCCGGGTCGATGGTGTACCACCTCATGGCCAAGCGCGGCAGCTTTGCCGAACAGATGCGACTGAGATGTGGCCTGCTGGCCGATCCGGTAGAAGTCTCGCCAGCATTCCGAAAGACCATGGCGATCTGGCCGATGTGGCTGGATCGGAGCTTAATAGTCCCTCCACTTCGATCGCTCGAGCAGTTGCCGACTCTTGCAGAAATTGACTCGGTTGCGGCACGTTGGCAGTTAGATCGGTTCGATACGAAGAGCGTCGAAGGTGTTCGGGAGATGACTCGCCGAAGCACAAAGGTGCGCACTTTTTTGAAGTCTTGTAATGAGCCGTTCCACGACCCGTATGTCGAGAAATTCGTAGCGATGGCCGATGCCCAGATCCCGGGGTGCATCCCATCGTATCGGGAACTGGTTCATGCCTATGCGGAGCGGCTATTGCCTGCACTAGGCAGTGACGGGCTGGCCGAGAGCCAGCTTGCCGAGCTCGGGCTTGCGCTTGCACCGTGGCGGGCCGCAGTGTTTGGCTACGGCGACATCTGGACCTCGCTCGCCACGGGGATGTTAGATTGTGATGCGCTCAGCCTAGTGGCCGCCGAGGTGCTTTCCCGTCGAGGTTGGGGCGTTGAGACACTGACTTATTTTCGTGAAGCAAATTCGTCAACGCAAGGAGTGCAAATTGGGCACGTGAATCTGCGGGTCACCCCACCCCGTCACACTCCTGCCGTTGGCACCGCACCAGCGAAGGAAAAAGCTACAGCCAAGGATGCCAGCACAATCTTTGACACAACCGGTTTCCCGATGGAGCGGTACGAAAGAATAAGCGGCGTAGGGTCATCTCTGGTAAAGTATCAGGCTCGAGCTGGTCCAGCATCCGAAGCGGTTGCCGAGGAGGTTCAAGCTCGGGCTTGGCTGAATAAGCCGTTGCGATGAAACCGACGGTCCGGGCACTTCGCGGCGAATTCAAGGAATAGGGCAAATGGCCGCCCGCTGGCCAATACTTGCCCGACATGCCCACCATCGCCGGAATTCATCTTGATGCGCCAGTTCTTCTCGCCGCGGGTACCGCCGGGGTGCTTGATGAGATGGCCGATGTACTGGACCTTTCGCCCGCGGGCGGCGTCGGGGCGGTCATCAGCAAGTCCATCACACCGCTGCCCCGAGACGGCAACCAAACATGGCGGATTTTGCCCGCGGGCTCGGTGGGCATGCTCAATGCCATTGGTCTGGCAAACCCCGGGGTTGAGGCATTTATTCGTGATTATCTGCCGCGAGCCAAGGCCGTGCGCACCAGGGTCTTTGTCTCGGTGGCGGGCTTTAGTGCGGATGATTACAAGGTCGTTGCATCGGCAGTTGATGCGTGGTCGGCCGCCAATGGTGGCATCATCCCGGCAATTGAGCTCAACGTCTCGTGCCCCAACGTTAAAACTGGGATTGAATTTGGTGGTTCGCCGGAGCTGATCCGTGAGCTGCTGGACCACGTGCGGCCGCATGTGGGCACGTGCAAGATCATCGTCAAACTTTCGCCCATGACCAGCGAACTCGTGCCCATCGCCCGCGCAGCGGTGCAGGCCGGTGCCGATGCGCTGACGCTGTGCAACACCATCCCAGCGATGGCCATTGATGTGCACACACGCAGGCCCAAGCTGGCCAACGTCACCGGCGGGCTCTCTGGCCCGGCCGTGCACCCCGTGGTGGTGCGCCACATTTACGAGGTCTACCGCAAAGTGACAAAGGAAACAGGCGTGCCGATTTTGGGCCTCGGCGGCGTGTGCAACTGGGAAGATGCCGCAGAGTTCGTCCTAGCCGGTGCCAGCGCGGTGCAGGTGGGCACCATGCTCTTTGCCGATGCCGCCGCACCCCGCCGAATTGCCAAAGGGCTCGCAAAATGGTGCGGGCAACAGGGTGCAACGGATATTGAGTCGCTGGTTGGGGCTGTAGCAGTGTAAGTGCGGCGCGCGTGCCGCATGCGTCGTAAGCAACGTGGCAGGGGGCTGCGGTGAACCAAAGCGGTACAAGGTTAAAGATATTACTTGAGACTGCGAGGCTTGATGCGAGCGGATGCACGTGAACCACAAGTGCGTGGCCGAAGGCCTTTAACATCCGATGTGCCCGAACGCAAACGCGCGGCGGTGTGGTGAGCCATTTCCCATCGTTTTGACGAGTTTTTTCGGGAAAACGTGCATCGGTCCGTCGCGGAGCCCAAAGCAACTTGCCGCGATGCATGGTCTCCTCAGCGTGATGGGAACCACTTAAACACTCCAGTATTTACGGAGTAGCGACAGACCCAGCCGCGCACCGTGAGAGAACACGTGGAGGGGGTAGCTCACCCGAATCTCCTGTAAAGAATGCCTTGCCACCAATACACCCGGGGGTGCTGATGTCGGTATCCTGCTGTCGAACTTGTGATGCCGCCTCGGCGCCGGCAAATTACCGCCCGCGGTGCACGATAAGCATCACCGGCGGCAGCCCGTAGGCAACCAGCGCGATAAGCGCCGGCGGACCGATTCCCGCGATCGTGCGCCAGCCGGTCGCGCCGTCCGGACGTGTTGCGGTGATTGCCAAGTAGATCGATGGAGCAATGGCCAGAAGGATGGCGAGCAGCGACGGAGCCATCAGCGAAACAGTCAACCACAGCAGCCAGCCGTCGCGGCCAAGCACAAACGGGGCAAGCAGATATCCGGCCTGTAATACCAGCATGCCCAGTAGCCCGGATGAGAAAAACATCCATCGCTGAGCATCAGGTTTGGTATTGCCCGCCAGCGTGATAACCGCCAGCGCTGCGGCGACCAGTATCGCGATGGCAAAGGTAATCCAGAGAATGATTCGTGGAGTAAGGGGCATAGTTGCAACCTGCGTTTGTGACTAAGTGTGCGGCGGTTTTCATCGTGTGGAGTGGTGATAGCAATGCGGATGGCGAGATCAAATGGTGCGCGGGTTACGGCCTCGGCGAAACGGGCTGATATCCAGCTTTCTCCAGCACGCGCAGCAGTTTCTTCAGATTGCCATCATTGTTGAGTTGCGAGGTTGCATCGGCGAGCTGCTGTACTGCCTTCGTCAGCGAGCCGTAGCTGGGCAAACCCTTAAACCGCTCCACAGCGACCAGCAGCGACTGAATATGACCGAGCGGATCCGACTTGCCATCAAAGGTCTCGGTCAGCCAGGTCGGCCTGCAGGAAATCGCATCGGCATCACACTCAATACCGACTTGCAGCGCCACGCCCCAAGCCTCCTGATTGCTGCGAATCGTCTCGATCGGTACAGCATCCAGAAATTCAAAGATGCCCCGCCGATCCGAGTATGCCTTGCTGGCAACGGTCAAAATCATGGCGTTATCAAGATCCGACACCTTCAAAGCGCGATCAACAAGCAGTTGTCTGCACGTGGCGCTCAGTTTGACCGATCCGGAGTGATCCATCAAAAGCTCCACCACCGATGAGAGCGGCGCATCCGTCGGCAGCGAGGCAAGATGCAGCGTAAGTTCTTGCTCGACCGAGGCGCCCGGTGCAAGCTGCGCACGCGCCTCTCTGGCGAATGCAACGGCTCGATTCGCCACCTGTCTGGACACGGTTTGATAGAGTCCGATTCCACGCAGCGTGTAGCCAACAACCGCAAGCAGCGCGAGACTGATGAACACCACCTTCAGCGGGCGCTGTATGTGGGGTTCGCCCAGTACACCATCATCACGCAGCCATGCACCACACAGCAGCCCCATCGCAAGCAGCAGCGGTCCGATGATGCCACCAAACCAGCCCAAAAGTAAAACGATGACAGAGCCAGCACGCGCTCCAGCGCCAGCCCGTGCAATCATCCCCGCCTCACACCAGCACGCAAACGCCACACCTGCCGCGAGCACAACCCCAAGCGTTACGACGACAGTGATTATTCCAGCAATAAACTGAGAACTGTGGATTGACTGCAGTACAGCACTGCCGCGAAAGGCGCACAGCAGCGAGGCAAAAATCAGCAGCAACCCCGCGATGATGGTTACAAACAACGGAATAACCAGGCCCACAGCGCTATCACCACGCGGGGCTTGCCCGAAGTACGCTTTGGAGATCAAAACGTTCAGCAGCAGGCCTGAAGTACCGATGGCAACCAGCACCGTGATGAGAACCGCAAGCATGATGTGCATTCCTGATGGCAAGCGCATGACCGCAAGTGCTGGTTGAGAAGATGGCGTGATTGATGGGTGCGTAGTGGTCATTTCTGCTCTCGGGACGTGTCCCCAGCTTTAGTGCTGAAGCACCAATATTGCCGACAAACCACGCCCGCTGCGGTTGTTCAGTTTGGCCCGAGCGAGTGGTATCTGCCAGAATTCTCTGACAACCGCCATCATGACCGCTTGGAAGATGCATCAGGGTCATACCCAAGCACACCCACCAGGTTGGCTCGATCGCCAGTACGGCCCTTGGCGTAGTCCTCGGCCTCACATTCGGTGTGAGGTTCCGGATAGCACGACTGCGCCCACGACAGAGCCCGATAGAAAACTCGCTCAGTGCGCTCGTTATCCTTGTCCGCGGAATCAACCAAGTTGCGCAGATGCTCTTCATAAAGCCGCATGAGCTTGACGCTGCCTTGAATTGATGAATCAACTGTGAGAATCTCACGCTCAGCATCATCAAACAAGTCGCTCCGGAGGTGCTCGCGGGCCGCGAAGATCGCTCGTTGAATCGGATCGCTCGCGTCCTGTCGTGTTGCCTTGTCCTCGGGCGCTGCTGCCCGCCCACCTGCTATTTGCTTTGATTCCTCGATTTGCGCTTCGGCAGCCGCCCGATTATTCTCCGCGGCATGCTGACGAGTTTCCAAATCATCGACAGGATGCGTCGGCCCTTTCGGATTTGTAAGCGTGATAGATTCAACCGAAGCGCTCAGCACCGCTCCGTAGCTCGGCCAAAGCTCCGCGGGGCACATGGCGTGCGCAATCACCAGCCGGCCACCATCCTCAAACGCCGTCAGCATGAAGTGCAGCTGGGTTCCCTCCTGGTATTGCACACCAAAAGCGCTTATTCCCGGGTGCCCATCCCCTTTTCCCACAGTGCGCACCAGCACGTGCTGCAGCTCAAGCTGAGAGTGCCCCGCGAGATAACGCATCCATTGAAGCACGGTGCCATCGCTATACGCCGGGCGGGCGGCCACTGCAATCACGGCCAGCGCAACAGGCGAGGAAAGTACCGCGATCGCCGCAGACTTCGTCGGATCATCAAAGTTGATGTCTTGTCCAGGCAATTCGGCTTCGATGAAGCCTTCGGGCACATCCATCGAGAAGCCAAGATCGGCAAGCTTTGGCGGAAACGTTCGGTTTGCCAGCGCAATGGTGGTTGTCATGGTGAAGCTCACAGGCAGGCAAGGTGCACTCAGGCGGGCCACGGAAACGAAACAGTCTTCAGCTGCGAAGCGCTGTGATCAGCGTTGCGAAGCTGCAGCACAATCTCGATCTTTGAAGGTTTGCCACCTTCGTTGTACACGCGGTACTGGATCATCCGCGGGTCACCCGCCGTCGGGTCAATGCAGTTGCCCCAGGTAAAAAACGGCTTGCCCTGCGCACCCGCTGTGCGAGCCTCCCGCCGCATGGCGTCCGGCTCAAAGACCACGCCCGTAAGGAGCCGGGCCTTAATGCGAACGCGCCAATCGCCGGTGGAGAGGTCAGTCTCCTGATACGCGACAAAGGCATAGTCATCGTTCAGGACTGCGTCGTACGCATCCAGCATCGCCAGTGGCGTGATCTTCTGCGTGCTCGTGCTTGCGGGGGCTTCAATGAGGAGAGTGGACATGCTGTTGCTCCAAAGTGTGCGGGCCGGGGGCCGGGGTTGGGCCGGGGTTGCCGCCGGGTCAGCGGTGGTGTGGCGGTGGTGTGGGATGCACAAAGACCTAGCTTCACCCCCCAATGCGTCAGCGGATTGCGATGCGGCTAAAGAATCCAGTAAGCACGCTGCTCCGTTGTTCAATTCCCACCCGGTATTGGCCCTCCGCGCCATCGCAAGCAACAAATTCCACGATGGACCACCACAGAACAGAATCCGATCGCAGCAGCTTCCCGCAAGCATCCGGCAGCGGCACCGGCCCGGCTCGCCTGCCCAATTCACACCGCATCCCAATTGCTTCAGGGCTTGTTTGGGCCGCTGAGATCCACCCCAAGTTGCACGCACAGTTCGCGAACGGCAACCTCCCGGTCCGCCATAACCGGCGTGTTCAACCGCAAGAAGAATGGTCGATGGTTCCAGTCAAAGGCCGATTCAGACTTGCCGTACAGAAAATACAGCATCGCCGCCAGGTGGCATGCGATGCCGCCCTCACGGGCCATCAACCCCCGCCACAGTGCCGCCATGATCTCGGGCGGATGAAACATCTCCACCTCGCGCAGCGCATCGGTCAGTCCATCGTAAAAGGTACCTTCCTCCAGCGCCCGCACCAGCGAGGCGATCCGCTCAGAGTTGGTCACAAGCTGCGGTGCGTACGTATGCACAGCCATCCGCACCGCAGTCCCCCCGGATTTGAACGCATCCATGATCGCCTCATTCGCGCCCGAAGAGTTGATCGCGGCAAGCGCCTCAATATCCCGCCAATCGCCAATTCGTCTTTGCCTCAGGTGGTGCTCAATCGCCTCACGCTCCGCGGCACTTGCCTGCTGCAGCAGTGTCACGTCATAGCCGGTTCCTTCACGCCACTTGTCGTAGTCAATTTCCATGCTGGCTATAAATCGAGACAGCACCGATGTCGGATCGTGCCGCTCCTGCTGCGAGCTTGCGCTCTGCGATGCCGCTCGCTCCGCCGTCGCCCGCATCGCGCTGCTTGCCGCTGCCTCCCCGGCCCGGTTTGCCGCCGCTTCACGGGCCTCGAGCTCCGCCCGAATCGCGTCCATATCCGGCGGCGGCTCCTGTGGGCGAGGTGGCTCCACCACAAAATAGTGCGTCATCGCATCAGTGAACTCACCCGAATAGCTGCTGCTGTTACGATCGTAAAAAACCAGCCCCGCCATACTCTGGCGTGGGCACGTCGTCACCGCACGCGACAGCATGATGCACGCCCCGCATGGTGCGGCAGGAAATCCCTGTGAAATCGCCAAAATCACATTCCCGATTGCCACCTCCGCTTCGACCAATTCTCGCAGCACCGCCGGAAACCGAGCGAGCTCATCATCGTATTTGCTTGGAACATTCATGGAGGTAATCGTAAATTCAGTACCCAATATACCAACGCCTCGCAGGATCTCGCGTTCGTCCCCGTTGCTAAAGCAGCGGCAGGGAGATCGTACTGGCTTCATCCGGCCGGGTAAGCATCGTCTTTCCATGCATCGCATTCCCCAGCACACCCAACGCCCCCAACGCCCCCAACGCCCGATGCTACAGGGCAATGGCAATCCGCAAAGTCACAAACCCACGCCTCACACCCGCTACGTTCACATCCGCAATCGGTTCAGCCAGCCCGCCGCCCGCGTGGGCTCTCGCGGCGCCCACACCATCGGTAGAATGACCCGCAACCTTCGGTTCCTCCCCTTGACCCGGAAGCTTCACATGCGATTCCCGAATGTCCTTTGGTCAGTGGTTTGCTTCGTCGCAACCTTCGCGCAGGCCGCACCAGCATTAAGCGCCGCCGCCGCCAACCCAACCAACCCAACCAACCCTACCAACCCAACTAGGCCCACAAAGCCCGGCCCCCTCAAAGTGTTCATCCTTGCCGGTCAGTCCAATATGGAGGGCCAAGCCGTCGTAGACCTTGATGGTAAAGACTACAACGATGGCAAAGGCACACTCGCAGCGCTCATGAAAGACCCAGCCAAGCGTGACCTCTTTGCGCACCTCAAAGATGCGCAAGGAAACTGGCGGAGCCGTGCCGATGTCTCGGTGTACTACCAGCCCCAAAACCAGCCACTCCGCATCGGCCCGCTGGCGTTCGGTTTCACTCCCCACCACGGCCCGCACCACTTCGGGCCGGAACTCCAATTCGGGCACGTGATGGGTGATGCGCTGGACAATGAAGTCCTTCTCATCAAAACCGCATGGGGCGGCAAGAGCCTCTACACAGACTTTCGCCCTCCATCCTCAGGCGGCACAACCGGGCCGTACTACAACCTCATGATCCAGCAAGTCCGCCAGGCGCTGGCGAATCAAAAGACCAATTTCCCGGATTCCACTTCGGTTGGCTACGAACTTTCCGGGTTTGTCTGGTACCACGGCTGGAACGATGGATGCGATCCCAAGCACGCCGTCCCCGAGTATGAATCCAACCTCGTCAACCTCATCCGTGATGTCCGCAAAGATCTCGATGTCGCAAACCTTCCTGTGGTCATCGGAGAGCTGACCGGCCCGTGGGTCAAGGCAACTGGCGAGTGGGACCTGCTCCGCAAAGCACAAGCCGCCGCCGCCGCCCGTCCAGAATTCGCCGGCAGCGTCGTGTTCGTGCCCACCCATGAATTTGTGCGCACGCCCGCAGACTCACCAAACCCCACCCACGCCCACCATGAGTTCGGCAACGCGGAAACATACTTTTTAGTTGGCGATGCGCTGGGCAAGGCCATGAAAACGCTGCTGGCCGCCCAAGCCAAACCCAGCACTCCCGCCAAAGCCCCAACACCAGAATCAGCCCCAGAACCAACGAGCAAAGCCGATAAAATCCAAAAGCCAGTCAAGGCCGAAATGGCCGGCTACATGCTCGTTCCCACCGAGAAAGTCCCCGAAAATTTCAATGCCGGCTTCTCGCTCTACGCCGCGGCGTGGCCGCTGCTGGAGCGCTACCCCGGCCATCGTTTTCAGACCGGACTCTTCGGCACCTGGATGCACGCCCAGTACGAGGGCAAGCCGCCCAAGGACCTCTACTCCGACATCGAAGGGGGCCTGGGCTGGTGGCGTGACACGCGATTCCCAACTGAAACTCCCAAGTTCATTATGGGCGGCGTGGCCGTCAACTTCGGTGAAATTGCCAACGGCCCCGCCCATGGCGCCGGGACATGGCAAGACCCAAAGGGCCTCTACGGTGTCGCACAACTCAGCCCGTGGCTGCTGTTCCCGATTGATGGCCTAAACCTCAAACAAGGAACGTGCGGCCAGCTCTTTGGCTATGGCTACCTCCCGCTGCCACTCACCTCGGCCAAGCCAACCACCGCAGGCCAGAGCATCCCCACCGGTGATAATTGCTGGACGCTGTTTCTAAACACCCAGAATTTTAAGGGTCCGGTGTGCTTCTTCACGCCGTACTTCTGGTCCAAATCTTCACTCGCCAAGCCTGACTTCGCCGGCCTGCTGCTCGATACCCGCCCATCCGATCCGAACAAAGCGTTTCAGATGGAAACCCAATACGTGCCCGCCTTGATCGCCGCCCAGCAGGAAGTAAAGCAGCAAGTTGGCCAGCAAGGTAACCAGCAAAGTGACCAGCAAAGTGACCAGCAAAGTGACCAGCAAGGCGAACAGTTCGCACGCGTCGCCCCGATGTCCTTCCCAATAGGGCCGGATGGCAACTCGGTCGTGCTCCATCGGCTCACCTGCTACAGCAGAGTGCCCTGTGGGATGAAGCCAAGATCTGGTTCGAAGGTGGCCCAGCGCCCAGCGGCGCAATAAACCCAACCGGTACCTTCGTGCAGCACTTCAAAAGCGGCGGCGGATCAACCTGGCAGCTCTACCCCGACAGCACGCCCAAAGAAGCAAAAATGCCCATCGATTGGGCTTCGTTCGCAACGCCTATCACGCCAGATCCGACTACGTACGGCTACAAGTGGAACGAGAAATTCATCACCCAAGTCAATGACCCCGCCGGTGCCCGCGTTGCCCTGCCGGAGTACTACCGCCTCGCCAAAGCCAGTGCTGATATCAAAAAGCCAAAGTGGGTCGTTGCTTCACCGGCTGATGTCCCCGCCTCCTCCGGACTCGCTTCGGCCCAGTTCAATCGGCCCAAAGAAAAAGCCCGTGAGCCGTACGACTCACCTTCTGACCCGCAAAGTACTTTCCACAAACCCGGTCCCGTCGCCGGTCCATTCCAGGCCCATCTCGGTGATGGCAGCATCGTCACATACTCGTGGTACCGCTTCGCAGATCAGCCAGCCATGCAAAATGCCGACTTGACGAATGAAGCTCGCGAAAGCATGCAGCTCATCGTCGAGAAAATGCACCGCGCTTGGACAAAGGACCGCCAGTACCTCGCCCCTCCCACCATCGGC
Organism: Phycisphaerales bacterium; assembly: GCA_038231815.1. Lineage (GTDB taxonomy): Bacteria > Planctomycetota > Phycisphaerae > Phycisphaerales > UBA1924 > CAILKP01. Next base: position 60,108 of record JBBRKQ010000010.1, read on the forward strand.
ACGCTGGCCGATCTTGATCCGGCGCAGCTCGTCACACCACCCAAGGGCTTTGAAATCGGCTATGTCCCCATCGCCACACGGCAGGAACTCGCCGCCACCGCTGGCGAAAAATCCGCGAAGTAGCCAGCATCCCCAATCCGCGGCGGTCAGTGCTCACTTGCTCTCCGTCTTGGCTGGTAGTGGCGGCACCTCCGCTTTCATCGCTTCAAACTTCGCCTTCCATTGCGCCGCCTTCACGTCGTATCCCTTGCCCTGCTCGGCCAGGTTCCAAGCCTCGTACAACTCAAAGAACGATTTGATGCTCAGCATCTGCCGCAGCGGCGTCACGCCTTTGGCCGTCGCCATCACCCGCTGTGTTTCCAGCAGTTCAGTCTCCGCCTCAGGGTACTTTTTCGCGGCCATGTACAGGCGGCCAAGACCAAGGTGGGTTCCGGACATTCTGGCGTGGTCCTTACCAAAGGTGCGTTCCGTGCGTTCGTTCACCTCCCGCAGCAGCGGCTCGGCCTCAGCAAGCTTGTCGCGAACCCGGAGTATCTCGCCAAGGTTCGTGATCGCGTTCAGCGTGTACGGATGGTCATCACCGCGGATGCGCCGGAATCGCTCGAGCGCATCGCGGTACATGGACTCGGCTTCATCAAGCTTGCCTTGTTTTTCGAGTACCCGTGCCATCTGGCTCTGTGAAGTCAGCGTCTCGGGGTGGTCCAAGCCAGAGATCCGCATTCGTGCATCCAGGCTCTTGCGGATATACGTTTCCGCCTCGGTATATTTCTCCTGGAAAATAAGCACGCCGCCGAGATTGTTGTAGCAAATCAGCCGCTCCGGGTGCTCCTCCGGCCAAATGCTCTTGGAACGATCCAGCATCTCACGGTACGCGGCTTCGGCTTGCATGTACTTGCCTTGCTCGGAATAGAGCCGGCCAAGCATGCCAATGGCCACCAGGCTCGATGGGTGTTCTTTACCCATTGTTCGTTCGCGGCGCTCCTTTGAATCAAGCAAGATCGGTTCGGCCTCATCAAACTTGCCTTGGTCTCGGAGCAGGCTACCAAGGTTTGACATCGATGCAAGTGTGTCAGGATGGTCCGGGCCAAGCGTCCTGCGCCGGACCTCCAGCACCTCTCGCATAGACACCTCTGCTTCGGACAGCCGCCCGAGTGAAGAAAGTGCGAACGCATAACTCAGCGTGCAGGTCATGGTGTTCGGGTGTTCAAGCCCGTGCACGCGCCGCGCGCCCTCCATCGCCTCCCGATAAAACGGCGCGGACTCGGCATGACGACCCAGTGAGCCCAGCAGCCCGCCCATGTTGTTGGTCCACACCAGAACGTCCCGGTCGTCAGGACCAAACTCGCGCTTGCCAACCTCATAGGCCTCGCGCCAGTACGCCTCGGTTTCTTTCACCTTCCCCTGATTGATCAGCAAGAAACCATATGTGTTCGTCGAGATCAGTGTGTCACGATGCTTCGGGCCAAGCACGCGCCGCTGCCCTTCCAGCGCGCCGCGCAGCAGTGGCTCGGCCTCGGCAAACTTGCCCTGCTCGCGTAAAAAGTTACCCAGGTTGCTCATCGAGGTGAGCGTCTCCGCCGCGTTCTCGCCGATGAGCCGCCGTCGCTTCTCGAGCGCCTCGCGGTAGAACACCTCGGCCTTGGCCATGTCGCCCTTGGCCTCCAAGATGCTGCCCATGTTGTTGATCGAGAGCAGGGTGTCCGCATCGTCCTCGCCGAGCACCCGTCGCCGGGTTTCGAGCGCGCGTTCCTGCAGCACGGCCGCATCGTTGTATCGCCCAATGTTCTTGTACAGCTCCGCCAGCGTGTGCCGCAGCGAAGCATCAACCACCGGCTGTTCCTTAAACTGTGCATCCACCGCCGCGATCGCTGGCCGCAGAATCGTCCGGTCGATCATCTCCACCGCCGCATCAGTTGCATTGACCTCATCAAGTTCCTTGGCAAACATCGCCGAGCGTGCGCTGCGCTGTACCCCGGGCACATCGGCCTTCACCAAAGCTGCATCGAAGCGATCGCGAATATCCTTGACCAGCCGCTGGCCAGTTTGGGTTGGGTCAATGTCGCTGAGCATCTTGGCCTGAAACTGCGCAACCACGCGAAGCTCATCGGCCCGCTTCTTGGTCTCCGCCTCAGCCGCTACCGCCAGCGTCCGCTGCTCGGCCTCGGCCTTCTGTGCCACAACGGCCAAGTCACGCTGGTCACCCGCCACCTTGGCCTGCCACGCAAACGCAACCAAACCCACCAGCAGCGCCGCCGTAACCGCTAATCCTGCCGAGACTACCGCCCGGTTCCGCCGGATGAACTTGCGCACCCGGTACGCAGCGCTCGGTGGTGCAGCCACCACCGCTTCGCCTGCAAGATACCGCCGAATATCCATCGCAAACCCGTTGGCCGTCTCATACCGCCGCTGCCGGTCCTTCTCCAGCGCCTTCATCACAATCCAATCCAATTCACCACGCACTATCGTGCCCAGTTTCCTCGGCTCACTGTGCCGCCTCGCCGCAATGTTGGCAATGGTCTCCACACTCGCGCTCAGCCGCGTGCTGGGCTTGGGCGGCTCCACCTCACGAATAATCCGCTGAATTTCCGCATACGCCGCCGATCGCAGATCCGTCCCGCTAAACGGCGTGCTCCCGGTCAGCAGCTCGTACAACAGCACGCCCAGCGAATACACATCCGTCCGCGTGTCGATATCGAGATTGCCTTCAGCCTGCTCCGGACTCATGTACTCCGGCGTGCCAATCAGCTGCCGATGCTCGGTAAACAGCGTTTTCTCCGTAAGCCGAGCACTGGTTGCCTTGGCAATGCCAAAGTCAATCACCTTTGTGCTAGGCTTCCCATCCTGCGTCGACACGAGAATGTTCGACGGCTTGATGTCCCTGTGAATGATCCCCTTGGTGTGCGCGTGCTGCACCGCATTGCACACCTGCGAAAACAACTCCAGCCGCTCGTTGATGCTTAAATTGTTCTTGTCACAATACTCATTGATCGGGTCGCCCTTGACCAGCTCCATCACAAAGTACGGTCGCCCCGTCTCGGTCGCCCCCGCATCAAACACCTTGGCAATGTTCGGGTGATCCATCATCGCCAGAGCCTGCCGCTCCTGCTCAAACCGCGCCACCACCTGGTGCGTGTCCATGCCCAGCTTAATAATCTTCAGCGCCACCTTCCGCTGCACCGGCGCCGTCTGCTCGGCCATGAACACCGATCCAAACCCTCC
>JBBRKQ010000011.1:0-61577 GCA_038231815.1 Phycisphaerales bacterium
AATCCCAAGCAAAATACTTCAAAAAGGCCGTTGCTCGAATTTCACGGACGGTGGGTCGAGCCGCCGCCGCCGAGGCAACTTCGCATCGGGCCGACCGCTTGACACCGTCGCCCGGCCATGCCACACTGGCGCATGATTCAGCCTTTTCGTCACAGTCCCGGTTCAAGTGATTCCGCCGCAGCAGCCACCAGCGACTTTTTAGCGGAGCTTTCTTGGCGTGGGTTGCTGCACCAAGTGACCGATCAGGCAACGATGAAGACGCACCTGGCCTCGGGCGTGCGCAGCGCCTATGCCGGGTTTGATCCGACGGCCGATTCACTGACCGTGGGCAATCTGGTACCGATCATGCTGCTGCGGCACTGGCAGAACGCGGGGCACAAGCCGGTGGTGCTGGTGGGAGGCGGCACGGGACTTATTGGCGACCCTTCTGGCAAATCTGCTGAGCGGGAACTGATGACCGATGAAAAGGTGCGTGCCAATGTTGAGGGGCAAAAACGAATCTTCGGACGACTGCTGGATTTTTCGGATTCCGGCCCGGCGGCATCTCGCGGCGGCGAGATGGTGAACAACCTAGACTGGCTGGGAAAGATGGGATACATCCAGATGCTGCGGGATGTGGGCAAGTTTTTCTCGATCAACGCGATGCTGCAGCGCGACTCGGTCAAGAACAGGCTTGAAAGTCGCGAGCAAGGAATCAGTTACACAGAGTTCAGTTATGTCCTTCTCCAGGCGTATGACTACCTGCACCTCCATCGCACGATGAACGTGACGACTCAGCTCGGCGGCAGCGACCAGTGGGGCAACATCGTTTCGGGTATTGACTTGATCCGCCGTGATGCCGTGCAGCGAGCTGGCGGCAGTGGAGCTGAGGATTTGGCCATCAGCGCATTTGGTGTGACGGCCCCGCTGGTGACCAAAGCCGATGGTGGCAAGTTTGGTAAGTCTGAATCTGGCGCAGTGTGGCTGACGGCCGACCGCACCAGCCCGTACGCGTATTACCAGTTCTGGCTGAACGCTGCGGATGCGGATGTGGGCAGATTTCTTCGCATTTACACGCTGTTGCCGCGCGAGCAGATTGAGGATCTGGAGCAGCAACTTACCGCAAACCCCGGGGCCCGTGCAGCGCAGCGTGCGCTTGCGGTGGCCGCGACGGACTTGCTGCACGGCCAATCTGAGCGGCAGCGGGCAGAAACCGCGGCCGGAGCACTGTTCAGTGGTGATGTCAAATCGCTTGATGCCTTCATGCTGGGTGAGGTGCTGGCGGGTATCGCGACGGCAACGATCAGCCGCGGGTTGCTGGATGGTGAGGGCGTGGGGATTCTGGACCTACTCGCACAGACAGGACTCGTCAGCAGCAAGGGCGACGGCAGAACGCAGTTGCAGGCAGGGGCCATCAGCGTAAACGGCGCGAAGGTGGGAATGGAGTACAAGGTCACCGCGGCGGATATTCTGCACGGAGAACTTGTGCTGCTGCGCAAGGGCAAGAAGAACTGGTTGAAGGTGGGCTTTTGAGGCTCGCGACACTTGATGCAACACGAAGAGAACGCCGCGAGCCAAACTTCGAAAGGGCCGCGGTGATTTCATGGAGGATGTGATACGACCGTTACTCCGCGGCCACGGCGTGGTGCTTGAACCACTGACACTGGCCCACGCACCGGAGTTGTTTGCGATCGCGCGGCCAGAGATGTTCGGCAACTTTTTGTCATGGCCTGAGGTCTGGACGATGGAGGCGTTTGGCCAATGGCTCGGGCGGCAAATTGGCAACCCAAAGAGCAGCGCCTTTGCGGTGCGTGACGATGGGGCCATGAAAACCGACCCCCGCGCTGGAGCAAGCGAGCCGTCGCTTGGCGAAACGGGCTTGAGCACCCCGGGTGTGAGCAACTGGGCCGGGAAATTGGTCGGAGCAACCAGTTTTTGTGATATCGATCTGGCCAACAAAGCGCTGGAGGTCGGCTGGACTTGGTACACGCCACCAGCACAGGGCATCCTGGTGAACCCGGCGTGCAAACTCCTGCTGTTGGAACACGCCTTTGAAAAAATCAAGTGCGTACGAGTACAACTGAAATGTGACCTTCGCAACCTGCGAAGCCAAGCAGCGATAGCAAAATTAGGTGCCACACGCGAAGGCGTGCTGCGGCAGCACCGCATACAGCAAAACGGTTTCGTACGCGACACCGTGATGTACAGCATCACGGCAGTAGAGTGGCCTGCCATAAAGCACGGCTTAGCGTCGAGGTTGAATGCTGGCAGGTAAGGTTGGCGTGACCCGAGAGCGTGGCCCGGTGAGTTCGCCCGAGCCGCAGCCATGCGAAACCCCTCACCACAACCTCTCAAGCGCTGCCCACCAGCCACTTGACATGAATCCGGCATGTTAAATCACTCATCGTGCCGCACTCAGCAGCATCGCCGGGCGCTCGGCTACTCCGGTATTGCTTGACAACTCCGCCGCACCGATGGTGGCGACCAAGCCTGCCAAATCCGGCCTGCCACCGGCAGCCAGCACATCAGTTGTGCCGGTTTCGAGCACGCGTTTAAGTTGTTTGGCGAGCAGTTCTGCGATTGTTGAGGAAAACGCTTTGCTCTGACCTTCAGCAGGGACTTCAACCCCACTGTCGCCAGCCCGCCGGCGAGGGCGTTTGCGTGACTGGTCGATGACCTTGCCCGTATTGTCCGTCCACACCACCCCGGCCCCGGCCGGGCCGGAGGCAATCTCCAGCCGCCCGCTCGGGCCGATCATCACCGCCGACCGCTGGATCGGTCCGCCGGCGAGTGCGGCGAACACCACACCACTGCGGCCGTTGCCATAACGCAGGTGCACGCTAGCCTGCTGGCTGGCCTCGTGGATCTTGCTCACCACTCCAAATACGCTTTCTGCCTGGCCCATGACCACTGCCAACTGATCAAGCCCATCGGCCAGCCTGGCGCGGAGTGAACCCTCCGCCCGGCTTGCTGTAGCCGTCACGGCCATAGCCTGCACCGGGCCAAAGGTCGTCAGCAGTTCATCGATCTCGGCGAACCCGACACTGTGCCGTGACAGGCCGGTCCACCACGTCAAGTCCGCCACCAGCCGCATCGCGGCATCACGCTCGGGCGTGACTGGAACCTCTGCCGGGCCAAGTACCAGAGGCATCGACGCCGCGGCTGGTGCGATGGCCGTTGCGGCGCTTGCCAAATCCGCGGCAGCGGCGGGCAGCGGCTCAAGTGACAGCACCGCGATACCGCGCTGGCGAACTTGGCGAAGCAGTTCGGCATCCGGGCCAGCGCGATCAGCCTTTAGCAGCGCACCGGTGTCAAAAAGTACGATCGGGCCATCCGCAGGCACGGCGGAGGCGAGCATGCTGCGAAGGTCAGACAAGGCGCGTACCTCGTGACCACCGCCACCGGGCACGCCACCCAAGTCCGCTGCCAGCGTCGGGCGGGCGTTGTCATCAGCACAGCCCAGCACCGTGATGCGAGCCCCCGCCAGACCAACAACCGCTCGCACGATGGATTCCTGCGATGCCGACATCCAAATTTGCACCACCGATGTTGCCATGCGCTGCCAACATAGGCACGTTGCTTGCGTCCGGTCTTGCGCGAGTCCGGCGAATCAAAGAGTTTGGAGCGGGAGTGCGATTTTCAAATCGGGTCGGCGCAGCAGTAAGGGCCGTTAGCCCCCCGCTTTCTCCAGCCGCTGCCGAACCAGATCTGCCCGGGCTTCACGCCGTCGCTGCTGGTCCATCTCGCGGCCCAGAAGTCGCTGAAGGTGCGCCGGTTGTGTCAGCAAAATGAGCTGGGTCACTGCCTGCGGCTCAATGCCTGTGATCATGCCGCAGTGCACGCCAAGCCGCACCAGCGACAGGCTGGCGGTTGCTTCCTCGGGTGTGAGCTGGCGGGCAAATTTCATCGAGCCAAGCGCTCTGAAGATCTGATCCTCCAGATATCGGCGCTTCGTGCTGACCAATTCTTCACGCACTTTGCGTTCAAACGCGACGACCTGCGGCACCACGCGGCTCTCGATTTGTTCGCACAGTTGTTGTTCACTGCGGCCAAGGGTCGTTTGATTACTGATCTGAAAGAGATCGCCAGCAGCCTCAGAGCCCTCGCCGTAGAAGCCGCGAACCGTCAGATTCATGTCCTTGGCGGCACGTTTGACGTGCTCGATCTCTCCGGCCAGGCGGATGGCCGGCAGGTGCAGCATCACACTCATGCGGGCCGCACAACCAACGTTGGTGGGGCAGGCCGTGAGATACCCGAGTTGCGGAAGAAAAGCCATATCAAGCTGGGCTTCAATCTGATCATCCACATCATCGAGCATCTCCCAGGCGGCAGACAGCGAGAGCCCGGGGGTAACGCACTGGAGTCTCAGATGATCCTCCTCATTGACCATGATCGAGAGCCGTTCATCTGGCAGCGTAAAGCACGCGGCCCGGGCACGGTCAGACTTGGCGTGTTCCTTGCTGATGAGGTGCCGCTCCACGAGCAAAGCACGGTCCAGGACCGCCATCTCGCCGATAGAAGTCCACACCATTTTCTCCGGTGTAAGTCCCGGCGTCAGACCTTCGATGGAGCCGGTGACCGCATCGGACTTGAGCGCCTTGAGTTGGAGGCAGCTCACGGCGCTCTGCGTCACCCGCATAAGCCGGGTTGATTCACCGCCGTTCATTCGCCCCGGAAAGCTCATCCCCGCCAGATTTCTTGCCAGCCGCACGCGCGAAGAGATCACCACATCACCGTCGGGCCCACGACGCAGCCAGTCCGCCCCGCGCTCAATGCTTTCCGGAGGAAGTGGACACGTCATGTCGCCTCTCCCTCAGCCGCGCCGTCCGCGTTCCCGTCGCTGCGGCCACCATGTTCGGCGTCCTCACCCACGCCGTCGGCCGCCGCGACGCCCCGGCCAGCACGCCCGGCCTGCACATCACCAAGTCGCACCAGTTCATCACGCACCATCGCTGCGGTGCGGTAATCCTCATCCATCAGTGCCGCGGCAAGCTTTCCCCGCAGCAGTTGAATTTGCTGCGCGAGCGCAACAAGATCTATGGCGGGCTTTGCCTTGCGTTTTGGACGGGTACTCACCCGGGGCGGCTGGCCAGCGACCAATCGTTTGGGTGTCTTGCCGCAGTGGAAGCCCCCACCCTCGTGATACCGCTGCAACAGCGGGAGCAGTTGTGGGAGAAATGCCTCGTAGCACGTGGGGCACCCCAGCAGGCCACTGTCACGCAATTGCCCCATGGTGGCGCTGCAACGTGGGCAGCGAGCGATTGGTACACCCATCGCCATGCCGATTCCAAATGGCAACCCCGGACCCGCAGCATCATCCGTAGTGTCTGGCGGAATCGGTCCCACGCCGCCTTGCGGACCCTTGCCGCCGGTTGGACTGGCCGGAACCTTGGGAGAATCCAGATTGCCCGCCTGCGAAACGCCGGGCTGCGAAGGCTGCATATTCGGCGGGGCTGGCGGAACGATCTGGCTTAGCAGTTCCGAAACGCTGGGTCCACCGGGTGGGAGCATCCCAGCCGCGGCCGCACACCGCTCACAAAGCCGACGCTCCACCCGCTTGCCGTAGCGCATGGTGACCTCATGAATGGTTGCGGGATGCCCGCACTGGTCGCACTTCATTGCCGGAGTTTATCAGGTCCCAGCGCGCCAAACACCAGTCAAGTACCAACCCGGCGTCAAACCGGGAAATCACCCCGCCATAACCCTTTTTCAGGCCTATAACGGACCGTTCGGATCCTCTTGGGTGACCAAGAAAAACGGCAAAATAGAAAATTGCCGACCCTCAGACTTGCCCTGAGGCCAAACCCGGCCAACAATCTCGGCCTCACTGGAAGCACCACTATGCCATTCGTCTGCCATTTCACCGGCAAAAAATCGTCCTTCGGCAAGCAGCGCACGTATCGCGGCCAGAAGATCCAAAAAGGCGGCTTCGGTTTGAAGCCAACTGGTATTACTCGCCGCAAGTTCCGCCCGAACCTGCAGAAAGTACGCGCTGTTGTTGACGGCGTGGCGATGACAGTTCTGGCCAGCACCAAGGCCATCAAGAGCGGGCTTGTGATCAAGCCACTTCGCCGCCGAGACGGCTACACAGCCGCCAAGAAGGCCGCCGCTCAGGGTTGATGCGATGGGCTGGGTTCCATCGGATGTTCTGAATCGCGGCCCTTCGTCTTAACCCGACACCGGCACAGAGTTTGAAACCAAATCAAATTATGACTACCCGATGCTCTAGCGTCGGGTTTTTTATTGCCTCTACCGCAAGGCATGGCTGGGTTCCCCAGTCGCAGGAGACTTGTGAACCGCGCGGGCTTCAATGGTCACGATCACCCACCACAACGCGGGAGACAACGGCACCGGGCACAGTCGCCAGTACGCCGCAACCACGGTCAGCGGCAGCCAGATTCACCGTTCGCTGACTTGATTTCGTGATCGGTGTGCAGCGATCTGCACACTAACCGCTATGGAACACAAAGCGATTTTTCGTGCGCGGGCACCCTCGACTCTGGCCGCACCGGCGGTGCTCCACAATACACCAAGTCATCACGCACACGCAAGCACCGCAAAGGTGATTACGAGGCAACCAAGCTTCTTCTTGGTGGCCAACACCTCATCCACAAGCGCCGGCCTTCACGTTCGAGCACGTTTCTCAGTCCATCACCACCAACTACTGGCCTGCCCGGCTTCTGACCCATTCCGTGGTTTCTGCTTCTCTGCAGACTTTGCGGACTCTCCGGATTCCATGTTCATCTCGTCGCCAAGCCACGATGTGAAGGCCGCTCCGACAACAACCGGCATGGGCAAAAATTAAAACCGCCCGGGCCTGCGGGCCCGGGCGGTCGGAGAATTACAAGGTCTTCCGGAGCTTCATATCTATCGCATCATGCGAGAGCTGAAAGTTCCGAATACGGCCCGAAACAATTAGAACATGACCTGGAGCTGAACGCGGAAGGCAACCTCAGCACCCTTGTTGGTACCGGTGACGCCCAAAGCGTTACCGTTGAAGCCGGGGCCATTGATGACCTGAGTGCCGGAGGCGTCGGAGGTGTGGTTCAGACCAACGACGCAGTCGGCCGTCAGCTTGGCAGCGTTGCCAGCGAAGTACTGGTTCGCACCAAAGGTGACGAACTGGGTGTAGCGCTGAGTCTGGTGCGTGGCTGCTGGGGTAGCGGGGGCAGCGACCACGTCATTCGAAGTGCGATCCTTGTCCAGAACAAGCATTTCGTACTTGGCGAAAATGTCCGTATCAGCGAGGATACGGTAATTGCCCTGAACAACGATACCGAAATCGTCGAGCTTGGCCTTGTCGCCACCACCGAGGAAGGACTGCTCGGAGTGAGTACCAACGAACGCGAGGAACGCACCGAAGCCGCCGCCTTCGATCTGAGTATCAATGGTGTAACCCACGGTATTCGTGTCGCTGGGGTTGGTCAGGGCGGTGTTATTGTTGTTGGCTTGGCCCTGGTAAGTGAGAGCACCGCCGATGTTACCGGCGTACTTCTCGTCCGTACGGCTGGTGTAATCCTTCAGCTGAGCACGGGTGCCAGCAAAGCGGTACTCGCCACGAGCGGTGAAGGCGTAGTCAGCAACCTTGCGGTTGGTTGACGTGCTGTCAGATCCTTCGCCGAAGGTGGAGCGGCTCTCACCCTGGAGGCCATCGGTGAAGTCGAATGAACCATCAAGCGCGTCGCTGAGATAGTACAGCGATGCGCCCTGGCTGCGACCCTGGCTAAACAAAGCGTTGACGAAGCCACGATCAGCGGCCATCGTGTACACGTCAGAGTTCAGCTCTTCCTTGAGGAACCCAGCCTTGTACTGCCCAGCCTTAATGCCCCAGCCGCCACCCAGCTCGTACGCGATGAACGCATCATCGAAGTTGAGTGAGCCGCTGTCCTTTGAGATCACGCGGACGCTGTACTTCAGGCTCTCGCTGCCGGCGTTGCCGTTGAAGGCGATAGCCGTGCGGCGGAGGTTGAAGCCACCGCGATAGTCGCTGCCGGTACCGTCAGCGCCAAGGGCCGGGTCACCAGCGTTGAAGCCACCGTAGGTGTTATCACTGCTGCTAAAGTTAGCGGTGTAGCGGACCTGAGTGAACCCGCTGATGTTCATGCGGTACTTGTTATCGGCTGAGGCCAAGAAGAAATTCTTGTCATAACCAGCTGTTGCGCCACCCTGCAGCAGGGAGGAGCGGGTCTCGGCGTCGGACATCATCTCCGAGACCATCGCGCGGACATCGTCACGGCTGACGGATGCCGGCTGATCGGCGAAGGCGGGGACGGCCAGACCGGCCACGAGGAGCAAACCAAAGATGTTCTTCATATGAAACTCCAGAAACTTGTGAGACGACTCCTTAACTTCACTTGCCGCTGGCGTTGACCCGTCTCGTAATCAACGCTGCGGCCTTCGGTCACCGTCAGTGGCTCCAAGCCATGATGGTGTCGCAGGCACTGTTTCCTCAGATCTGTTCCAAACTGGCACTCGCATTTGAACTGGCTCGCATGATGCTTCCAGATTCCAAAACACTAGTGCCCACAAACCTGAGGTCTCAAAGTATACCCCCGATAGTTAGCAAGTGCAAACTACTGGGAGCAAGGATTCTCTATCGGTTGCCGTTCAGACAGTTCTCCAGCAGTTTCGACAGGTTTTCAACATCGAATTGCCATAAATCTAAGTTATTTGGACGTAAATGTTGAATTCGTGTCCCTTCCTTTGCGCAATCTTGGCCAAACCTCCCCCGAATCAACCTCGCCTTCTTCATACTCTTTGGTTCATTGCACTACGAGCCACACATGACGACTCCCGATCGGATGGTTCTGGTTGTTGAGGATGAGCGAGACCTCGCTGACCTCATTTGTTTCAACCTGCAGCGCATTGGTTATGCCGCCATGGCCGTGCATGATGGGCATTCCGCCGTCGCCGCCGTTATCGCAAGCCCGCCTGATTTGGTCGTTTTGGATCTCATGCTCCCCGGCCTCAGCGGGCTGGATGTGGCCCGACAGATCCGAACCCACCCGCGGTGCCAGACCGTACCAATTATAATGTTGACCGCTCGGGGCGAAGAGGCGGACCAGCTCGCCGGACTTTCAGCCGGTGCCGACGATTACGTCACCAAACCATTCTCGATGAAGGTCCTTATGGCCCGGGTCGCCGCAAAGCTGCGTCGCACACCCATGGGGCCCGAACCCACCGGAAAAGTTGAAGTCGGCCCGGTAGTTATTGACCTGGACGCTCACGCTGTGACCTGCGATAGTGCTCCAATCACGCTCACCCTCACTGAGTTTAAGTTGCTGACAGCCATGCTGCAGGCACCCAAACGCGTCCTCAGCCGCAGCGATCTGATTGAGCGAGTTATGGGGCCAGGGATAGTGGTCACGACACGAACCATCGATGTTCACGTCGCCGCGATTCGCAAAAAACTCGGCGTATGGGGAGGCATGATCCGCACGATCCGCGGCGTCGGTTATCAGATCATCCCGGATGTTTCGCCCAGCCTTGAGGCTGACGAGCCGCTGGCTGCCGAGTAACCCAGCGTTCCCGGCTTACCCCCGCTGCCCACCGCCCCCTCCGCCTCCCCCCCCCCGCCCGGCACCAAACACTGACGTGCTTTGGCTTACCCCGCACACCACCGCGGGAGGTTAAGGTACCCGCAGAAGCGGTATTTTTTGCCGCCAACGATCCCACCCGGGTCGGGCGAGACCAAAGATCATCTGCTATGTCGTTTCGCCATCTTGATATCGCCGCACTTTGCCTTGCCAGCCCCGCCGTCACGCTTGCTGGCAGCCTGCAATCACCATGGCTGGGGTTGTCACTCGGCGGCGGATGTGTCGCAACCGCCTTGCTGCTGCTGATCCAGCGATCCAGAGCAGATCAGCGTGCCCGCGCCGAAATTGCCGGACAAATTGCCATGCTGACCGATGCCGGTATCGGAGCCGGCGGAGGCATAACCGCAGGCGAGACCGCCGGCCCACGGCCACTTCCAGCCGAATTGGAAGATATCTCCGCACAACTTGTAGAATTGCGCCGCCGCCTGAATTTGCAGGTACGGGAGCTGGCAAAGAAAACGCGCAACCTTGAATCCTTGATCGACGGCATGGATGAACCGGTCCTAGTGACCGGTGACCAAGACACCGTGCTGCTGTGCAATCGAGCCGCCGAACAGCTCCTGGGCATGGCCGGTGGGTCGCTCCCCGGCCGCCACGTGCGCGAGTTGTTCACCAGCGCCGATGTGATTGCCATGCACCGCCGCGCAAAGGCCGGAGCCCCGCAGCGCGACACCGTGAAACTCACGACGCCGGGCGGGGTGCGGAGCTTTGAGTCATCTGCCTCACCACTGCCCGCGGCATGGGGAGACGGCATCTTCGGCGTAATCGTGGTGCTGCGCGACGTCACAGAACTTGCGCAGGCGGTTCAGCTGCAGACCGATTTTGTGGCCAACGCCAGCCACGAACTGCGAACACCCGTCGCCGCACTGAAGGCCGCGCTTGAGACATTAGACGATGGCGCCAAAGACGAGCCGGTGTTGCTGGACAAGCTGCTGGGCATCTGCACCAGCAACCTGCTGCGGCTTGAGGAAATGGTGCGCGACCTGCTTGACCTTTCCCGGCTGCAAACACCGGACATGCCCGTGCGCCGGGCCATCGTGCCACTTGAAGACCTGCGCGCGACGCTGTGTGTGAGCTTTGAGGTGGTCTGCCACCGGCGTGGGCTTGAACTTGATATCGCCTTTGATCCCGGCCTGGCGGGGATGATCAGCGATGTCAAACTGCTGTCGCTGGTGCTCCGAAATCTCATTGAGAATGCGACCAAGTTCGCGTACGAAAAAACCACCGTAAGCGTGCGCGGCGTGCTGATCGCGAGCCCGGCAGTCGCACCACAAACCGCGCTGTCGCGACCAGCAAGCGTTCGATTCTCGGTCAAGGATCGAGGAATCGGAATCCCGCTGGACCAGCAGGCCCGCGTCTTTGAGCGGTTCTATCAAGTTGACACCGCCCGCACGGGGCACAAGCCGCATGGGCGTGGCAGCGGCCTGGGGCTGGCCATCGTGCGGCAGGCGGTTACATCAATGGGCGGGACCATCGGCATCGAGTCGGTTTACGGGCAGGGCACCACGGTGTGGATTGAGCTGCCGTTTGACCCAACTTCCACCATCGCAGCCGCCGCGGCATCGGTGACCGAAACTGGTCCGGCCGCCGGCCGCTCCGCGGGCGCGAGCGTGAACTGATCAGCCCGAACAGTTGGGCCAGCCTTGGGCAACGCCACTGGCGATGCAAGCACCAGCAGCGGACTTGGGTGTACCGAGATCACCAGACGATGAACACCGGCATCCAGCGGACTAGCAACCGTTGCCTCTGGTGCCCTCGCATCAGACCGGAAAACGTGGTCACCATCAGCCTGCACCGCAAGTGAGCTGCACAGAACTTCAACTCCGCGGGCCGCAAACTGCCGGGCCCCGGCGATGAGCCCGATACTGCCACGGGCAAGTTCAAGCAAACTCGCGAAGCAATCGCCAAGCCACTGCATCGGCACGAACAGAACATCCAACATGCCATCATCCGGCGTGGCGGTTTGGCACGGGTTCAGCCGCAGCGCGTATTGCGGCATGTTGGCCACCACCAGCCAGCCCGGCTGGTTGGTGACCACTTCTCGACCATCAACACGCAAAGTGAGTTGGGGCGGCCGCCAGCCCGCAAGCGTGCGCACAATCGGGGCCAGGTACGCCATGTGTCCGGGAATGCTGCGGGGCCGCGCATCAAGCTGGGCCACCACATCCGCATCAAAGCCGGCCGAGACCATGATCGCCGCCGATTCGGATCGTCGCTTGCCGGATGGCGTTACAGAAACAAGATCCATGGTGTTGATACCGCGGGCCAGCGGCGTGCCAAGGTGGGTGTGCCGCTCGATCACATCGGCCACAAGCATCGCAGCAGCCTCGGGGTCACGAGGCCAGTCATACTGCCGCGAAAATAGATTTTCGTTGCCCGAGGCCAAGTGAAACAGCGTGCTGCCCGTGGACTGGGCCGGGCCAATGCAAGACCGTACCGTGCCGTCACCCCCCACTGCCACCAGAACGCAGGGTTCATAATTCGTCGCACATCCGTTGGCCCCATCGCCTCCTTGGGTGATTGTTCGAGCGACGCCTTTGACGAGCCGCTGCGCAATTCGCCCCGTCAAAGCCTCCGAAGTGCGGTCGCCCAAGCCCCCGCTAGCGGATATTGAAACCTGCCGATCTTCGTCTCCTCGGGAGGGCATGGACAGGAGACTCTCCGCGGCGATGCCATGCTGGGCGAGCGCGGCAATAAACCTGCGAGCCAGCGATTCGGCGCGGCCTGATCCTGAAGTCGGATTGAACACAACAATCGCCCGCATGGAAGCAAGTGTATTTGCCGGATCCGTCCCACGGTGCGGCCGTCAGAAATTTCGCAAAGGTGGCACGCGGGTTGCAGGCGAACCGCGTAGACCACTCCTCGGAGAACACACGATGCAGATTTCACGTTCATATTCAGCAATTGGTGCGCCTGAGACTGCCTTTGCAGGCAAGGGCGAGCAAAAACTGCGGCAAGATGCGGCGTCGGCCAACACCGCCACGGCTCCGAGCGGCCGCACAAGCCGCGCTGAGGCGGACTCAGTCTCAGTCCCGACGCTGCCCGATCCATCACTGGAATCCCCATCCATGCAGGCGGCGCTGAAGGCGGCCGAGCAGGTTCGTGCATCGCTGCTAGAGCAGGGCATCACCCCGACGATGTCGGCCATTGATGCGGCGAAGCTGATGGCGCTGCTGGGGGACTGAGTACAAACGGCAAATGAGCCCGATGGCAAACTTGCCAGATAAAGGCAGATCAACGCAAATAAAATCGCATCGATGCCGTCATTCGGCGGCAAGCGTTCGCAGCCCGCGGTTGACGATGACAGCGGTGGCCGCACGGGATGCGACGGTTGCCTTCTTTGCATTCCATTTCGCCGTCACAGATCGCACCCAGTCGGGGTTGTCCTTTGATGCATCGTTGAGCCAGTTACCGACTGATAGTTGCACGTACTTGGCCGGGTCGGCCCGCAACGGATTGAGTATCACAAGACCGAGCTGCGGACTGGCAACAAGTTCGGGAATGCGTTTGCACCAGACGCCGCGCGGGCGCGTCATTTCGCTGGCAAACCGGCGAAGACCCGATGAACCTTCCCCGGTCCAAGGGCTTAAAAGCACAAGAGCATGCGTGATCTCTGCCGCCACGCGCGGACGGACTCCAAGCCATGCCCACTCACGCACACCGTAGTGTTCATGTTCCGCCAGCGGCCGCACCGCGGCAAGGCGCTGCGCTAGCGTCAATTTCACAAGCGGGCCGGCCAGTTCTCCGGTCAGGCCGTACGCAAACGCAACATAGCCAAGGGCCGTGTCAGACGGAGACTGCATCGTCGCGGCGAGTATCTTTTCGTCGCCGTATTGCACGAGCAGTTCTGCCCCGGCCCTCATTTTCGGCAGGATGCCCTCGTAGCCATCCACCGCCTCTCGCAGCGACTTTGGAATTTCCTTGCACAATTCACCGAGCAGTACCGAATGTCGTACCACCAGCGACTCGGCGAGAGTTTGTGATGCTTCCTGCCCCCGTGAAAGCCGCTGAACAAGCTTGAGTGGTACATCTGATCGCTTGCTAAAACCCTTGCGGTTAGCCATTGACAATCCCCGGCCAGTGCAGCAACACCAGAACCTCGATATTGCCCGCTCCCTCCTTCTTCCCTGCCGATCCGCGGACCGGCGATTCAACCTCACCAAGCACCCGCACGCCGAGCGCGGGCAACCGCTCGATGGCGCGGGTAGCAACACGGCGGGCCTGCTCATCAGCCAGTACACCCTTCATTAGCAGGTGCTTTTCATCGGGTTCCAGCTCATAGTGCGGCTTGATGAGACTGATGATGTGGCCACCGGGTTTGAGCCAGCGGCACGCCGCGGGAACAGCAAGTTTTTGCTGGGTCCATCCAAGGTCCATGACCACAACATCAACACCACCGCGGCTGGCGGCCTCCGGCGGCACCGTCACGTGCAGAGCGTTCTGGCGCTCAATGGTGACCACACGCGTGTCACTGCGAAGTTTCCAGGCCAGCACGCCATAGCCAGTGTCAACACACCAAACATGCGCTGCGCCAGCCTGCAGGAGGCAGTCAGTAAAGCCGCCGGTGGAACAGCCCAGATCCGCCGCGAGCAGGCCCGTGGGATCAAACGCGAACGTGCCAAGAGCGTGGTGAAGTTTGGCTCCACCACGGGAGACGAACTTTGGAACCAAAGGCCCGGTCTGGTCCGGCTGTGATACAGGCCCGGACTTTGAAACTGGCTTGGCAGATCTTTGTGGTGTTGGCTTCACCGGTGCGCACCCTTGCGAAGCGAATAAAATCACACAACCGCGGCAGGAACGCCAACGACGCACACCCCGAGCTTGTCGGCCAGGGCCAACATCGCGGGCTTGTCAACCATGATCACGTCACCCGCTGCAAGCGCAAGGCATCGGCCACCCGCTGCGTGAAGATTCTCGATGGTCTTTGCGCCCACTGTCGGCACATCAGATCGTCGATCATGCCCGACGCGGGCACCTTTGCACATGCTCCACGCCCGGCCCCGGCACAGCGGGCCCACACGCTCGATCATGCGATCGGTGCCCTCAATGCCCTCAACAGCGATCACCTCACGCTGCTTGACGGCGATGGCCTGACCGATGTCAAGCCGCAGCACCTCATTAAGCAGCGGCCAGGCAAATGAAACATCACCCCGCTGCTCTGCCGATAGATCAAGCTGAGTCATCACGCCGGCGGTGGCAAGCTGGTCGGCGATCGGGGCGGTTGAGTCCAAAAGCTGCACTCCACAAAGTTCAAGTTCACGGGCTACCACGCCCAGCAGCACGTGGCTCCGCCGGTCGTGCCGCAGGTGCCGGTACCACGCCAGGGCAGTGGTCATGTCTGGCAAATTTCGGATGGCCCGCAGTGGGTCAAACATCACCCGGGCTTTGTCAACGCGGCCCACCATGATTGCGTGCTTCACACCCTTGCTGCGCAGCTTGCGGCCCCAACTGCCAAGCCGCAGCAAGCCTACGGATTCAAACGAGTCACACAGGCCGGGCAATTCCGCTTCCTGTACATCATTGAGTCCGAGTCCATGCACAACATGCCCCTGACGACGCAATCCCTGGGCGATGACAATTGGCAGATCCCCAGCACCAGCGATCAATCCGATCGGAGTCGGCGGCGGTGGCGGGTCGGCAAGAATGGTCAGAGGGGCGGACATAAAGTATTCGGATGATGGTAGGGCTCGGAGATGCAGCACGGGGTAATACCGGCCTGATCAAGCTAAGATTCAACCGCCAGAAATTGACAGACCACCGCTCACTTGCCGGACCTGTACCTCCGGCGCATCATGGCTCGTATGAAACACCCCAAGCTGCCAATCGTCACCCGCCAGACCGAAACCGCAGAACTCTCACGTAGGGATGTGGTCAAATCCATCGCCATCGGCGCGGCAGGGTTCACAGCACTGCAGGTGGGCCAAACCTTGGCTTGGGCGGCCAGCTCAAAGCCTGCCGCCGCGGCTGATGCCAAGAAACCAATCGCAGCCAAACTAAAAATTCTTGTGCTGGGCGGCACCGCGTTCACCGGGCCACAATTGGTTCGCTTGGCGGTGGATGCGGGCCACACGGTGACGATTTTCAACCGCGGCAAGACCGAGGCACGCATCGGCGGCATCCCGGACTCGGTCGAGCGCTTGGTGGGAGACCGCGATCCCAAAGTGGGCGACGGACTCAAAGCCCTAGAAGGCGACCGAACTTGGGATGCCTGCATCGACCTCTCCGGGCAGTACCCCCGACATGTGGCTGCATCGGCGACGATGCTGAAGGGACGGATCAAGCACTATTCGTATGTGTCAAGCATCTCGGCATATGCCCAGCCTTACCCGCTGCTGATTGACGAAAGCGCGCCGCTGGCAACACTTGCAGACCCAACAACCGAGGACATGGCCGGTGGCGCTAATTACGGCGGCCTGAAGGCCACTTGTGAGAAGGCCGCGATGGATGCGCTGCCCGGATTGGTTGCCGTTGTGCGACCGGGCCTGATTGTGGGACCTGGCGACCAGACAGACCGTTTTACCTACTGGCCGGTGCGATTTTCGCGTGCTGCGGCGGGCGAGAGCGTGCTGTGCCCGGGTACACCGGCAGATCCGGCCCAATGGATTGATGTGCGCGACCTCGCCGAATGGCTGCTGAAACTGGCAACCGACCGTCCGGCCGGAGCGTTTAACGCAGTGGGGCAACCGGGCAGCACCATGGGCTCGATCATTGATGCGTGCATGGCGGCAACGGGCGGCAAGGCCAAGCCGGTATGGGCTAGTGCTGAGTTCCTGGAACAGAAAAACATTTCGCCATGGAGCGACATGCCCGTTTGGGTGCCCCGCGCCGACAAGGGCGAAGGAAGCATCGCCGAAATGAAGTTTGACAAGGCCGCCAAGGCCGGACTTCGCTTCCGACCGGTGAAGGCGACGGTGGAAGACACGCTGAAGTGGTGGCCGGATGAGATCAAGCGCCGCGAGCGTGTGGGCAAGGAATTGGTCGAGCAGGCAAAGAAAGATGGCAAGCCTGAACCCAAGCTACCCCCGGCCGAGCAGCTTCGCGCAGGGATCACCATAGAGCGTGAAACCGCGGCACTGGAAGCGTGGAGTGCACTCAAGATGTAAAGCGAGCGGCACCTGCCTTGCGAAGGCGACAATGCACGGCTGCGCAAAGCAATGCATCCAAAGCACGCACAGGTCCCGAACTTCCCTCGAATGTCTGCGCCGATGGTGCGCTGACAATGCCCGACCGGCTCGTCGCTGGGCGGGTTATCATTAGCTCTTGTGCTTCTTGGCCTTGGTTTGTGAAAATGCTTGGGTGACGGGAGATTCGAGTGTGCTGCCCTACAACGCAGCGTCACGGATCGCATCTTTGGAGAATCATGACAGTGTCCAACTTGAACTCATCCTCCCGCAGCAACGCCGGCTCCCATCAAAATCGGCAGGCCGTAGTCATTGGCGGCGGCCTCGCGGGCTTGGCAAGCGCTGTTGAGCTTGCCACCCACCTGGGCGGAGCGAACGTGACGCTGATTGAAAAAAACAATCACCTCGGCGGCAAGATGAACGTCCTGACAGACAAGGGCTTCACGTTTGACATGGGGCCAACAATCATCACCCTCCCGCAGGTACTGCGTGGGATCATTTCTCGATCCGGACGCAACCCCTCAGACTACATTGATTTGCGCCGGCTCGACCCACAGTGGAAATGCTTCTTCGATGACGGCACAGTCATCAACCTGCACGAGAACGTCTCACAGATGGCCGCGGTGCTGAACAAGCAGTTTCCGGCGGCGCCTGGAGTCGGGCAAAGCTGGGAGAAGTTCTTGGCGTTCTCCCGGCGCATGTTTAACCTTTCCGAGAAAGTCTTTTTCTACAAAGACCTCGGCTCCGTCACTGACATGATGCGCATGAGCCCGCTGGGAGACCCCAAGCTTCTGGGTGATGTTCTGGCAATGCGGATGCATAGCACCGTGGGTGACACGCTGCACAAGATGCTGCCCGAGCCGCACATCCGCCAGGTTGCGGAACACTTTTTGCAGTACGTCGGCTCATCTCCGTTCATGGCGCCAGCGATACTGTCCCTGATCGCCGCGGCACAGTTGGATCACGGCTGCTGGTACCCGATGGGTGGCACGCGAATGGTCGCCCGCTCGCTTGAGGAAATCGCCCGCGAGCAGGGAGTGAACATCATCACCGGCTGCAAGGTCAAGCGAATTGTCACCAGCGGCTCAGCCGTCGCCAGCGCCGTTGAACTCGAGGATGGCCGCACAATTCTGGCCGATGCGGTGGTCTCAAACTGTGACGTCCAGCGAACCATGCTTGATTTGGTGGCCACGCCGAAGGCTCAGAAAGCCCAGCAGAAAATTGCTGCCAAGTACACTCCGGCTTGCTCCGGCGTGGTGCTGTACCTCGGACTCGATCGCCAGTACGAGCACTTGGCCCACCACGATTTCCTGTTCAGCTCCAATTCAATCTCGGAGTTTGATGACATCTACGTCAAGGGCGTGCCAGCGCGGGATCCAACGCTGTATCTGGCCGTGCCCTCACGCACGGATACGGCCCAGGCTCCCGCCGGATGCGAGTCGCTGTACGTGCTGATTCACACGCCCCACCTGCGCCCCGGCCAAGAGTGGGACGGCCCAAACGGCCTCTTGGCCAGCTACCGCCCGATCATCATCAATAAACTGAAAAAGTGTGGCGGTATGCCCGACATCGAGCAGCACATCGTCACTGAAAAGTTCCTGCACCCCGGCTTGATTGACACCATGTACAACGCCGAGGGTGGAGCAATCTACGGCCTGGCCTCTCATGGGCGACTGCACGGTGGCTTCAAGCCCAAGAACCGCTCAAAGGTGCTCGAAAATCTCTACATCGCTGGCGGCTCGGCGAACCCCGGCCCCGGTGTGCCGATGGTTCTGATGTCCGGCGTCACCGCGGCACGCTGCCTGCTGGAAGACTCCGGTGTCACTCCCAAACCCATCGAGAGCACTGGTGCCGACGTGACAGTGCGCACCGCAGCTGGGGCTGCAACCAGCCGTTCGCCAGCCCTAGCTGGCGCGTGAGAGCCACTGCGAAACAACGCTTGTTTGTCGTCGTCGGTGGCAGGCCTGATCCGCAACTCGGTCAGATCACCGTTGCACCCCGCTTCTCTCCCGGAACCTCGTATCATTTCGACGCTTGGCTACCCCCTCGTTCATCGCTGATGCCCCGTCACCACCGATCATCCGCTTTTTCTCGGGATGGATCTTGCGGATGCTTCGCAAGGATTTTCACGCCGTTCTGGCCAGTCGGGGCAGTACGCAGGTGCTCGCCAGCCTCAACTCCGACACCCGCCCCCTGATCGTGCTGATGAACCACAGCAGTTGGTGGGACCCGCTCGTAGGTCTGTATCTGGCCCGCACACTCATCCCGGAGCGGCCAATGCTCGGCCCGATGGAGGCTGAGCAGCTCGCTAAGTTCTCGTTCTTCCGCAGACTCGGAATCTTCGGGATCGACCCGGATCATCCCGAGGCCATGAACACACTGGTCAACCACGTCACTGCCAGCTTCGCCAAACGTCCCAGTACCGCCTTCTGGCTCACACCACAAGGCGAGTTTACCGACGTGCGCACACCTATAAGGCTGCGACCGGGTGCCGCGGCGGTGGCGGCCAAGCTTGATACGCAGCACTCCGAAGGCTGCCGCTGCGTGGTGATTGCGGCGGAACTGGTCTTCTGGACAGATCGGCGGCCGGAACTGCTCCTCAATCTTCGCGCCATTGATGATGATGACAGTCGCCGGGCATCAACGCTTGGCTGGACGAGAGCAATGACGCGAACCATGCAAACTGTCGCCGATGAACTGGCGGTCCAAGCCAAAGCACGTGATGCAACCGCGTTTGATGTACTATTGGGCTCGGGTGATGGACAAATCAACTGGCTGTACAACCTGTGGCTCACACTCACCGGCCGCAGCGCCACGCTCACCGCCAAGAAGCGAACCGCAGCTGCGTTGCCGGCTAGGGATCTCCAAATCGCCGCGGCCGTAGCTGCCGCCGCACACGATGGGAGCAAGCCTTGATTCTCACCGTCCTGCTTTGCATTGGCTCATTTGGCGCTGTTTCGGCCCTGGTCATGACGGCTGTGAACCTGCGGTTGTTGCGGCCCTCACCTGCTGCGGGCCAAAGTGATACCGGGGCAGAGCTTCAGACGGTTGGCACCGACTCTGCCACACTCGTGTCAATCTGCATCCCAGCCCGCAACGAGGAAGCGAACATCGCCGCGTGCGTGCGGTCACTGCTGGTCGGTTCTCACCGCCCAATCGAAGTGCTGGTCTACAACGATCAATCCACCGATGGCACAGGCGAGATTCTGGCAGCACTCGCGGCGGCAGATTCCCGAGTGAAAATTGTGCCAACACTGCCGCTGAGCAACGGCTGGAACGGCAAACAATTTGGCTGCCAGCGCTGCGGTGAGTTTGCCACCGGCACTTGGCTGCTGTTTACCGATGCTGATGTGCGGTTTGAGCCCGACGCGATCGCCCGCACACTCGCGGCCGCTTCACGGGCTAAGGCGGAGCTGATCTCCACCTTTCCCCGCCAAGTCACCGTCACTCTGGGCGAGAAACTGGTGATCCCGCTGATTCACTTCATCCTGCTGAGCTATCTGCCCATCGCCCGCATGCGCAGCACGCTTGATCCTGCTGCATCGGCAGGGTGCGGCCAATTCCTGTTTGTGCGTGCAGCCGCGTGGATCGCCGCTGGCGGACACACCAGCTTCAAAGACTCAATGCACGACGGCATCAAACTGCCGCGGGCCTTGCGCCGGGCCGGCCTGCGTACAGACCTGTTTGACGGCACGGATTTGTGCCACGTGCGCATGTATCAGGGCTTCGCCGCAACTTGGCGGGGCTTCGCCAAGAATGCATTTGAAGGCCTGGGATCAGTAGGGCTTCTGCTGTTCATTACCGTGCTGCACGCCCTTGGGCAATTGCTGCCCTGGCTCGTACTTGCTGTCCCAATAGCAGAATGGCTCGCACGGTTCACCGGCCTTACAGACTTCGGCACGCAGCCGCTGCTCGATAACCCGCCAACTGCGCCGCACTACACGCTCGCAGCGATTGCGGTGTGCAGCGCGCTCATTGGCAGATTGCTGTTGGCACATCGCTTCCGTCAGAGCCTGATCTCGGCGGCGCTGCACCCGGTGGGCATCACGCTGATGACGCTGATTCAGTGGCACTCGCTGTATCTGGCTAAAACCGGCCGCCGCACGTGGCGTGGTCGGGGCCAAGTCGCATCTTTGCCAATCCGCCCGCAGTCAACCTGATGCCATACTTAGCCCGCATACAGCTTTGCACACCAGTCAGATGATCGGTGTGGTCTAGCTATTCCTGCCATGCCAATTAGACTCAGCGCGGTTTCTGCGAGAAATCATACAGCTTCGGCGGCACCAATTCGCCGATGACCGTGTTACCGATGAGGTACTTGGACATCGATGTACCCAAGCTCACACGGAAGATCATTGAGAACCGGACCGTGTCATCGGTCTTGGAGATCGAGGGCATCTCACTCTTGTCGGTGATGGGCTTGCCTGGGGTGAACCGAATGCGGATGTCATTGCCGCGGCGGAAGTACCAGCCGATGCAGTCGTACGTCTGCCCCTTGTCATCCTGAAGGCGCGGTGCACCGGTGGCGCTCTCGCTCTTATCCGCCCGCAGGTACCAGACGCTCTTAGGTCCGGCATCAACCTGCACAATAATTGAACCGTCACCGGCGGCGAATTTGTCAACGATCAGGCTCTTGTCGGTGCCCACACCAAGAATTGACTCGGCCGTCAGCGTTGCATCACCGTTGGTCACCTGCTTCTTTTCATCGATATCCAGCCCATCCATGAGCGACTTGTTAAAGCGATCACCGATAAAGTTGGTGGCTTGGATCGGAAGTTGGCCGGGCTCCAGTTTATTGGTGTCAAGCTTTCCGGTGCCATCATTGGTGATCGCCCCGCCACCGCCGCTGCTGGCCAGACCGCGAATGGCCCCGCTGCCGATGGTCGCAAGATACTCCGCAGGGCTCGCAAACGCCTTGGCTGGTGCCATCTCCTTGGCGGGCGAGGTGCTCTCATCAAGCAGTTCATGCCGGATGCCCTTGACGTATAAAGCCACCGGGACCCAGTCGCCCTTGGGCGCAAGGAATTCAAATGCCATCACCGGGTCAGACCCCGCGCCCGCCGATGCAACGTACAAGTCGGGCGTATCAAAGCGCCACCTGCCAAAGTCGAGACTGTCACCCTTCGCCTGGCTGACCATCGCAAACGGCTGCAGCGCTATTGGCGTGTCCGACTGGCGATTCTTCATCACCAGCGTCACCATCCCAGGACCAACTACAACCTGACCGCCCTGCTCACGGGCCCCGGCGGCAAACTGCACCAGATAACCCTCAACGTAACTCTGCGCCGCCGCGTTGTCGCCATCAATGTTCTTAACGGCCTTGCTGTCACCAACAAGGTCTTTGACCTGCAACTGCTGTTCCTTGCCCAAGGTAAACCGGCCCGCAACGCGGGCATCTCCCGGCTTGTAGCTGTATTTCAGGAACATGTCGTCCGGGCTCAGTCGCAGCAGGTGCGGCTCATCTCCAAACTGCGGCCTGTAATTCGCCATCGGCGTGCTGCTGGCCATCGTCGTTCGTGAAAGCGCCAGCATCGTGTTCGCCCAAATCCGGTCGATCGGAATGAGCATGCCCGAGGCGCGAACCGGGCTGCCACCGGTCTTGTCCCGCTCAACCAGCGCCGCGCCGATGCTGTCAGACTTTGCCCGAAGCATACTTGCGGACTGGAACACGATTCCGGTGCAGATAAAACCCGCGACCAAGCCACACAGCGCCCCGCCCACGGTGTCCGCTACACCCGAAATCTTCACATTCGCCCGTAAAAACGCGTTGACGCCGATCGACAACGCACCCAGGATGATGATAAATGGAAACACCAGTGATGCGCCCCACACGCCATCCAGCATCCACTGGTCAGTCAACTGCCCCATAAGCCAGTAGGCCAGAGGCTCCCACACGCTCAGAGCGATCACCGCGGCGATGATTGTCACCACCATGTTAATCAGCGATGAGAAAAAACCTCGCGCTGACCAGATGTACGTGATCAGCCCCATGATGAGACAGAGAATAAGAAAGAGAATCATGGCAGTGCATCTCGCATATGCGGCCGGGGTAAGTTCACCTCGCAGCGGCCGTTGTTGATTACGAAGCGGTCAAGCAACATACAGAACCGAAAACAAATCAGAAACACGGTACAAACTAAGCTGCCACAGAACGGCCCGAGGCCAGCCGTTCTGGCCCGCCACACGCTCAGGCTGGCTTAGCAGGAGCCGTGGCGGCGGCCGCAGGTGCCGCGGGTTTGGCCGCTGCCTGCCCGGTCGATGGCGGAGCGAACACGCGGCTCATCTCCTCAACACTGGTGATGCCCTTGGCCACCTTGAACCGGGCCGCATCACTTAGTGACGGCAGCTGACGCTTTCGCATCGCAGCCTTGAGCGCTGCAAAGTTGGCCGTCTCAAGCGCTGCCCGCTCTTCCTCACCAAACATGAACACTTCAAACACGCCCTCCTGGCCAAGATATCCACCCCCACTGCATACCGGGCAAGTCTCAGGCTTGTTCTTAATCATCACCTGCCCGCCCTTACGGAAGAGCTGAGCCTTAGCGCCGTCCGGAATACCGAGCTTCTTAAGCAAATCGGCTGTGGGCGAAACGGGCTGACGGCAGTTGACGCACAGTTTGCGCATCATTCGGTTGGCAATCACGCCGCGAATGTGCTTGCTCGCTGCCGCGTTATCGCCAACTGCGTTGAAGTACTGCTCCACAGCTCGCAGCGAATCCTCGGCCTTAACGCACAGGTAAACGCGAACACGCTCGCCCTCGCTCTTGGCAACCTCTTTGGCTGTCAGATCATCGGGGCATTCTGCCACACCAAGTACGTTCGGGTCACGCCGCAACACCGATCGAATCATCACCGAGAAGTCCGAACCTTCGGCCATCTCCTCAAAGCTGTTGGCCTTGATGCCCTCAAGTGGAGCCTGAACCTCAAGCTCGGCAGTCGCGACCTGGCCGGTGTACGCATCGTGCATTCCCAGCACGCTGTACAGCGTGGTCGTGCGCCCACCATCAGGCAAGCCAGCAATCAGCACCACACCAAACTTTGGGTCGGCCACAATCCGCTTCAGCTCCGCCATCTGGTTATCAAGCAGGCCCAGCTCATCAGGCTTGCGCTGCACCGCAGCGACCGGGTCAAACAACATTGAGAGCCGCATCCCGCCCTGCGTGCCGATGCTGGTCATGCGTGAAGTCCGCTTCGTCGGCCCCTGCTCAACCACAATCTCCTTAACCTGCTTCTTGCGGCGGTCAGCAATATCCATCTTGCCAGCACCCCGCCAGAAGTCCATGACCTTGATCGCCTGCTGGCCCGGCAGCGTAACCAGGTTTGAGCGAACACCATCAACCAGCACACTGGCAACGTACGCGTTGTCCTTACCCGCTGGCGCAAAATCAAGCTGGCTGGCGCGATTCATCATGGCCTTGATGTACACATCCTCAGCGGCGACACGAATCTCAAACTCCGGTGACTCTTGAGCCGGCGCCAGCAGAATTTGTTTGTCAGCCCCGCGAATTGCCAGCCGAACCGCACCCGCTGCCTTGGCGGCCGCCTTGTTGGCCTTGGCCGCGGCCATCCGGTCGCCAAGATTGAGCCCGATTTTAAATGCATCCGGTACCCGCGTGTCGTTCTTGACCGACCAGGCATAGACGCCAAGGTCAATCGCCAGAATTGCGACCATTACCAGCAAACCCACAAAGAAACCCGCCGCACCCTCCAAGTTAATGATCGCCGGGCCAAACAAGCCCAGCCCCACCGCCACAGTGCCGGCGATCAGGTGCCCCAGATTCCACATCTCCCTCGGCAGAAAGAATCGTCCGGCGTGCTTGTCGTACACCACAGAGACCACCCACGCCCACGCCATAAAAAACGGCAGAAAAATCAGCGGCTTCCAGAACGAAAGCAAAAACAAGCCACCATCGGCAGCAAAGGTGTGAAGCGACAGAATCGAATCGGAAACAGGCATGGCGGCTCCGGGATGGTCCGGCGAATCAAAGTACGAAAACACACACGACCCCAACGACCCTAATCCCAACAACACTAGAGCCGGCGGCGGCACCGTCACGAGGGTCCGTCCACCCGGTCCGGACAGTTCCGGCTTCCCAGGGGTTGGGGGCAAGTGTACCAGACATAACGCGGCGGCGTCGCGATGAAATTGCCGCGGACGCAGGCAACAACCCCCTGTCCGTCAGACAGGGCCCGCGGGTTGCAGGAACACGCCAAAAACGCCCCCCACCAGCGGGCGAAGGTCACCTCGCCACCATGCCATGCGTGGGTTCAGGCCTGCACACCCGCCGGAGTACCCGCCGAATCTGCAGCCGGATTGCCAAACCCAGACCGATGCCCGCCTTTACTACTTATGGGTGGCCCAACACGATCCATCCGGTCATCCACCGCCCGCTCCGCCTCCTCAAGGTTGTTGACTTCACAGGAACACATCTTCGGTCGTTCCAATTGAGAATCCAGACGATGACGGCGCATATTCGCAGTCCAAAACCCCGCTAGAGGCTCTTATCGCCGTCGTCTGCCTCGGCAGGATGGCATGTGAACCTGCCGCCAATCATCCCAATCCCACCGTAAACACAGTCTCGGTCACCAGCCGCTCACCCGGCTGCAGCACAACCACCCCCGCATCCGCAGCGGTCATCGCCCCCCGCTCCACCAAATTAAACCCATCGTTCACGTTCGTCTGCGGCTCCAACGCAAAGTAGGGCATGGGCGACGGCTCGCTCTCCGGTATCTCGCTGACGTGAGGCACAAACAGCACCACCTGCCGCTGCTTACTTCCCCCATCCATACGAAGCACCACGCCGCTGGCGGGGTAGGTGATTGTCATCGCTCCATCACAGCCGCCAAACACCGCATCGGTTGCCTCTCCGGGCAGCTCGCATCCCTGCCGCAGCAAGTCCGCAAGCCAGTCCTGCTTTGCCGGCCCCGTCGCCAGCCGGTTGGCCAACTCATATCGCCCACTCACCGGCGCTGCAATTCGCACTACATCTCTCTCCGCCCACAGCCGCCGCATGAAGTACGGATGGATCCCACAGCCCGCTGGCATCGCCCGGGTGCCAACGTTGCCCACCGTAATTTCTACCCGCGCGACCAAGCCCTGAACCTCATAGCGCACAATCACTTCGAACGCAAACGGATAGTTCGCATCACTCACCGTGCGGCTGTCAAACCCCAGCCGCGCCGAGACTGGCGAACGGTCAAGCACACGAAACGGCCTCGCCCGTACATCACCGTGAATTGCCGAGCCGTCCGAGGATGTCGCCTTCAGCTTGTAGTTTTCCCCAGCGAACGACAGGGCCGCCCCGCCGATGCGGTTGGCCCAAGGTGCCATTACAAAGCAGGCCAGATTGCTCGCATTCGTCTCCCCCTCCGAGGCTCTCCGCATCAACGGATGAAAAAAGTTGGCAGGGCCCTTTACAGAAAGATCGCTGATTCCCGCTCCAAGGTCAGGCCGAATCACCAGCCGCACACGATCTGATTGCAACGTAATTGATTCCATGCCGCCATGATTGTCCCCATCTGGCAGCACGCGACACCAAACGCCAGAATTTCTGCAATCCTCGCAGCCGCTGCCCCGGCCAGCATCCCCTTACGCCCCTGGCTTCACCGGCGCAGCGACCGGCGTCGGGACCATTTCACCTTTGCCCATTCCATCTTTACTTGCTGGTTCCTCAACACCAACTGCCGTCGCCGCATCCAGCGGACACTCTCCGTTTGGCCCATGCGTATGGCCAGCGTGATCGTGACCATGGTCATGCCCATCGCCGCCCGATGCTGTTGATGCTGCGGAGCTGGACCCCGAGTTCATCGTGAAAACCACGGCCCCAACAGCCGCCGCGGCAAGAACCAAGACACCGACAATGACAACGACTCGCTTCATGGTGCAACTCCATTACCGACCGCAAACATTAGGCGTGGCACACTCCTAAATCGGGGATGGAAACTCCCAATATCTGGACCGCTCCCGGTCTGACCACATTTTTCTTTAGTTATCGGACTTTGTTCAACGAACCGTCGCACCCGGACATTCCCGCGCCGTACGTCCGCAACTTCACCGAGGGGTCAATTGGACCGATAGTCCGAAGGTGCGTCGACAGAGCCTTTCCCCTGTGATGCAACTCCTCTGGTGTTCAGGATCTGTCGTTACGGCTGAGCTTTCATGATGGACGACACAAAGTCAGCACAGCCCGCGCCATCGCAACCACCGGTGGTCAACTCGGGTGCCGGAGATGCCGCGCTCGGGCTCGTCAGCGCAATTGAAGCCCAGTTGTCAGAACTCCGCAAGCTCGCCTCCGACCACAACCGGCGGTCTGCCGAGCAGCTTGTCCTCGAGGCCGAACTCGCCAAAGCATCAGAAGAACTCGCTGCTCGTGAGCAGCAGGCAGAAGCCCGCGAGGCAGAACTGCACACCCTCCGAGAGCAACTGATCGATCGCGATGAGCAACTCCAGCAGGCCGCTCGCGAGCTCATCGCCCACGATGATGCGCTCCACGCCGATGCCGCAGCCCGCACCGCCAAGGTTGTTGAACTCGAAGCAAAGACTGAGTCCTTCCGCAAGCAGGCTGAAGCCGCGCAGGCCGAACACGACCGGTACCAGAGCGAACTTGTCGAGGCGCGCCAGCAAATCCAGTCTCTTACCACCGAGGTGGCCGAGCTCCGAAACCGCCAGCACGAAGCTGATGAGCAGCTCAGCGACCTGACCAGCAAACTCGCCGCCGCAAACGCCGAAGTCAGCGCGGCAACCGCCAGAGCCACCGACGCGGAAAACGCAGGCACCGCCCTTGCCACTGAAACCCAGCAAGCAGCAGAAACAGCTGCCAGCGCATCCTCCGCTGTACACGAGGCGGCCGTAGCCTCCCTGACCGCGCAGCTCGCTGCCGTACAGCAGCAACTAGAAAGTCTGCGGACACAAGCCGCCGCCAGCGACGCGACCCATCACCAACTCACCGTCGCTCTGGCAAAGGCCAGCGCAACTGCTGAGGCCTCAGCAGCGGCCTTCAAGGAGTTGGTGCACACCGCAGAGACCATGCTGGCCGAGGCAATGGCGGAAACCAAGGCCGCACTATTCGCCCGTACCAAGGCGGAGGCCGAACTTGCTGCCGCCGCCACACGCTTAACCAATCTTACAACCGAGCTTGATGCCCAAAAGCAGCTCGCAGATTCGCTGCGGCAGCGGACCGAAGAAGCATCGCACCTCCGCGCTGCGCTCCAGGAGCAGGCCGAGGCTCAGGCCCGCGACCTGCAAGCCCGCATCAGCGAGCTCACGGCCAGCCAAGCCGAACAAGCCGCTCGAATTGAAGCCCTCTCCGCCGAACTGCTGGCCCGGGCAGCCGACGGCGCCACAACCGCCGAGTTGTCCGAGGCTCGCGACTCGTTGGCCATCCTTACATCGCGACTTCAGGCGGTCCAGCTCGAACTAAAGCAGTCGGTAGAAGCCGCTGCGGCTGCCCACGCTGCGGACCAGCAGCACCTTGCCGAGTTGCAGGCAACTTTGGACAAGGCGCTCGCCGCCCGGACCCAAGCAGAAGCGTCACTGGCCGAGACGACGGCGTCGTTCGATGCCGAACGCCAGCGTGCCGCCGCCTCAGCCTCACAAGAAAAAACGCAGCTGGCCGAAAAGCTCCGCAGCGAGTTTGAAACCAAACTCGCCGAGTCTCTCACCCAGACCAAACAGCAGGCAGCCCAAGAAGCGCAAGCCCTCGCTCACACCCTTGCCGATGGCATGGTCCAGCAGCGTGCGGAAACCTTGGCACTCGATCTCGCCGGTGGGCTCGCGGCCGATCTTGGCAAGCACATCGCCGAACAGACCATCGCGGCCGCCTTGGCCGAAGCAACCAAACAGGCCGAGCAGGAACTCAAGCAAAAACTTGACTCTCAGGCTGAAAAACTGAGCCAAACCCACCAGGCCGAGCTGGAAAAACTCCGCAGCGATCTGGCAACAGCAACCGCTCGGGCAAGCGAAGCTCTCACTGAGCGCGATGCGGCAGCGAACCGAATCACGAAACTCGACGCTGATGCACAATCCAACTCTGGCGCCAGCGAACTCGCCGCCGCCCAGCTTGCCGCGGCGCAAACAGAGCTTGCCCATCGCGATGCCCGTATCGCCGATCTCAACCAGCACCTCGAGTCCGCCAGCAGCGAGCTTGAGAGGCTGCACGATGCACTTGCAAAGGCGCAAGCCGCAGTTCCCACGCAAGAAGATTCGCAGCACGCTCGCGTGGCACTCGAAACCGCCGCCGCCGCACAAACAGCCCCATTACTGGCAAAGATCGCCCAGCTCGAAGCCAGCCTCGGCGAAATCAATACCGAGCTGACGGCCACCAACCAGCTCCTCGACCAGCGTGAGGAGGCCCTGCGGGTACTCGCCGAACGCCTTCTCGGCGGCGAAGAGCGTTCCCTCTCGATGGACGCTGAGCTCAACAGCATCCGAAGCTCACTCGCCGATGCGCAGGACAAACTCCAGACGCAGCAGGAAGAGCATGAAACCGCCCTTCAGGCGCTTCGGAACTGCATCGGCCAAACCAGCAACGCAATCAGCAAACCCTTTGCCGACGACTTTAATGAGCATCGTCGCCGCAGGCTCGGGCAGATGCGGGCAGCCATCGCCCTGCAGACAAGAAAGATCATCGCAGTAAAGACCGCGCTGGAACGAAAGAACCAGCAGTGTGAAGAAGTGCTCGCACAGCGAAAATCCGTCGCTGAGAATGCAACAAAGATTGCCACCGAGCGAAAGGTGATCGACAGGCTCGTCGCCCGCAACAAAGCGGGAACGCTCGTCTTCTTCGCCCTCGCATCGCTTGTGGTCATCGCCGCGCTCGCCTGGCAAATCGGTGGCCAGATGGTGCCCGCCACCTATGCCGTCCGGGGCTCCCTCAAAGCGGACATCGCCGGTCGCCCACTCGCGACAGAAGAACTCAAGGCGTGGAGTGAATCGCACCAGGCTCTGGTCAAAGACCCGGAACTGCTCAACCTCGCCGCGGCACGCTTCGGCCAGCGGGCCATGAGCACCCTCGCAAATGCCGCATCACTCAAGCAAAGGCTTGATGTCGACCTCACCGTAATCGCCGATGTCCCCGGCACCCTCACCCTCGAGCTGCGTGGCGAGGGCAAAGAACGTACCGAGCGAGAACTCGAAACCCTCATCCTGGCCATCGCTGCATCGGCAAACGGCACACGTGAAAACCGCGGCGACGGCGCAAGCACCGCCGTGAGCGAAGCACCCAAAGCAGGCACCGAGGCGATCAAAGACCCCCGCCTGATGACCGTACTCACCCTCGGCGGAGGTGGATCAATCGCCGTCGGCTTCGCGATATTTATCATGTACCAGCTCCTGGTCTCAGGGAAGCAGCGCTTTGAGACCGACATGAAACTCGCCGAAAACGGCTCCTGATCTCTTCGCCGCTGAAGCCCGCAATTCCTCCGCAAAGCGAATCAGCGCGGCCAGCCCGCTTGCTCCCGTGAGATTCCGACGCCAGAGCGTTGCAGAGATTACAGCCCTTCGCCCCAACAAATCACCGCTCGAGGTTTGCATCACCGCCGGAGGCATCAAGCGCTTCGGCTGTACACTGGGCCAAGTCTCACCCCTCCGGCCAAGCCCGCCACCCACCGCTCAGGTGTTGCGTTTCTCGCGACCCAGCAGCGGAAGCAGCATTTGCCCACAACAACGATGCCCTAAGGAACCTCAGATTCAATGTGGCACGGATGACGCGACCGGCGAACAATCGCCCCTATGGCACCTAAGGCTCCATCCGCGGCAGTCGCAATCAAGACCAAGTCCAAGGCCAACCCACAACGAAGCGCCGCCCCCAAGGTCACGTCAGGGGCCGGTGCAAAGGTCACACCAAACAGCGCAGAACGTCCGAGTAAGACCGCTCCGAATTTCGCCACTGATGCATGGCCCTACGCACCCGCGCCGGAAACCGTTAAGGTTGATATCGCCCCCCACTACGGCCACTTCATCGGCGGCAAGTTCACCGACAGCGCCGGCACCGGGCGGTTTGCCACCATTAATCCCGCAACCGAGGCAACCCTCAGCGAAATCGCCTCCGGCAACGCTGCGGATGTTGATGCCGCCGTCACCGCAGCACGAAAGGCGCTGCCGGCATGGCAAGCACTAAAGCCCGCTGAGCGCGGCAAGTTTTTGTACCGAATCGCTCGGAGAATCCAGGAACGCGCCCGCGAGCTTGCAATCCTGGAAACGCTCGACGGTGGCAAGCCAATCAAAGAATCTCGCGATGTTGATGTGCCCCTGGCCGCCCAACACTTTTTTTACCACGCCGGATGGGCAGACAAGCTTCAGTTCGCTTTCGCAGGCATGAACCCCAAGCCAGTTGGCGTGTGCGGCCAGATCATTCCGTGGAACTTCCCACTGATGATGGCCGCTTGGAAGATCGCCCCCGCCCTCGCGTGCGGGAACACAGTTGTACTAAAGCCGGCAGAAACAACCTCCCTCACAGCGCTGCGACTGGCAGAGATACTCCAAGAAGTTGATCTGCCCCCAGGTGTCGTCAACATCATCACCGGTGACGGAGTGGCTGGCGCGGCACTGGCAGCGCACCGCGGCGTAGACAAGCTCGCATTTACCGGGTCAACCGATGTTGGCAAGAAAATCGCCGCAGCTGCCGCCGGAACAACCAAAACCCTGACACTCGAACTCGGTGGCAAGTCGGCAAACATCATCTTTGAGGATGCGAGCATCGACCAAGCCGTTGAGGGAATTGTCGAGGGAATCTACTTCAACCAAGGCCACGTTTGCTGCGCCGGCTCACGGCTGTTCGTGCAGGAAAGCATCGTAGACAAAGTTGTGCGCAAACTTGAGCTGCGGCTGGCCTCCCTGCGCATCGGCGACCCGATGGACAAGAACACCGATGTGGGCGCGATCAATAGCAGCCAGCAGCTTGCGACAATTGAAAAGTACTTGGCGATCGGCACAAAGGAAGGCGCGCAGCTGCACCGGGCCAACAACTGCCCGCTGCCAAACGGCGGCAAACGCGGCTTCTGGTGCCGCCCCAGTTTCTTCACCGGCGTGCAGCCCAGCCACCGCATCGCACGTGAAGAGATCTTTGGCCCCGTGCTCGCAGTTATGACCTTCCGCACGCCGGAGGAAGCCATCCAGCGCGCCAACAACTCACCGTACGGCTTGGCCGCCGGTGTGTGGACAGACAAAGGCGCGAAAATCCTGCGGCTGGCCAACAAGCTGGAAGCGGGCGTTGTCTGGCTAAACACCTACAACAAGTTTGACCCAGCCTCACCGTTTGGCGGGGTAAAGGAAAGCGGTTTTGGACGCGAAGGCGGGATGCAGGGGCTTCGGGCGTATGTGAAAATGTGAGCCCAATTGCTTAAGTGATCGGGTAGTCATGTTTCCGAATTGCCAAACGAGGGCGCGGAGTTCAGGCTTTGAGCGGCTTGCTTTCGCTCCCTCTCTCACCGTTGGCTTGTTCGTGGGTGAGTCTGGCGTGCGGCTCTCGCCGGCGGCGAGGCCCGAAGTACATCCCGGCACACTCGTTGCACTGACGGATCAGGAAAAGTTCCTGCATAGAACTTCGTGCCGGTCACGCAACGCCGCTCATGTTTCACCATCCGCGACCGACGAGCAGTGGCGGTTGTTTCCAGCATCCCCCAAACACGGCATGCGCTGCGTCAGCAGCCCCATGAGCACGCTGCGACGTCTGTGCTCGCTCTCATGCAGCGCCTACGGTGCCTTGCTGGTTTCACACTGCGTACCGACAGCGACAGCACTCAGCCAAAGGAACAAAGCATGAGAGCGAACGTATTTTGTCTGCTTGCAGCAAGTCTTCTGTCTACCGGGACACAACCGGTTAGCGCACAGGTGCTCTTGACTTCACAGACACGACAGGTGCGTGCCCAGACCGAAACCGGAAGCTTGCCAGAGGTTGACGAGCACTTCGCCCCAAACTTCGGAGCGTGGACGGGCCACGCCGCTACGAACGCAGCATCGGCAAGCATGGAAAGCGAAGCGATAACGGCTGCACGCATGCACGCCGTACTCGAGTTCGGTGCGGGAAGCCGAATTTACATCGCTCAAGCCACATCGCTGTTCCGGGTCGAGTTCTCCGTCACAGCACCGACCGCGTTCGACTTTTCCGGCCATTTCTTCACGATCGGACAACCCGGTCGGTTTGAATTCAGTCTGCTCGGCCCCCAGGGCACTGTGTTTTCTTTTTTTCAGCTCATCCCAGCCGACCTGCTCGCCTCCGGAATACTAGAACCCGGCGCATATACCTTCACCGCGCTAGTGGGTCGCACGGCGGTTATTCCGACGAGCGAAAACGGTCGCTCGGTGTTCACGCTTCAGGTGCCAACTCCTTCCGCCGCGATTCCATTCGCCATCGCTGGCGCACTGGCACTCCGCCCACGGCGTCCAGTTTCCCCAAGCTGATCACTGTCCCAAATCAACAGCATCAGGCCAGCCAGCTTCGAACAGGCTCAACTCCCGAAAAACGATGCACGACCGGTGCTGGAGTATTCAGGAGATGCGCCCAGCGGATCGCGGCTGGTAATTATTCCGATCGGCAATTTCTCAGCGTCCGAATCGTTCACGCGGTGGATGTTGTTCTCGAGTATCAATTTCGCTATCGCCGCCGCCGAGAGTTCAGGCGTCACCATGATCAGGTGCCACGTCATAAAATCTTCGACGCAGATCGGCGGCTCCGGGATCAACTTCATCGAATAGTCAAACCTCAACCTGCTCAAAGCGCACACGATCATCCGCGTGCCTTGCAAAGAAGGCATCAATCGCATCCAGCCCGGTCACCCGGTGCACAAACGCCGCCGCACGAACCAGGTCCGCACGCTGCACCAGCTCAAGCCTGGGCTCCTTCAAATCCAGCCGCGTGCCATAGAAGGCGCACCCCTGATGCGCAATCAAAACCACACGCTTAAGCCCGTGTACCTCTACCAGAAACTTCAGCTCATCCACCACCCCCTGCTCCTCCAAATGCGCCTGCGGGTGCCCCGCCAAACACGCCGGACCGCCAGGCAGCGTCACCCGGTCATATCGCGGCAGCGACAAACCCTGCTGCAGAAAATCATCAAAATGCTCCCCAAGTCGCCCATCCGAGCAGTAAATCGCGGCTGCACCAATACGGGCGGATTCGTAGCGAAGGCGGCTTTCATAGTGCATGGGTGGCTCGCATTGACCGGGGACTGCCAAACCGTGTGTCGCACGGCCGACAGCGGAAGATAGCCTCGCCAAGCCATCGCCCCCACCCGCTCGCTCGACCGAATCGCCAGCCACAACTTCCAACCTCAACTCCCAGCCTCCCCACCAGCACCACAAACCAGCCCTCCTCACTTCCCCTGCGATTTCTCAAACTCCTCAAACGTCAATACCCCGTCCTTGTTGGTATCAAGCCGGTCAAACAACCGGCGCAGCCGCTGCGGCACCTCATCACGCTCCAGCTTGCCATCCTTGTTGGTATCCAGTAGGTCAAACGCTTTCCGGCCCTTCTCACCCTTCACCAGAGTCGGGTCCTTTTCATCCTTGCCGGCCCCCTCACCACCGTCATGCTCCGGCAAATCAAGTTCCGCCGCCTGAGTCTCACTCGCTAGGGTGTACTCAATATACCCAAGCATCATTTCCTCATACGTCTGCTGCCCCCAGCGCACCGTCTTGGTTGGGTCAGGGTTAAACGCATTTTCACTTGAATTGTCGTACACCGCCGTCGCGCGAATCACAGTTCCCTTGGGCAGTGCCATCGGCTCGCGCAGCTCGTACCGCAGTTGCCAGTTAAAGTCATAGTGCGGCACATCCAGCAGCAATCGCTCCGTGCCATCCGGCAGTGTGGCCGCATACGAAAACGCACTTCCCCGCACATGCATGTGCGGCATAAACGCCCGCAACTGCACATCGGCAGGCAACCGAATACTCGCGTACTCCGGATGCGCCGCAACGTTGGGCGGTATCTTCAGCCGTGTATTGGCAATCCCACTCGTGCGCACAATTTGTGCTGGCGGTGCGGAGGCAAACCGCAGCCCAAGCTGCGTCTGATCCGTCGTCGCCGCTCCGTACGGCGTGTAGTGAATCTGAAACAGAAGCGATGCGCCCGCCGGAATCTTCTTGGCCATCCCGCCCGCACCATCGGCTGCATCCGGCCAAACCGTGCCCTCGCTGCCCGGAACATACGCCGCGAAAAAGCCCCGGGTGGCCTCAAATCCCTCTCGCTTTTCGCCACCAAACGGCTTGGGAATCAGAAACACCAGCACATGATGCACCGCACGCGTATCGCCGGGCAACACCTGCACCGCCCGCACCCACTTGTCTTCTGTAAAATTCGTGGCCACTCGAATATTGGCGTACGGCATCGTGCCCTCGGCCTTAATGGCCACCGGAGCCGGCAATTGAAGGACCACATCCGGCGTGCCGATCGTCCAGCCGCCGTTGTTACCTGATTCGCGACCTCCCAGCTTGCTCGCATCACCCGGCCAAGTGAGCGCCACCGGCGCGCTGGCCGGGTCTCCCTTTGGCTTACCCGCATTCAACCACGCCAGCAAGTCGGCCTTGTCCGCCAATGCCAGCGTGCGGTCATTTAACCATGGGCTTTGGTACGCCGTCGCCGATTCCGCTTCACCCTGCATCGGCGCTGCAAACCACGGCGGCATCACCCCGCGGCTAACAACCGACCGGATAATCCCCGACCGGCTGGCAACATCCTCGTAACGCTCAAGCGAAAACGGCCCGATTCCCCCGCTGTGATGACACGAAACGCAATTGGCCTGCACAATCCGGCTGATTCGCTCGTAGTACGTTGGCGCGGCTTCGGCCTGCGCGATAGCCGCCGCCACAGGAGCAAGATCAAGCGTGCAACCCGGCGCTGTCGTCATGCTGGTGCTGGGGCGAACTCCGGCAACCACCGCATCCAGCGCATCGGCCACGTATCGGTGCCGCGGCGCATCAAGCGAATAACCAATGCCATACTGATCGCTCATCGCCCCGCGATACACCAGCGTGCCCGCTCGGTCAATCACGAACACCTCGGTCGTGCTCGTCGCCCCGAGCGCTGAGGCAACCTTTCGCTCATGGTCAACAAAATACCCAGCGATTCCCACCATCTCCTTGGCGTGTGCCGCCATCGCCGCCGCCGTGTCGGTCGGCTCCACATTCACCAGAAATGTT
Source organism: Phycisphaerales bacterium (assembly GCA_038231815.1). Lineage (GTDB taxonomy): Bacteria > Planctomycetota > Phycisphaerae > Phycisphaerales > UBA1924 > CAILKP01. Next base: position 35,829 of record JBBRKQ010000011.1, read on the forward strand.
GCAACCCCCTTGGGCTGATACGCCTTGGCCAAGGCCGCAACCCCCGGAGAAAACTTACGCGAGATCGGACACGTCACACTGGTCATCACCAACAAAGTTGCCTTGGAGTCCGCCCATCGTGGCGCGACCATTTTGCCACCCAAGTCCATTGCAGCAAGCGTCGGCACCATCCGGTTCACGTTGCTCCCTGCTGGCGACAACAAAACAGGCGCTTGCCGAATGCGCCCAGCCGCACCACCCCCTCCAGAAGCAGGTTCGGCTCCCTCAAAACCGGCCCCAGAGGTGCACTGTGCTGCCGCCCAGAGGAATGCGGTGGCGGCGGTCAGAAAACAACTGGCTCGTTGAAAAAATAACATAAAAGTTCTCGGGAACAACCAACACGAATCGGCCAACTCGCCCAACGGTAGTAATTCATTGTGATTGCCAAGAGCCTCATTTCGTGATCCTGCAGAATCTTTACCCGCACACTCGCTCCGCCAGCCGGCCAACAATCACCCATGCCAGATCCGTCCGAACCGATAACCAATTCGCCCACTGACCCCTCGGCCCAGCCCGAGCATGTCTTGGCATCCACTAGCGATTCCGGCAGTTCTTCGTCGCCCCGCGGTGGCATCCTCGCCTCGGCCACCCGTCTGGGTACCACCGTCGGCTCACTCCTGGGTCACGCCGCGATCCCTGAAATGGCCGCCGCTCTGGCCTACCGCACGATTTTTTCTCTGATCCCCATCCTGCTGATCGCCTTCCTCACCCTTCGCCTGTTCAAAGACACCAACTCACTTGTCGAGCAGATGCTCTCGCGGCTGATGGATCAGGCCGGACTCACCAACCTCGCCGGCAGCGGCGATAGCGGCTTTAACCTGCAAAAGTGGATCAGCCAGCGCGTCCAGGAATTCAGCGGCATCAACTTCACCTGGATCGGCATGATCTCCGCTGGCGTGCTCATCTACGGTGCCATGGGCCTGCTCGTTGCCATGGAAGGCTCCTTCAACAGCGTCTATGGCGGCCAGCCCGCCCGCTCCTGGTCCAAGCGCTTGCTGCAATATTGGATGATCCTCACCCTCGGCCCCATGCTGGTCTATGCCAGCTTCTTTGCAAGCAACGCCTTCATCAATGTCGCCACCTCCATTTCGGAGGAAGCAGGCAGCCTCGGCGCTCCCCTACGCGTATTTCTCGCTTATGTGACCGCAGTTCCGATTTCCGCGACACTCCTGCTATCGTTGTACCTCACCATCCCCAATACCCGCGTGGCCATCCGCCCCGCCATCATCGGCGCAATCGTCGGTGGCGTGCTGCTGGAACTGGCCAAGAACGGCTTCGCCATCTATGTCCAAGTTGCCGGAGTCCGTTCGCTCTACGGCTCACTAGCCTTGCTGCCGCTGTTCCTCTTCTGGATCTATATCACTTGGATCATCGTCCTGTTTGGCCTGCGGCTGGCGTTCCTCATCCAGCACCATCGCCTCTCGCTCATCGGACAGGCATGGCGCGGCGTAATGCGCCGCCACCTCCACGCCCCCGTCATCGCCGGAATGCCCGAACAATCAAACACACCCCTCCTGCTCGATCGCTCGGTCGGCCTCGCCATCCTCGCCCACATCGCCGACAGCTTCCAACAGGGCCGCGGCGGTATCACCGCTGAGCAGCTCGAGGCCCGCGCCGGCATCCCCATCGCCGCGGTGCGAGTCGTGCTGGCCGCCCTGCTCGATAGCTCGCTCATCGTTAAGATTCGCACCGGCGAACACAAGTCGTCAAAGTACAGCCTAGCTAGGCCCGCCTCCTCCATCGCAGCGGTCACCGCAGTCGAATCGCTCGATGAAGCCGTTATCAGCGCCCGCGGCTGCGGACGAATTGAAGCCGTGCTCCGCGCCACCGAGCTGGCCATGGCGGCAAGCCTGGGCACCCTCACCCTCGCCGAGATCATCGACAACCCACCGACACCCAAGCCCCGCGCTGTACAAAGTGATTCCCCGCCGGTACCCGCGTAACGCCCATGCCCCGAAAGTTTCGCTTATCCACGCGCTGATCAATCTCCAAATCAGCTGATCATCTGCCGCTCACTTGCGCCCCGGTTCTTCAGAGTTTGCCCCAAGCCCAGAGGCCACGATCGAGTCCACCAGCATCGGCTTCTCCAGTGGAGTCACTTCGATGAGTCGCACCTTACCGATGTGCCGCTCAAACGTCCGCAGAACACCAATTTTCCCGTCCGCAGCGCTCCCAAGCTCTTTGGGTTTGTCCATCACCACCATCACACCTTGGCCGTCAACCCGCGCCAGCAGCAGGCCCGCATAGTTCGGCACCAGTTGGCTCGTACTCCAGCCCAATAACTCAATATTGCTGGCAAGCCCGCGCGGCTCAAGTGGCTGCCCAAACGCCACCCGGGTCCACTCCGCAAACGCCTCGTCGGTCGTGCACACTATCGCCGGTGTGAATCCACCCGCGGTCTGTCGCTCAAACTCGAGCGCCAGCATCGAGTCGTCGGATTCCCCCGTCGCAAATCGAACCACCAGCACCGCCGCCAGCAGCAGCACACCCGCCGCGATTAGCCCCACCAGTCGGCCTCCGCCTCGGGCAGGGCGTATCACGCCCGCTGGCTGATGCACAACCGCGGCGGCCATCTGCTCATTTTCTGGTCCGCCACTACCCGTGCGTGCGATGCCGCTCAAAGCACTTTCCAACCCACTTGTCAATCCCGCCCCCGCTGCCGGCGCCGCAAACAGCTGCCGCAGCTCAAAATCCACCTGTCGGGCCGCCTCCACTTGCCGGGCAAGCCCGGCATCCGCCGCCATCAGCTGCTCAAACTCAGCCGCTCGCTCCGGTGACAGCGTCCCGTCGAGGTAAGCATCAAGTTGGAAATCAGCTGAACTCATATCTTCTGCGAACACTTCCGGATCATTCGACTTGGACCGTCCGATTGGATCACTCATCTCGCCACCCCAGTTCGTGACGCCGGTGGCGAACCGGTTTTTTGCGATTCCTCGATCACAACCGGCGCCAGCCCGGTTTTATTCAAACCGCCGGGTCTGTCACTCCCACTCGTCCCTTCAATGTTCAGCATCCAGCTTCGCAAGTGCCCCCGCGACCTGTACACATGGCTCATCGCCGTTGACTCCGGGATCTGCACAATTGCCGCAATCGCCTGATACGGCAACCCACCAACCACCCGCAAAAGCAGGCAAGTCCGGGCAACGTCATCCAACCCCGCCACCGCAGAGGCAAGCTCCGACGCTCGCCCCGTGCCCCCCACTTCCTCCCCATCGTCCGTATCCACGCGTGAAACCGCACGAAGCTCGGGTGAATGAATCTGGTCATTCAGTGCCGCAGCGGCCCGCTTGCGCTTGCGCAGCGCATTGAGCGCAACGTTGCGGGTGATCTGCCCCATCCACGCATCAAAGCTTGATCCCAATGCAAATTCCGAAAACTTCGCCAGCCCAATCATCGCCGCATCCTGCAGCACATCATCCGCCTCTGTTCGATCACCCGTCACCGCCACCGCCACCAGCCACAGGCGGGCGCGCGATGCTTCGAGCAACGCCAAGTACTCTGATCGCAGCCGCGAAGAAGCGTCGCGGTCATCAGGCGCAGGCAGGCCGCGCGCGTGGCTACCAGCCACGCGCGGCCCACCTGCTTCCGCTCGCCCCGCGCCATCCGCTGGGATCGCCTGTTCACTCATAAAACACGAGCCAGTCGTGGAATCAAGAATCGAAGCTGCTCTCACACAGTGCAAGTATACGGCTGGGCTCCATGCGTTTGGCGACTTCCACCGCTTCCCACGAATCAAACCACAAGCCCCTGCCACCATCTCCCGCCAGCACCTCCCGCCAGCATCTCCCGCCTCGCCGCTTTACTGGCCAATTCTTGCCCGCCGACGACGCAGCGAAGCAATTGCCGCGAGAGCCACAAGCCCGCCCGTCGCCGGCGCCGGCACGACCGTGGCCACAAACCGGAAACCGCTGTCACTAAAAGGACCCGCGCTGTACAAAAAGCTCGTCGTCGTCGCAGAACTCGGGTACGGCACAGAGGGCCCATCTAAACCCGCTGGCGTCGTAAAGCTGCGAAATGAGAATCCGCTTAGGTTTGCGGACGCTGCAAGAAATGACGATGCGTTATTAGCCGTCCACCGAATGCTGTAACCATCACTCGCCCCACCATGAATGATTGAACTGCTCCAACCCAAAGGCGACGTCACCACTGTCGGACTCGCTGTCAGAAAATTCTGCCCCGGAATCCACGCAAACCAAAGCGTCCCGATCGTCGTCGTACCAGTATTACTCAGCGTTGGGTTGTACTGATACTGGCCACCACTAAGGGCGCTGGCCGTGACAACCACCGACCCGCCAAGCGCCGCCAGCGCGCCCGAGCAGCTCCCTGCCGTCACCAAACACACAATCGACATTTTCATAGACATTGACATTTGTAGACTCCTGGTGCTCACGCCCACAACGAGTAGATCCTGCACACAAGTCAATGTCTTCCCACGCGCCCACCATTGCAAATCAATTAAATTTGCCCGAGTGCTTTCTTCCGATAACCACAAGTCGCCCCGCACGAACTTTACTCGCGCTCGCCAAACCAACCCCAGCAACCACTCACGCCGACAACCCTTGCCGTGCACCACCCGTGTGCTTAGTGCTCGCCAACAGCAGACTTTGGCTCATCCACCAACATCAGCCCCCCACCCGGATGCAGTGATGCCAGCAGCGTCCGCAGGTCAAGACTCGGATACATCGTCGTGAGCTTGCCCGCCGAAATCTGCGCCGTCAACTGTTCTCCCTGCAAATCCAACGCTCGAAACAGCGCCCGCCCGCGATCAGAGTACAGCTCCACGACCATGTCCTGCGTTTTAAAACTCCCCAGCAGTTTGCCCAGAATCGGCTGCGCCAACAGCTCGGCGCGGCTCGCCGTCACCGGAACTGGGCGTGCCTCCGAGTGCCGCGGCTCTCGCAGCGAGGCAACCCCAAAGAAAAACGCCCCGCACCCCAGCGCAAGCATCAACCGCCGTACCCCGGCCGGAATCGGCCGCGCAGGCCTGGCGCCACCCCCAATATCATCCCGGTTTCGGCGTGTATCGCTCATGATCTCACTATCGAATGTTCTCGCCCACGTGTTAAACACCCCCTGAACCGTCCCAACCAAATTGTTCCGCCAACCCCAGGCCCCCCGATGCCGCCCCGCGCGGGCCCGCGCAAAAACGTCCCTCCTCGTCTCGCTTCCCTGACCATCACAAAAACCACGACCTTTTCTTCACCCCAAACATCGCACCGCTCCGTTGCCGCGCCAATAATGACGCAGACGTCCCTATCGTCTAGCCTGGCCTAGGACTCGTCCCTTTCAAGGACGCGACAGGGGTTCGAATCCCCTTAGGGACATTGAAAAAGCCTCCATTCGCGGATTCAACCCGCTTAGGAGGCTTTTTTATTTCTCCCACAACCCCACACCCACCGCCCGGCCACCTGCCCGTTCCCGCCAAGTTTGGGCTCGCAAACATATTTTGATATTCCTGCCGGTCCGGTCAGGCGTTTTTGCCGATGCTCTCCCTGTTGGACCGAGAACCCCTTCGGTGTTAGCCTAACGTTCATCCTTAAGGGCTTGGCCGTCCACCTCCTAAGCCAAGCAGGCTCCGGTTTCAGGTCAATCCATCTCCCGCAAACATGCAACAAGAGCTGAATATGCACGATTCGGAACACAAAACGGCTTGCCTCTCACGCTCGCACAGCACCCGCCAGCTGCCCGGGCAACCCATAGCCAAGAACTCCACTTGGTTACGTTGTGTCGCCAGTGCAACCGCTCTCCTGGCCGTCTGTGGTGGCATGTGCAATCTCGCCGCCGCGGAACAACCCGCTGGCACCCCGCCAACCCCCGCGCCAATCGAGCCCGGTCGCCCCATCATCAACCGGCCCAAGCAGCCCGCCAGCATGCCCCAGCCCGCGCGGCCAGAAGGCGAAGTCGCCCAGCCCCCGGCCCAAATGCCCGATGCCACGCCCCGGCCCGTCATGCCCACCGGCACCAGCTCAACCGTCACGGCCAAACCGAGCGTGCCCATCGGTGTTGCCGGCACCTATCCCGTCTCGCGGTTTCTCATCCGTTACGCTGGTTCCCCCGGTGGTCAGTTGCCGCCCGAAGATCTCATCATGGATGCGGTCGTCGCACTCGAGTACGACGGCGTGGCCTACAGCCCCGCGCGGGCGAACTCTCCACGCGATGCCACCGATACCAGCGTCATCCGCTCAATCGCAGACCTAAACACCGTACCCGGAAACTACACACCCGCCGCGATTTCAGCCATTTCCAGCTCAATCGTCCGCAAACTTAACGATTCCGGCTTTGTCGCCATCTTCGTGCTCCCTTCGTCCGACGATATTGATGACACCGGCCGTGACCTTCGTGGCGACCGCCGCGAAATGACGCTGATGCTCTACGCCGGCCGCGTCCGCAACGTCACCGCCACCGTGATCGATGAGAACGGCAAGGAGATTCCCAATTCGCCCGTCGGCGCTCGCGCTGTGGCCAGCACCCCAATCGCACCCGGCTCATTCGTTGACAAATCCGCGCTCGATGAACAACTCGCCCGCCTCTCTCGCCAGCCCGGCCGCAGAGCGGACGCAGCCATTTCCGCCGCTACCGAGTCCGGCGGCTCCCCGTTCGATGTGGACCTCAACTACAACATCGCCCAGGCCAAGCCATGGAGCGTTTACGCCAACATCAGCAACACCGGCACAGCGCAAACCAGCAACTGGCGTGAGCGTCTCGGTGTCAGCCACACCAATCTGTCCGGTAACGATGATGTCCTGCAATTCGACATCGTCACCGCATCCTTCGACCAGTCCACTGCCGTGTTCGGCTCATACGAACTCCCCGTCTACGGAGACTTCCTCCGCGCCAAGGTCCTCGCCGGTTGGAACGAATACGCCGCCAGCGATGTCGGTATCGCCCTCGGCGCGCTCAATGGTGAAGGGTACAACGTCGGTGGCGAACTCATCTGGCAGGCCATCGTCAAGCCCCGCTACGACCTCGATCTGTTCATCGGCGTGCGATACGAGCACACCGAGGTCAGCAACCAAACCATCCCCGGCTTCCCAATCGATGGCTCCGCAGGCTTCACGCTAATCTCCGGCGGTGTCCGCGGCAGCTACCGGTCAGATCTCGCCGCCACAACCTCCGCCAGTGCCAGCTTCGACTCCGCAGTCGGCGCCTCAAGCCAAGCTGAAGTTGACGAGCTCGGCCGCTTTGATCCCGACCGTGAGTTCACGCTCTTTAAAGGCAACATCGACCACTCGTTTTACATTGAGCCCCTGTTCTTCGGTCAGCAGGCCGGCACCCTCGCTCACGAAATCTACGGATCAATCCGCGGCACCTCCGCCATGGGCAGCCGCGTCGTTCCCATCTTCCAGCAAGTCGGCGGCGGCTTCTACACAGTCCGCGGCTACGAAGAATCGCAGTTCGTCGGTGACAACGCCCTCTTTGCAACGGCCGAGTACCGCTTGCACATCCCTCGCCTGTACAGCATCTCAGCCCAACCCGGCGAACTGTTCGGCTCTCCGTTCCGCTGGCGTCCGCAGGAAAACATGGGCACCACCGACTGGGATTTCATCTTCCGCACGTTCATCGATGCGGCCCACATCACCAACAACGATAAAAAGGTCTTCGAGTCCGATGCCGACTTGATCGGTGCTGGTGTCGGTCTGGAGTTCCAACTCAAGCGCAACCTCTTCATCCGCGCCGACTGGGGCTTTGTCCTCCGCGGCACCACCGACGCGTCCGGAAACTCAACCAGCAGCGCCGGCGACAACCGGCTTCACTTCTCGGCAACCATCGCGTTCTGATCCCCCGATTCAATCGACTGTTTACAATGCAGCTCGCTAGTCTCGTCCAGTTACGGTTATATTGCCAGTCCTAGCCGCCACAGGGCGGCTTGAATTTGTCTCCATACCCCACATCTGCTCTAGTTCCCCTATTCAGTCTAGATCCAGTGATCTTTGCGGCCGATCACCGAATTCATGCGAACAGACAGCGAAGAATCCCCTAAAGCCCCCAATCCAGAATTCCAGACCACAAACCTTTCTTCCATGACTCCAAATCCCTGAACCGGCCTTTGTGATTGATATCCTACACGACAGCCTTTCTGCGGCAGTTGCCCCGAGGCAGCACCGCTTCGCAGGATTCGAAAAATTTTCCGCGAGCCCGCCATGGCAACCCCAACGCCTAGGGCCGGTCCAGTACAACGAATTGACGAACGCGAGTTGAGATCGAGTTTCGCCACAGATTCAAAGAGCCTCATAAAAGTGACTCGCCGAGAAGTCCAGTTTTTAAGAATTGGCAAACCGCCAGAGCCCTCGCCGCATCGTGCCGGAACAACCCAGCACCCTGCGGATTTGATGCAGAGGAACATTGCAATGAACAACAGCAAAACCGCCGCCTCATCCCCTGACCGCAGTCGCCCAGCGGCTCGCCAGCAAAGCTCGCGTCGCAACCGGCCTGCGATGGTGCCCGCCCTGCTGCTAGTCGCCGGTCAGGCCTTGGCCTTGTTTGCCCCTGCGGTGTTCTCAGCATCGGCGCTCGCCCAGCCCCGCAACCCGCGTGTCGTTGCCGGTTCCGCATCGTTCTCCCAAAACGGCAACGTCACCACCGTGCTGGCCGCCAACCGCACCATCATCAACTATTCATCGTTCAACATTGCCGCTGGCCAGACAGTGCGATTTATCCAGCCCTCAGCCAACAGCGCGGTACTAAACCGCGTGCTGAGCATGATGCCCACCACAATCAACGGCACGCTTCAGTCAAATGGCATTGTCTACGTCGTCAACCCTGCAGGAATCATCTTTGGTCAGGGCGCAATCATCAACGCCGGGCAGTTCGTCGCCGCCGCGGCCCACATGAGCGACTCGGATTTTTTAAACTCCCGTAACGTCTTTACAACCTCCGGAGGCCGCGTTGAGAACTTCGGCAGAATCGAAGGAGCAACCGGCGTCAACCTCATCGGTGGCCAAGTCGCCAACTTCGGCACCATCGTCTCACCCCAAGGCTCCGTCGTCATGGCCGCCGGAGATCGCGTGCTCATCGGTGAACGCGCCGGCCGCGTCTTCGCTCAGGTCGCAACCGACCCCAACAAGACCGAATCCCGCGGCAGCGTTGGCGTTGAAAACGGCGGCACCGTCGCCGCCCCGCGCGGCCGCGTGATCATGGGCGCCGGCGACCTCTACGCCACCGCCATCCGCACCAACAAGGGCAGCTCCATCCAGGCGCGCTCTGTCGAGATTACCGCACCCACCGACACCGCTGACGGCAAGCGCCCAGACGCCGGTCGCGTCATCATCTCCGGCACCATCGATGTCCGCGGCACCCAGCCTGGCCAGCACGGCGGCGACGTAACCGTCACCGGCAGCCAAATCGGCCTGCTCGGCGCCACGATCGACGCCTCAGGCTCCGCTGGTGGCGGTGTCATTCGCATCGGTGGCGACGCCCACGGCTCCGGCGACATGCCACACTCCTCAGCAACCTTCGTTGACGTGACCAGCGTCGTACGGGCCGATGCAATCGACAACGGCAACGGCGGCACCATCATCTTCTGGGGTGACGGCGCACTCCGCTTTTTCGGTACCGCCACCGCCACCGGCGGCGCGTCTGGCGGCAACGGCGGCTTCATTGAAACTTCCGGCCACTCAGGGCTCACCGTCAACCCACTGCTTGTTGACGCCTCCGCAGGCCGAGGCGGCCGCGCTGGCAACTGGCTGATCGACCCGTACGACATTGAAATCACCGCCAGCACCGATCTCAATTTTCAATTCACACCCGATGGTTCGAACACCGGCGGCCTGTTCGAAGGCACCGGCTCGCCCTCGCAAATCAGTAACTCAGCCATTGAGGCCCAGTTGCTCGGCGGCACCACCGTCACCATCACCACCGCCGGCGCTGGTAGCGACCCGGGCAATATCACCGTAAACGCTCCAATCTCATTTACAGGCACCCCAGCCGCGGAGCTGCGACTCATCGCTGATGGTTCAATCACCTTCAACGCTGGCATCACCGCCACCGCCGCCCCACTAGCGCTCACGCTCACATCCGGCACAGGCGTCAGCATCGCCACAGGTGTGGCGATTGACCTTTTCGGCGGCACCTTCACCTCGCTCAGCACCGGCGGGTCCTTCGCAATGGCCTCGGGTTCATCCATCGCCGCCGGCGGGTTTGCCATTACCCAGACCGGCGATGCCACAATCATCGGCTCCGGCGCGGTCCAATTTACTGCTGTCAGCGTTTCCGGCAACATGTCCGTCACCAACTCGGGCGGTGACATCACCCTCGCTTCTGGCGGCTCCTTCGCTGTTGATGGGAATTTGACCGCTACGACCACAACGGCCAATGACTCGATCAACCTTCGGTTCGCCAGCGGTACTCAGCCCATCATCCTCGGCACCATTGCGCTAAACACCGCCGGCACCGGCAATGCCACGCTCACCAACCAGGGCAACATTGTCCTTGACGCCAGCACGGTGGGCGGCAACCTTGATGTGCTCTCAGAAGCCGGCTCCATCTCCAACACCGGAAACCTCGAAGTAACAGGCACCACCACAGCCGCCGCCGCTGCCGCCAATCAAACCATCAGCTTCGGAGTCGGCGCTGGCACCTTCACCGGCACCGGCGCGATCGGTCTGGTCTCCGGCACTGATTCCACCGTCGTCAACCAAACCGCAACGGTGCTGTCCAACTCAACTGTCGGCGGAGACCTCACCGTCACCAGCATCACCGGAGACATCACCGGTGCAACAGGCTCTACCGTCTCGGTCACCGGAGGGCTAACCCTCGAGACCAGCGAAATTAACGCCTCGATCACGCTAAATAATCTTTCGGTCACCGGACCAGTGGCCCTGAACTCAGCCGGTGCGGACGGTAATGTGACCCTCACCAACGACCGTGCCTTGGTCTTGGGAGCCAGCAACATTGGTGGCAACCTCACCGCCACCGCCACCACCGGCGGCATCACGCAGAACGGTGACATCGTTATCGATGGAGCCGGTATCACAACACTCACGGCCAACGGCACTTCCAACAATATCCTCATCGGTAACGCAAACGCCTTTACACTCTCAAACTCCACCGCATCTCTCTCGCTGAACACCACCGGTACCGGCAACGCCACCGCCACACTCACCGCCGTCAACCTCGCGGCCTCCACAATCGGCGGCAACCTCGGCATCACCACCACCACCGGCAGCATCACCCAGTCCGGCATCCTCACCGTCAGCGGTACCACAACTGCCAACTCGGCCACCAGCATTGACCTAAGCACAAGCCCCAATCTGTTCACCGGCGCACTCCTGCTCACCTCTGTCGGTTCCACGAGTATCGACAACAACCGCGCCACCGTGCTGGGCACCAGCACCATCGGCTCCAATCTCACCATCACTTCGGCCGGCGCCCTCACCGACAACGGCATCGCCACCATCACCGGTGATTCCGAATTCACCACGACCAGCGCCTCAAGCAACATCACGCTTGACCAGCTCGCCGCAACCGGCGCTGTTGGCCTCTTCACTACCGGCGCGGGCTCCAACGCCACCATCGTCAATGCAACCGCCTTGGTCTTGGCAGAGTCCTCCGTTGTTGGCACCCTAAACGCTACCGCAACACTTGGCACCATCACCCAAGCCGGCACACTCACAAGCGCCGGCGGTACTTTCGTCACCAGCCAAAGCGGGCAAGCCATCACGCTCGATGACATCACTAACGCATTCAGCGGCCCCATGAGCTTCACCACCACCGGTACCGCCGGTAACGTGACCCTTCGCAACAGCGTCGGCACTGCCCTAGCCGCATCAAACATCGGCGGCAACTTGGATGTCGTCTCCTCAACCGGCAACATCACCCGCGCCGGCACCGGCAGCCTCACTGTCGCCGGTTCAGCAAACCTTGAAACAACCGCCGCCGCCGCCACCATCACGCACGATGGTCTGGCCGTCACCGGCCCAATCCGCGTGAACACCGGCGCAACCGGCGGCGCCGCCACCATCACCAACGCCACCGGCGTCGTACTCGGCATCGCAGACATGGTCGTCGGCGGCCCGCTCTCAGTGACCGCAACAACCGGTGACATCTCCGATGCCTTCGCCGTCTCCTCACTGGGCCGGGCCACCTTTACCACCCTGGTCAACACTGCCGCCTCCGGCAACATCACGCTTGATTCCACCACCGCCACATCACTGAGCTTCAACACCTTCATCCCCGGCACCAGCGTCACCGGCAGCACCGGTCGCAACGTCACCTACACCGCCGCCACCGGCAATGTTGTGCTCGACACCAGTAACGTCGGCCGCATCCTCACCGTCACCGCATCCAACGGCTCCATCACCTCCGCCACCGGCGCCGCCATCCGCGTCGCCGGCAGCGGTGCAGCCGCCACTGACAACGTCGCAATCCTCACCGCCCAGGGCCCCAGCGGCAACATCACCCTCTCAGGCCTCACCATCAACTCCGGCCGCCTCACCGCCACCGCTGATCAATCCGTCTCCCTCACCGGCGCCACCGGCCAAGGCCTAAACGTTGGCAACATCACCGCCGGCGCCGTCACAGGTTCCGGGGATGCCGCAACCCCACCTTCAATCCTTATCTCCGCAACCACCATCGGTCTCGGCGGCAACCTCGTCACCAACCGCGGCAACATCACGCTCTCCGGTGGCCCTGTTCGCCTGCTCAACTCCACCCAAACCATCACCTCTCGCTACACCGGCAGCGCCTCGGCAGGCGCCTTCAACGGCACCTCCTTCGGCACCATCACCTTCAATGGTGATATCAACTCCGGCTCCACGAACGGAACCCGCAGCCTGCTCATCCGCACGCCCAACGGCAACCAGTACTCCGGCGGCACCGCCTCAGTGACCATGCCCATCGTCGTGTTCAATGGCCAGAGCATCGGCTCCGCCTCGCAGCCCCTGGGCAGCCTCTCAATCAATGAGGATCTCGTCCGCACCAACCAGCCCGCCGCCGCCACAATCTTCGCCGGCAACTCGCAGGGCCTCCGCATCTTCCTCGGAACAGGCGGCCAAAACGGCGTATTCAACATCGGCAGCGGCGAGCGCATCACCACGCTCGGCAACTTCTCACTCAGCGCCACCAGCGCCGTCTTCGGAGACTTCAATACCCTCGGCTCCGCCACCTTCAATGTCACCAACGTCACAGTCCGCCGCCGCGCTGGCTCCGCAGTCGCCTTCGCAAACCCCGGCGAACTCCAGATCGACAACGGCACCGACCTCGTCTTCGCCGGCGGTCTCTCCGTCAGCAACCCCTCAGGCTGGGGCACCATCGACTCCGGATCAAACCCCGTCATCGCCACCCGCAACGGCTCGCCAATCACCTCCTCCGAATTCGTCAACGTCTTGCTCAACGGCAATTACCCATCCAACGCCGACGCCTTCGTCGACGGCAACCGCCCCGCTGATTTCTCCACCGGCCAAACCAACCTCCGCCTCTTAACTCGGCCCCAATCTCAAATCTCGGGCGATGCCGCAGGCTCCATTCTCCCGCTCATTATTCTTGAGCCAACGGCCATCGAAGGCTCGCCAAGCTTCGCCAACGGCACCCGCGCCGCCTTTGTCAGCTCCGCCCTGATTGACCTCGGCGTTCCCCTCACCGCCATCCGCACCGGCGACCGTGTCATCTTCGAGCGTACTACCAGCAGGCCCACCGCCGGTGATGCCCGCAGCGGCATCGACCGCTTCACCGATGCATCACTCAACAACGCCCTGAGCACCCTAAGCGCCGTGCACTCGCTCCCCTCAGAGTCCGCCGCACAGATGCAGCAAGCCTTTAGCCAGTACGCCCAGGTCCGGTCCGGCGGCGTGCCGACTGATCCGGTAGGCTTCGCCGCATGGCTCGCCACCCGCAGCGATCTGCCCCTGGCCGATGCAGCGCTCACCACCTTGGCAGAACACTTCCGCGCTCTGGGCGACTTGGGTCTGTCCCCATCCGAAGCAGCACCCGCCCGCGCTGAGGCAATCGAGACCCTCACCGCCGGCTGGGCCACCGATGATGACCGCACCGGCCTGATCCGTGCAGCCGAGAGCCGCCGGCTCGGTCGCCTCGCTTCTCGCTGATTCACATCCCGGATAAAAACCCCCCGAACCGATTCTTCCCGCTGTTCATCATCAGCTGCCCACTCCAGTTGCACATGCCCAGCCCGCAGAACAGTCCGGATCCCAGCACGCCCTCCAGCACGCCCTCTAGCACGCCCTCCCTACCGCCACCAGGCTTCCTCGCATCGGCGCAGGCTGCTAACGCTACACCCGCGTCAGGCGTGCTCGCGCCCCCGTGGCTCACCTCGCAATTGCAGCCCGGTGAACGCGTCGCGCTCGTGCTCGGTCCAAGTCTCTGGCTTGCAATGTTCCGCCGACCGAGGCTAAACCTCCTTTGCTGGTTCCTCGCCGCCATCGCCTTTCCGCTCGCAGCCCAGGGCTGGCTCCCCTTCGTCGCGCCCGCTTCACTGGCCGCCGGCGCCGTCGGCATCTTGGCCGGCTCGCTCCTGCTCGGCGTCATCTCCTGCGCTGCAGAGCACTACATCCTCACCGACACACGCCTAGTCGTCCTCCGCGGCGTCGCTTCCCGCCGCAGTGTGCAGGTGCGCTGGGGCGATGTTCGCGAAATCGCCCACGAGGCAACCTGGGTGCAGCGATTGCTAGGCCTTGGCGATGTTCAAATTCTCACCGCCGCACCCAGCGGTGGTTGCAGTCTCCGCTACATCCGAGCCCCACACCTTGTCTGCGCAAGTCTTGAGCAGCAACGCATCGCCGCCACACGCAACCGCCAGCAGGCCCAGGCCCAATTTCAATCTCACGCCCACTCCCAGCCCGAGCAATCCTTGACCAGATGACCACCCCCGCCGAAAATCCTCAGCCCGAAGGCCGCCGGCCCATCATCATCGGCTTAGTCGGCGGCATCGGCTCCGGCAAATCCTTCGTCGCATCCTGCTTCGCCAAGCTCGGCTGCCCCGTCAGTGATTCAGATTCACAAGTCCGCGACCTCCTCGCCCAGCCTCACATCGCCTCACAGCTCGCCCAGTGGTGGGGCACCGGCGTGCTGCTGCCAAACGGTGGTGCCAACCGCAAAGCCATCGCCGACATCGTCTTTACCGATGCCGTCCAGCGCATCCGCCTCGAACAGTTCATCCATCCAAAGCTCAAATCCATGCGCGAGGCCCTGATCGCATCCGCCCACGCCTCCGCAAAGCCAGCCGTCGTGATCGATGCCCCACTCCTGCTCGAAGCCGGTCTCGCACCCGAATGCGACGCCCTGATCTTCGTGGATGCATCCCTCAGCCAGCGCCAAGCCCGCGTCGCCAGCCGCGGCTGGAACGCACAAGAACTCCTCCGCCGGGAGGCCGCCCAGATGCCCCTGCAGGAAAAGCGCGCCCGCTGCGGCTATATTGTCATTAGTGACGAGTCCGCAGCCGTCACCCAGCAACAAGTAGCCCAGATTTACTATGAGTTGCTCGGTGCACTGACGCAGTAATATCCCCTGGTTCACTTTGTACCTTGGCCCATTTCGCCCGGTTCTCTCCCTCAATTCAGCGGGCTGCTACTGTTCGCCCGGCCACTGGTGGCTGCCGCTTCTGCAGCCTCAGGCCCGCTGCAAACCGCCCAGTCAACCAACTCCATCGCAGTGGGCATCCCAGCTTCCAGTCTTCAAAATCAGTCTCATTTCTCCTGTCGCATCCCCACCTTGGGCCTGCGTGCTGCACTAAACTTGTTTACCCATTCGCTTTCTGGCTTGCGTCAAAACCCTCTGGCGCCGCTGCCCGCGAAGTGGTTCACACAAACATCACACAACTTTGCCTCACAGTGTTTCTGTCCTTACCGTCCTTCCAATCTTAACTCTGCCAATAATTCTTCGGCACACCGGCAGCCCAAACGTGTAGCGCCGCTTCCCTCCCCCACATCCCAGCCAGTCCTTTGTTGCCTTTCGTAGCTCTGTTCTTTCTTCCTTTCTCGCCGGCAAAGCTCCGGCAAGTTCAGCAGTCTCAATCGTTCGCTCCCGAGTTCACACCATGCGTCGCACAACCAAAAACTCCACGGCCAAGGCCGACTCCGCTTCCGACTCTTCCGATTCTTCCAGCGCCCCCTCTCCCGCAGAAACTCCGCGGCCAGCTCGCGCTTCCGCCCGCGCCGCCGCCGCCGCGGCGAGCAGCTCCTCCTCCGCACCATCCATGATGGCTCCTCCCAAGGTTGTGCCGGTTTCGGTGCCCGCTCCCAAAGCAGTTCCCGTGTCAGTCGGCGCTTCCTCGGCGCCGGCTTCAGCTCCAGCGTCCGCTCCGTACGCACCATCAGCGCCGCGCCCCGTGAGCGTTGGTGCAGGCCCCTCATCAGGTTCATCACCCGTCCCGGCAAACTTCTCCAGTCATCCCGGATTCGCAGGTTCTCCGACTACCTCCGGTTACTCCTCACCGTCAAACGCCGCAGGCTACTCCGGTGGACAATCGACATCATCCATGACTCAATCAGGTTCATCGGCCGGTCAATCCGGAGGCCAGTTCAACCAAAACGGCGGCGGCGGACAATCGCCATCGGGTAACTCTGGCTCCGGCAGCATGGGCTCTGGCAGCATGGGGTCCGGCCCCTCGCAGGCCGGCGCACCCCAAGGCCAGCAGCAGCCCGGCGGTTTCAATCCAAACGGCGGTGGCCAAGTCGGCGGCGGTGGCCAGGTCGGCGGTGGTGGCCAGGTCGGCGGTGGTCCAGGCTCCAGCCAAAGCAACCCGTACGGCTTCACCAGTGGCGGTCGCCGTAAGAAAAAGAAACGCCGCGGCGGCACGGGTGGCGGCATCGGTGGTAGCAGCAGCGGTGGCGGCGGATTCAACCCGTTCTACAGCGGTGGCAACAGCTCCGGTGAAATCCGCGGCACGCCCGGCATGGACGGCCTCCCCCTCGATGAGGATCTCGAAAAAGAAGCAGCAGAGCTCGAAGCAATCGTCGCCAAGGCCGACCCCGCAGCGCTCAAAGACCCGATCACCATGCCCGCGCTGCAGCGCATGGACATTGCCGAGATTCAGAAAATCGCCAAGCGCGAAGGGCTTGAGAACTTCTCACTCACGCCCAAGCAAGACCTGATCTTCAAAGTACTAAAGGCCCGGGCCGTCAAAACCGGTCTCATGGTCGGCGAAGGCACGCTCGAAGTGATGCCCGACGGCTTTGGCTTCCTCCGCTCACCCGAGCAGTCGTACCTCGCCGGTCCGGATGACATCTACATCTCCCCAACTCAGATCCGTCGCATCGGCCTGAAAAAAGGCATGGTCATCCGCGGCTTCATCCGTCCGCCAAAGGAGAGCGAAAAATACTTCGCCCTCCTGCGGGTCGATGCTGTCAATGACCGCAAACCCTCCGATGTGGCCGAGCGCAAAAACTTTGAGGACCTAATAGCCCTGCACCCCGAGGAGCGTTTCATCCTTGAAACCACGCCAGATCAGATCGAGTGCCGCACTGTTGATCTTGTCGCCCCAATCGGCAAAGGCCAGCGTGCCCTCATCGTCGCCCCGCCCCGCACCGGCAAGACCGTGCTGCTGCAGAAGATGGCCAAGGCCATCGCCACCAACTATCCCAAGACCAAAGTCATCGTGTTCTTAGTTGATGAACGCCCCGAGGAAGTGACGGACTTCAAGCGCAACACCGCCGCGGGTGTTGAGGTTGTCGCCAGCACGTTTGATGAGCAATCAGCCCGCCACGTGCAGGTGGCCGAGATGGTCATCGAAAAAGCCAAGCGCATGGTCGAGTTCGGCGAGGATGTTGTAATCCTGCTCGACTCCATCACCCGCCTAGCCCGCGCGTACAACAACGAAATGCCCCACTCCGGCCGCATCATGTCCGGCGGCATTGATGCCGGCGCGTTGCAGCGTCCCAAGAAGTTCTTCGGCGCAGCCCGCGCTGTTGAAAAGGGCGGCTCGCTGACGATCATCGGCACCGCACTGGTAGACACCGGCTCCAAGATGGATGAAGTGATCTTCGAAGAGTTCAAAGGCACCGGCAACAGCGAGTTGCACCTGGAACGCAAGCTCGTCGAGAAACGCATCTGGCCAGCCATTAATGTGGCAGCCTCCGGCACCCGCCGCGAAGAACTGCTGATGGACCGCAAAGAGCTCGAACTGATCTACCGACTCCGCAAGGTGCTTTCAGACATGAACGTCGTCGAAGCCATGGAACTGCTCAAAACCCGCCTGACCAAGTACAAATCCAACGCCGAGTTCCTGATGTCGATGGCGATGTCATAAAGCACGTTCCAACAGTCTTGACCAACCCCAGCACACTCCCACTAAGAGCGGTACCCGGAAGGGTACCGTGGGCTCGTGTGTTGATACCGCCAAAGAGTTTGCGAAGCAGAAAACCGACGCGTCGGTTTTCCGCTGTGCCTGCACTTTGGCATCGTTGGCACGCTCACCCACGGTACCCTACCGGGTACCGCTCTTAGACGGATATTGGGGGGGTGGTCGGGCTTGTTCCGTTTCCAATTTGCTTACGCTCACGCCCGGCTGCTGTGTGGCCGATAACCTAATGCTATGCAAGTCTTTGTTGATCAGAGCGTTATCCCGTGTGATGGCCAGACACCTTTGGCGGCGCTGCATGTTGCGCGGGTGGTGGTGCAGCAGCAGGAGCGGGTAATTATTGAGGTGCGGGTGGATGGGCAGGATTGGGATGGCGATGCGGATTCGCCGGTTGCTGGCAGGCCTGCGGGCACCGTGGCGTTTCGTACGGCGGGGGCGAAGGAGCTTGTCACATCTGCCTGGCATGACCTTAGTGACTTGGTTGGCCAGATTGGTGACAGCCAGCGTGCCGCGGCGGGTAAGTTGCAGTCTGGCGATGTTCCTGCCGCGATGGCGGAGCTGCATGGCGTGCTGGAGGCGTGGCAAGTGGTAGAGCGTGGCGTGCGGGAAGGGTCTGCAATTTTGAACATTGAGCCTGAGGAACTGATGGCGATGGCCGGGCAGGAGACGCTTTTGCCGGGGCTGGTTGTGGAACTCAAGAAGATTCAGACGGCGGTGGCGGAGCAGAGTTGGTCAGACCTGGCGGACTTCATGATCGATGAAATGGGAGAAATGGCCGGGAAATGGCAGGTGGCGCTGGGTGAACTGGCCGACAAACTCTCTGGTGCTGACGGAAGCACCGGGACAACACGAAGCTAAACCGTGGACCGATAAGCAGCCAACTCCTGCGGATGCGCGACTGAGACTTCATGAACCAACTGACTGCCGAAACGCCGATGCCAAACAGAACGATTGACACGAACATGGAACTGGCAAGCCAGAAGCTGGTGGCTCGAGATTACTTCTCGTGCGAGAAGCTGTGCAGTGATGCGCTGGCCGCGGCGTTTGGGGCTAGAGACTATGAGCGCATGTCACGCATTTTGATGCCGCTGCAAGAGGCCCGGCGGCAGAAGCGGCAGATTGCCGAGGATGCGGACCGGGTGATTGTGATTGAGCGCGATGCGCCGACGGAGGCACAGCTTGGAGCCGGGGTGTATGTGATTCGCCCTCCACGCGTGGCGGCGGAGGCACGGGCCTTGCGCGAGCATTTGGACAGGCTGGAGATACCTTCAGCAGTGCTTACCCGCGAGCCGACCACCAAAGCTGGCAAGATACCGATGGTGGCCATTGGCCCCACCACACTGCGCGAGCACCTGACGCCGCCGCCGGTTGAGGCGGGCAAGCCGGGGGCGGGGAAACTTGGCGCGGGGGCAGTTGGCGAGGCAAACGGCCAGGCGGACCCGATGCACTGCCGCGAGGAGCTGCCGTTGTGGTGGCTGCTGTGGGCGTGCGAGCAGCTTGGAGACGGTGCAATTGCCGATGCTTTGCGTGATGCGAAGGCTGGCCCAAAGCGGGTGGAGCAGTTGTATTTTTCACTGCAAGCCCTGCCGGAGCATGACAAGCTGCACCAGGTGCTGGCCGAGGCGTGCCTGGAAGCCAGCCGCCTGCCGGCCGAGCCGGTGCCGGTGAGCCGCGAGGATTTTGATGATGACCGGGATGAGCCCGATGAGATTGGGGCCTGAGTTTGGCGCTGGAAACGGGGTGGGCGGGGTTTGCGAGCGGAAAAACTTGGGTTTTGCGGTCACAGCGTGGGTGAGCGGGGGAATGGGCAAGGCTGGCGGCAGCAAATTTGCTCGCAAACCGACGCGGAAGGGTTGAGCGTTATATGGTACAGGCTCATGTTTGTCGACCAAGCCATTATCAGCGTCAAAGCCGGAACCGGTGGTTCGGGCTGTGCATCATTCCGCCGCGAGAAGTTTGAGCCTAAGGGCGGTCCGGATGGCGGTGACGGCGGCATGGGCGGCGATGTGATTTTGATTGCCGATGAGGGGCTGAACACCCTGATTGACTTTCGCGGCCGGCCGATTTGGGAGGCGAGCCCCGGTGAGACGGGCGGGCCGAAGCAGTGCTTTGGCAAGGACGGCACGCACTGCCGCATTAAGGTGCCGCCGGGCACACTGGTGTATGACCAGCCCACCGGTGATTTGATTGTGGACCTTGTGCCGCACCAGGAGTTTGTGATTGCCAAGGGCGGCGTGGGCGGCTTTGGTAATGAGCACTACAAGTCATCGACCAATCAGGCTCCGGCGTATGCGCACCCCGGTTTCCCTGGTGAGGTGAAGGCTCTGCGGCTGGAACTGAAGCTGCTGGCTGATGTTGGCCTAGTGGGTAAGCCCAACGCGGGCAAGAGCACGCTGCTGGCAGCGATGACGCGGGCGACGCCGAAGATTGCGAACTATCCGTTTACGACACTCTCGCCGCAGCTTGGCGTGGCGGAGCTTGATGCGACGCGCCGGCTGGTGCTGGCGGATATTCCGGGGCTGATTGAGGGCGCGAGTGATGGGTCTGGCCTTGGGCATGACTTTTTGCGGCACATTGAACGCACCAAGGTGCTGGTGCACTTGCTGGATGTGATGCCGGAAGACGGCAGCGACCCGGCGGAGAATTACCGGCTGATTCGCAAGGAGCTTTACGCGTACTCGCCTATTTTGGCGGAGCGTGAAGAGCTGATTGTGCTGAACAAGCTGGACCTGCTGCCGACGGACAAGGAGCGGCAGAAGGCGGTGAAGGACCTGCGTGCGAAGCTGAAGCTTGGGCGTGAGGTGGAGCTGATTGGGATCTCTGCCGCGGCCAAGATGAACACGCGGCCAATGCTGGAGGCGTTGTGGGGCATGGTGAAAACCAAGAAGCACACGTGGAAGAATTTGGAAGAGCCGGAGCAGGCCAAGAGCGGGCGGTGAGGTGGGGCGGGGGGCGGAATCGGCTGGCTTTTCGCGGGCTTCGTGATCTTGCGTTCGATTTCTTTCGCGGCATCGGCCGCGTTTTCTAATACTTAGGCAGCGACGACACTGTGGCAGATGAAACCTTTCCCATTTTGATTGCCACAGCCTTTGGGCTGGAGGCGGTGGTGCAGCATGAGCTTAAGGCGATGGGCCTTGAAGGCAAGGGCGTATCAACCGGGCGTGTGCTGGTGTTTGGCACGCTGGCGGATGTGTGCCGGTTGAACCTGAACCTGCGGAGCGCTGAGCGGGTACTGATTGGCATTGGCAAGTTTGATGCGCCGGACTTTGATGCGTTGTTTGAGCGGACGATGGAGCTGCCGTGGGAACGGTGGATACCGCGTGAGTTTACCTTTCCGGTTGATGGGCGGAGTCACAAGAGCCAGCTGACGAGTGTGCCGGCGATTCAGCGGACGGTGAAGAAGGCGATTGTGAACAGGCTGATGGCGGCCCACCACACGCAGAGCCTGCCGGAGACGGGGCCGACGGTGCGGATTGAGGCTGCGCTGCTGGACAACGAGGCGATACTGACGATTGATACTTCGGGCGATGGGCTGCACAAACGTGGCTATCGCACGTGGTACGGGCAGGCGGCGCTGCGTGAGACGATGGCGGCGGCGTTGGTGCAGCTTTCAACCTGGCGCGACGGGCGGGTGCTGTGGGACCCGTTTTGCGGATCGGGCACGATTGCCATTGAGGCCGCGATGATTGGGCTGGACATGGCCCCGGGATTGCAGCGGCGGTTTGATGCGGAGCGGTGGTCAATTATTAACGGCGTGCTATGGAAAGAGGCCCGAGAGGCGGCGCTGGCGCGGATTAAGCCGCGGCTGGAAGAGCCGATTTTTGGATCTGACATTGACCCGGATGCGATTGAACTGGCGATTCGCGCCTCACGATTGGCGGGCGTGGGATACCACATTCGCTTTGACACGGCGGATTTTCGCACGATACCGACCAAGGCGCCGTATGGCGTTGTGATTACCAATCCGCCGTATGGCGTGCGCATCGGTGAGACGGCGGAGCTTGATGCGTTGTACGGCTCGCTGCCACTGCAGTTTGCCAAGCTGCCGACGTGGAGTTTTCATATCTTGACGGGGCGGCTGGATTTAGAGCGAACGTTTGGGCAGGAGGCATCACGGCGACGCAAGCTGTTCAATGCTGAGATTGAGTGTACGTACTTTACGTTCTTGGGGCCGAAGCCGCCGCGGAAAGAGGAGCGGGCTTTGGATGGGGCGGGTGCTGGCGATGCGGGTGCGGGGGTGGATATAGCTGTGGCTGCGGCTGTGGATGTGGCGGAGCGTGTGGTGGCAGATGGTGCGCAGGCCGCGATGGGTGAGGTGGTGGTGGACGATGTTGATGCAGTGGTTGCTGAGGCGGCGGTTCGCGGAGAGCGTGCTGCGCAGCGCGAGAATGAAGGCGACAAAGTTGATGGGCGGGGTGCGATGGCCCCCGCTGCTGCAGGTGCGGATAGTGCGGATAGTGCGGATAGTGCGGATAGTGCGGATAGTGCGGATAGTGCGGCTGAGGATGATGGTGCGGAGGGGCGAGGTTTTGTTGAAGGTGATGGCGTTGATGGTAAGGGCAGCGACGATGAGCTTGCCGAGTATGAGGAGCGTGCCCACGCGCAGGAACGTCGCCGCGATGACTCGCACGCGGCGGGAACCGCTGAGCTGGTGGACCCCGATGCGCCGGAGGCTGAGCAGCCGTTCCATGCGGGGCGACCGGTGTTTGGGCCGGCGTTCGGATCTCTGCGGGAGCGGGACACTCGCGAGGCGGATGAGTTTGCGCGGTGCCTGACCAACAACCTGCGGCACCTGCGCAAGTATCCGGGGCGGGGCATCAATGCGTATCGGGTGTATGAGCGGGACTACCCGGAGGTGCCGCTGATCATCGATCGGTACATGGGCATGGTCAATGGCAAGCCCGCGGATTGCTACCACGCTGTGGAATATGAGCGTGAGCACAGCCGCAGCGTGGCCCAGCAGGCCCAGTGGCTGGCGCACATGCAGGCAACGATTGCGAAGGTGGGCGGCGTACCAGAGTCTGCCGTGTTCCTAAAGCCCAAACACCGCCAGAAGGGTTTGAGCCAGTTTAACAAACTGGCAGACAACCAAGTGCTGATGCAGGTGAATGAAGACGGGCTCATCTTTGAGGTGAACCTGACGGATTACATTGACACCGGGTTGTTTCTGGACCACCGGCTCACGCGACAACTGGTGGCCAAAGAGGCGGCGGGCAAGCGGTTCTTGAACCTGTTCTGCTACACGGGCAGCTTTACCGCGTATGCGGCGGCGGGTGGGGCCAAGGCCACGGCAAGTGTTGACCTCTCACACACGTACTTGGATTGGGCGGAACGGAACCTGACGCTGAGCGGGCAGTGGCCGGGGCCGCATGATCTAATTCGGGCAGATGTGATGGCGTTCCTGGCCGATCATCCGCGGCCGAAACCGGGCGATGGTTTTTATGACCTTGTGGTGGTGGACCCGCCGACATTCAGCAACAGCAAATCAACGGAAGAAGACTGGCAGGTCAACGAGTCGCACGGGGAACTCTTCACCAAGCTCGTACCGCTGCTGGTGCCGGGGGCGATTGTGTACTTCTCGAACAACTATCGACGGTTTAAGCTGGATGAGGACAAGATGAAGGTGCTGGGGCTGTCGGCGCGGGAGATTACGGCCAAGACGCTGCCGCCGGAGTATCGGAATCAGAGGATACATAGGTGTTGGAGGATGGAGTTTGTGGGGAGAGCCTGACGGATAGCGGACGGCGGCAAGGGCGCAGGGTGTAGACTTGTGCCCTTTACTGCTTGCGCGGTTACGGCTTACTGTGGCCCATGTCGGGGCTGAAGGCGTGGCTGAAGCAGGTTTGATTTTTGGAGGCGTGCGTGGCCAAGAAGATTTCGAAAACAGACGCGACTGGTTTGAGCAAGGGCGGGAAAACGGTTTTGGCGGGGCGCAACGGTGATGCGGAGGAGCTGCTGCCGGTGGGTGACATACGGCATGCGGGGGCGAAGCGGCGGAACAATCCGGCGGCGACGCTGGCGAGTGAAGGGATAGTGCCGACGGTGCCGAAGGCGGAGTATGCGTATAACGCGCACTTGCCGCCGGTGCTGCGGTTTGGGCAGGATGGCAAGCCGGATAGCGTGCCGGAGTTGCTGGCCAAGGCTGCGCGAGAGCCGCTGAGCGCCGAGGAGGTGGCGGTGCTGGCGGCTGCGCTGCGGAACCAGGAGCCGTGGCTGGAGTGGACGGGCAAGCGGGAGAAGCCGAGCTTTGCGGTGGACCCGGTGGCGCTGCACATTCATGAGCGGGTGAGCACGCAGGCGATTTTGAAGGTGGCAGCGCGGCAGGATGCGAGCAAGAGTTTGTTTGCTGACCCGGAGCAGGAGTACCACGAGGCGGTTCAGTTTTATAAGCACGATGTGGACTGGAGCAACCGGCTGATACTGGGAGACTCGCTGCAGGTGATGTCATCGCTCGCGCGGCGCGAGGATTTGGCTGGCAAGGTGCAGATGATTTATATGGACCCGCCGTACGGGATTAAGTTTGCCAGCAACTTTCAGCCGGAGGTGGGCAAGCGAGATGTAAAGGATAAGCAGGAGGATTTGACGCGCGAGCCGGAAATGGTGCGGGCGTATCGAGATACGTGGCACTTGGGGATTCACTCGTATTTGACGTATCTGCGGGATCGGTTGATCACGGCACGGGAACTACTCGCGGACGCGGGGAGCATCTTTGTGCAGATTAGCGATGAGAATCTACACCACTTGACGCATCTCATGGACGAGGTGTTTGGGTCGCCGCAGCGAATGGGAGTCATTTCGTTTGTCACTACCGGAGGACAAACGAGCGACCGTTTGCCCAGCACAACCGATCACATTGTTTGGTACTGCCAGAACGCGGAAAAGGTAAAATTTAAGATTGTTTACGCGAAACGCGGCAATGACGACACGCTGCCCGCAACACTTTCGTGGTATTCACACTCGCCAGAGTCTGGCGTTGTGGAAAGGTTGAGAGAGGATCAACTGGGCGACTTGGCCGCTGTCAAAGGTCGAGGAGAGCCCTTTTGGCTGGCCGATCTGCTGTCCCGATCGGGAAGCTCGACGACACAATACAAAATTGACCTCGACGGCCGGGCCGTGATCCCGCACCGGGGCGGATGGCGTACATCTGATGCTGGCATGCGCCGCGTGAAAGCCGCTGAGCGGCTGCAATGGAAGGGCGAGGTCATCCTGTTCAGAAGATTTCGGGACGACTTTTGGCTCTCGGATCTTTCAACTCTCTGGACTGACACCCAATCAGGCGGGTTTCGGCAGAGCGACAAGTTGTACGTCGTCCAAACACCAACCAAGGTCATCGAGCGGTGCATGCTCATGACCACCGACCCAGGCGACTTGGTGCTTGATCCGACGTGCGGGTCGGGGACGACGGCGTATGTGGCGGAGCAATGGGGGCGGCGGTGGATTACCACGGATACCAGCCGCGTGGC
>JBBRKQ010000012.1:0-61302 GCA_038231815.1 Phycisphaerales bacterium
CTGAATCATGCGCCAGTGTGGCATGGCCGGGCGACGGTGTCAAGCGGTCGGCCCGATGCGAAGTTGCCTCGGCGGCGGCGGCTCGACCCACCGTCCGTGAAATTCGAGCAACGGCCTTTTTGAAGTATTTTGCTTGGGATTCGTCGTTATCTGTCGAGTCTCAGAGATCGTCGGTCTCTGCGACAATAGTTATAGGACTCTCTAGACCAAATTTGTGTCTGCGGACCGGGTGCGATCGTGCAAGCCTTGGAGTGAATGCGTGTTTTAATTTTTAGAGACATTACTACGCCGAGATCTTTCAAATCACAACATAGGACATATCCGCGTTTCTATTGCTACATGTCCCATGGCTCAATCCAACCTCGCAACATCGACACCCGCCTCGAGGCCACCATCGGTATTCGTTTGGCCTCCACGCTTGCCCGGACCGAGGGCGCTCCTGTTACCGCTGAAACGGTACTTGCGTTGGCCGTCGCACGTGTCGCAATCCTCGATGCCAGTGGCGACCTTGTCGAAGCATCCGCTCCGATGCGCCGGGACTTAGGGCAGCCCTGCCTGCCCGCGGCCTTAAGTTTGCAGCCCCAGGCATCACCAGCCCCCGCGCTGCTGGTCCCGCCGGTGCGAAGCGAGATTCTGACGGAATGGCAGTCCATCGCCGCCGCGGCCCGTCAGGGCTCGCGGGCTTTGATGGCGTATCAGATCCTGGGCGGCCATCGCCATCGGCTCTTGTTCATTCCGCTGGCCGGCCGGGGGGATGTTCAATCAGTGCTGCCCACAGACCCCGCGATGGAAAACAACGCCCCTGCGGGTATGCCGCGGTCGGGAGGGTCTGTCGGCATTGTCGCCTGTCACACCCTGCACGCCGATGGTGAAGTGCTCGATGCCGAGATTGAGTACATCAATTGCGATTACGCCACACTCGGACACTTTGATTGCCTGACTATCCGCGAACTTGATGTTTTGCGCATGCTGGGTATGGGATTCAAGTCGGCCCAGCTTGCCCGCCCTCTGCACTCCACGCCACGCCAGATGGGCACCGTGCTTAAGACCCTGCGCTGCAAGCTCAAAGCGAGCGATAACTTCAAGCTCGCGGTGCTTGCGATCCGCTCCGGGCTGATTGATATCGATGATGCACAGTGGCAGCGAACGGTTTTCCTTCGTTCCGTCTGAGGCTGCTACCGCAAACGCGTTGGCTCTGTGCGTTGGTTCGTGCTGTTGCGAGCCAGATGCGGGTGATTCCGCCAAGAACTCCCCGGCCACCATTTAGCCCCTGCGGTTCAGCCTGATCTTGCCAGCCACAACTGTCGCCACGATCCGAGACTTGACGGCCGTCCCTAAGAACGGCGTATTCCGCGACTGACTGACCAGATGCTCCGAGCCGATGGTCCACCGCTCCTCCGGGTCGATGATCGTGATATCCGCCGGGCTACCCACCGAGAGTCTTCCGAGCCCAATCCGATTTAAACCGCACAGCTTCGCTGGCTGCCATGTCATCATGTCGATCATTTTCAACCATGAGATGACCCCGTCATCAATCAGTGCTTTGGCGTACAAGGCCAGCGCGGTCTCCAGACCGATGATCCCGAAACTCGCCGAATCAAACGGCACATCCTTGCTTTCGTGCGTGTGCGGCGCGTGGTCGGTGCCCAGCACCGTGATGGTGCCGTCGGCAATTCCTTCCTTGATCGCCGCGACATCGCTTGCCTCGCGCAGCGGAGGGTTCATCTTGTAGCGCGTGTCATACTTGCTGGTCTCAATCAAGTCGCACGTCAGCAGCAAGTGGTGGGGGGTTGCTTCCGCAGTAACGGGCTGCCCATCTTTCCTCGCCGCACGAATGATGCCCACGCTCCCGCCTGATGACAGATGCTGCACGTGGTACGCGCACCCGATTGAGCGATTCAGCCGAATGTCCCGCTCGATGATGATCTCCTCGGCCGCCCTTGGCCAGCCGCCCAAATCCAGCCTCGTGGCAATCTCGCCGGCGTGCATCACCCCGCCCCGCGTCATGGTGGCATCCTGGCAGTGCTGCATCAGCGGCCGCCCCGTCGCCTTCACCGCGGCCAACGCCCGGGCCATTAGCCCTGCGGATGCTACACAATCGCCATCATCAGTAAATCCAACTGCCCCGGCCTTGGCCATCAGGAATAGTTCCGCGAGTTCCTGCCCGTGCCGCCCCTTGCTGACCGCGGCCACCGGAAACACGCGGCACATTGCCGTTTGCTGGGCCCGGGCAAGCACAAAGTGCACCATCGTGTCGGTGTCAAGCGTTGGGGTGGTATTGGGCATGCAGCAGACGCTGGTAAAGCCACCCGCCACCGCCGCGGCGGTGCCGGAGGCCAGCGTTTCAGCCCGCTCATTACCCGGTTCGCGCAGGTGTACGTGCGGGTCAATCAGGCCCGGCGTGACGAGGCAGCCGGAGGCATCAATGACATGTTCGGCCGGAAGCCGCGAGAGCGTGGGGCCAATCTCGGCGATCAGATCTCCGATGATGGCGATATCGGCATCAACTGCCGTGTTGGTTGCCGGATCAATGACTTTGCCACCTGTGATGAGCGTACGGGCCATGGTTGTGCAGGATACCGGGTGAATGGGCTCGAAGGAAACCGCTGGGTGGCGTTGTCGGCAAGTTCTGCCAAAGGCCCGGGTCCTGGCTTATGCTGTCTTTATGAAA
Organism: Phycisphaerales bacterium; assembly: GCA_038231815.1. GTDB lineage: Bacteria > Planctomycetota > Phycisphaerae > Phycisphaerales > UBA1924 > CAILKP01. The sequence goes on from JBBRKQ010000012.1 coordinate 2,672, forward strand.
TTGCACCGGTGTGCAGGTGATAGCCCGATCCCAGCGATGGCCGCTGGCACGCTTGCGGTGCTGGCGTTGCTGTCCGGGTGCGCCACGCCGCCCGCGCCGGACTCCGATTCGGCGTTTGATGCAGCGCTGCGGGGCGGAGATGTCGGGGCCCGAGAGGCTTGGATCGTCCGCGCCGCCTCAGAACCTGATTCTGCCAATGAACGCATCCTACTGGCCAGCTTGTACAGCGACGATGCGGGCGAGCGAATGCTGGCGATTACCGCCCTTTCTAACAAATACGGCGACCGGCTTGGTTACGACTATGCGGCTGGTTACGCCGCCCGCCTTGCCGCGGCGGAGCGGTGGCGGGCAAAACTTTTTCCACAACAGCTTCCCCCAAAGTCCGGTAAAGAAGCTGCGGCAGGACTTTCCCCGCGGACTTTGCATGCCAACACTTCGGGCTCACCGGTTCTGGCGGCTGGCACCGGTCTGAGACAATGGCGTCTTGTGTGCGAATCATTCCTGTCCGATATCTAGTTTCAGCTTTTAGTGGATAGTTCGATGGGTGGAAGGGACATGACCATGGATGGCCCCGCGAATATCCGGCTTCAGATCGAGTCGAACACTCTGTTTTTGAGCGGAGTGCGTGAATTGGTGTACCACGTTGCCTCGCGCATCGGCTTTTCGGATGAGCACTGCGGGCAAATGGCACTGGCCACCGATGAGGCAATCTGCAATGTCATTCGCCACGGGTACGGTCGGGCTGCAGATCGGCCAATCTGGATCTCGCTGCGGTGCGTGGGTGGCGTTGCAACGCCTGAGACCCACGGCACCTATCCGACAACCGGCCTTGAAATCACCATTGAGGATGAAGCTCGCCAAGTTGACCTCACCCAGATCAAGTCGCGGGACCTCGATGAGATCCGTCCGGGCGGCCTTGGAGTGCACATCATCCAGCAGGTCATGGATGAGGTCCGGTACGAGCATCGCGAAGATTTGGGTGGCAAGGGAATGCGGCTGACCATGGTAAAGCTGCGTGTGGCGCCAGCTGAAGGGGCCGGACCCGAGCAGGAGGCGCAGGACCCCAAGGCCGATGCGAGCCGGCGGAGCGGGGGCGGCAGCAACGGTTCAATTCAGAACAGTTCGAGTCAGAACAGTTCGATTCAGAACAGTTCGATTCAAAATAATTCGATTCAGGGCTCGGCGGCCAACTGCCCTGCCGGCGATCCGAAACGATCCGCCAAGGAGCACGGCAGATGAGCAGTGGTAAATTGGAAGTCGCAAGCAGACGCGAGGGCGACACGGCGATTCTCTCGCCCGTCGGCGACATAGATATCAACAGTCAGCCCATTCTTTCGGCAGCGATCAAGCAGATTCAGACTGATTCGGGCTTGGTCAGACTGGTCATTGACCTCGCCGGTGTTGGCTACATGGATTCTTCCGGCGTGGCCACACTGGTGCAGGCCCTGCAGACGGCCCGCAAGAAATCGACCAAGCTTGTGCTGGCGGCGCCCCAGCCACGGGTGATGACAATTCTCCAAATCGCCCGGCTGGATACTGTGTTTCGAGTCGTGGCCGATGTGGAAACGGCCAAGACCGGATGATCACGGTAAATGCCCAGCCTCCCCGCACAACCTGAACAGCAGCCCGAGTCTCAGCAACCTGCCGAGGCCACGGTCTTTACCAAGCTCGCCGACTCGGTACTCGACGGTTTTTCAGATGCTTGGGGCTGGATCATGAACATCATGATCCAGCTTGGGGCGGTCTCTGTCATGCTGATTGAGACGCTGGCATGGGCCCGGCGCTGCATCCGCGGCAAGATGCGCCGCGGCGTTGTCTCGGCAAGTATGGAACAAATCGTGCGCGTGGGCGTGCGGTCAACTTTTATCGTCTGCCTTGTCTCGGGGTGTGTTGGGTTCATTCTTGTGCTTCAGATGGTTCCGCCGCTGGACCAGTTTGGCCGGAAGGACTTAGTCGCCAACATCATCGCCGTCGCCGTGCTGCGAGAGCTGGGCCCGCTGATTGCCGCCATCGTGCTGACCGGGTTTGCGGGTGCCTCCATCGCCGCGGAGCTGGGCACAATGGTCGTGAGCGAGGAAATCGAGGCTTTAGAAGCATCGGCGATTCATCCGGTCCGGTTTTTGGTCCTGCCCCGGGTCATCGCCACCGTCATCGCCATGTTCGTCCTTGGCGTTATGAGTGATGTCGTGGGCATCGGTGCGGGCATGGCCGCCGGGGTGCTGCAATTTCAGGTGCCGCCCCAGCAGTTCTGGGACAACATGCTGGAGCAGGCCAAGCCGCTGGATTTTTACACGGGCTTTATCAAGGCGGGCGTCTTTGGCCTGCTTATTGGCCTTATCGCCTGCACCAATGGCCTTCGAGTAACGGGCGGAGCTGAGGGCGTCGGCCGGGCCACCACTGCCACGGTGGTGCAATCTGTAGTTTGCATCGTGATCGCGGACTTGGTATTTACGTACCTGTTTGTGGTCTGGCGGCTGACGTAAGCCCGGGCTCAAACGCGAGCAATGCTGAATTCCCCGCCCGCTGGATTGCAATTTCTGTGCGTCGTGGCGAGCGTCCGCTTGCACGTCGCGGTCGGGGGTAACGGCTGGTATCACGCAACAGTTGAGGCTGCTGGCAAGGCTGCAGGCACAGTTCCGGGCGATTTCGCCGGTGAAGAAACCTGCGTCGGTGCGGCGGGCATCGACTTTGGGCGGGTGGGCTTGTGAAGGCCGGTTGTGCGGAAATCGTGGTCTTGAGGTGACAGGTTACTGAAATTATCCGTGCGATCACTGAGAAGACGATGTTTCCCATGACTTGGAAACAGATTTTTATGACCGAGTAACAAATTCCCATGGGTTGGGAGGATGGGTTGGGAGGAAATTTCCATGACCGAAAAGAGCCAGGCCATGGATTGGTCGGCCAAAGTCCTGGGTACCTGAGGCGGGGTCACTGGTCGGATGAGTCCGGTCATCGGCTGCAATGGCCCGCCCACCAGCTTCCGCGGCCGTGTGATGGATCGCAGCGAGATTCGGGTGCTGCCTTCCCCGGGCAAAGTCCTTCGACGTGCCCATCTCGATTCGCTCCCGCCCACTCGCACCTCTCGACTCGTGACTCTTTTGCCCTCCCTTCCCTCCCCGCTGCCCCCCGTACCATGATCCATGAGCGAAAAGCCGCTGACGCCGTTTGAGATCTTGGCCCGGAGCCGCGCTGCGCTGGTTCGGGTGGTGCGGATGGCGTTTGTGGTGCTGATCACGGTTGTCACGCTGCTGTATATTTTGAAGGCCGATCCGCAGGATGCCAAGGACTCGCCCAACTTCAACGCCATCAGCAACTGGTGGGTGCCGCTGACGGCGGCTTTGGCGATGGCGATGGTGACCTTGGCGATTGACTATCTCACGCCGCAGAAGAAGCTGTCGGCCATCAGCGGGCTTGTGCTGGGGCTGATCTCCGGCCTGCTGGCGACGTTCGCCATTGGCTTCATCCTCGATCTGCTGGTCACATCATGGGAACTGAAGAATGCGAACTTGGTGGGCACGATCAAGGTGCTCATCGGTATCTCGCTGTGCTACCTAGCCATCAGCACGATTCTTCAGACGCAAGATGAGTTTCGGATGGTGATCCCCTATGTTGAGTTTGCCAAGCAGATTCGCGGTCCCAAGCCGTTGCTGCTGGATACTTCGGTGCTGATTGATGCCCGCATCACCGACATCGCCGCGACGGGGTTCATTCAGGTGCCAGTAGTGATCCCGCGGTTTGTCATCGGCGAATTGCAGACGCTTGCGGACAGCTCCGACAAGCTGAAGCGAACCAAAGGCCGGCGCGGCTTAGAGACGATTCAAAAGCTCCAGCGCATGCGGGCCAGCGGGCTTGACATTACTATTGATGAGATGGTTGTTCCCGGCAAGGCTGTTGACCAAATGCTTGTCGAGCTTGCCCGCATGATGCCCGGCTCCATCGCCACCTGCGACACGGCCCTGGTGCGTGTGGCCAGCATCCAGAACGTAGATTCGGTCAATATTAACGACCTAGGCAACGCACTCAAGCCGGTGATGCTCATGGGCACGCAGCTCGCCTTGATGATCGCCCGGCAAGGCGAACAGCCGGGACAGGGGGTCGGCTACCTCGATGACGGCACCATGGTGGTGGTTGATGGGGCGGAATCCGCGATCGGCCAGAGTATAAAAATCGAAGTTTCCGGCACGGTGCAAACTTCCGCCGGGAGACTGGTCTTTGCCAAGCTGCTGGGCGCTGGTGATGCATCGCCGATGAATCGTCGTACGGACTCTCCGGCGAACGCGGGGGGTGTGGCGGGAGATTCCCAAGGAGTTGGTGCCGATGGGAACTTATCGCACACCGGGTCAGGAGACACTGCCGGCCATGGTGATGCAGCAGACCGGAGCCGGTCGGACGGTCAAGTTTCAGAAACCGATGTTCGCACCGGTCACGCCGATGGGCATGATGCAGATGATGCCGGGCCGGGGGGCGCGGGGCCGTTTGGGCCTCGCAAATCTGGCAGAAGCGCGGGTCGCAACCCGCGCCGGTAGCGGTTGGATGGGCGGTGTTCCTTGGCCGATGTCGCTGCGACCGCTCAAGGGCGAACGCTGGGCCAGGCCCCGCTGATTCGCCCCTGAACTGCTACCCTCCGCCCACCTATGGCTGATCCGATTCCGTTCGCCGAGCCTGAAATCACGCCGCCAAAGCTTCGCGGAACCGTTGTGGTGCGAAGGGAGCCGGAAGACCTGATTGATGCGATCGCCGCGGACATGATGATCCAGGCGTTTAATTGTGCCCGCAAGTTCGGGGACTTTCACTTGGCCCTCTCGGGTGGCAGCACGCCGCTGCCGCTGTACGAGCGGCTGATGATTGACCCGAAGTACCGGGACTTTCCGTGGGCACGCACCCACCTGTGGATTGTTGATGAGCGGCGAGTGGGCTTTGACAGTGACAAATCCAACTTCCGGGCGATTGATGAGATCCTGGGTGAACACTCCGGCGTGCCGCGCGAGCAGGTGCACCCGATTATGGCGCTGCGGGAAGATGCCGATGAGGATTACGAGCGCACGCTGCGCCAGGCGATGTTCTTTCGCGAGAAGGGGCAGGACCGGCTGGACTATGTGCTTTTGGGAATGGGCGGCGATGGACACACCGCCTCACTCTTCCCGCGCTCACCCGCGTTGGTTGAGGCATCGCACGAGAACGGCCCGCCCCGACTGGTGCGGATCAACGCGGGTCCGACGGTTGTGCCGCCGGACCGTGTGACGATGACGTACCCGCTGCTGAACGCAGCCCGGTTCGTCTCGGTGATGGTGGTGGGTGCGGCTAAGCGCGAGACCATTGCCAAGCTGGTGGCGCGGCAGGATGAACCCGGAGCGGAGCTGGACCTGCCGATTTTGGGAATTAAGGTAAAAGCGGGAGAGCAGCGTTGGTATTTGGATGGGGCGGCGTGCGGGTGAGGGGCGAAATGGTCAAATTTGAAAATGTTCAAAGGATCAAATGAAGGTACGGGGGCCTTGGCAAAATTGAACGAAAACAGTCTCGGCCCCAAATGAAGGCTGTTCCAGCAGATGGGGGCCGGCGGCCTCAGCCCCGACGGCCTGGCTCGTGTCTTCGGCTTTCCCTTTTCTCTTTCATCTTTTCTCTTTTCTCTTTTCTCCGCCTCGGCGTTGACTTTCCAAACTTCCCGCCTTGCATAGCCCATATGGCCGCACAGATTCTTGATGGCAAGGCATTGGCAGAGCACTACCGGTCGCAGTTGGCCGCACGGGTGGCGGCTGTGGTGTTGCGTGGCGGGGTGGTGCGGCTGGATGCGATTCTGGTAGCATCCGGAGATTCGGCAGCGCGGGTGTATGCCGAGAATCAGGGCAAAGCGTGCGCACAAGTTGGGATTACCTACAAGCTGCATGAAATCGGTACGCCGGACACCGAGTGCGGGCCGGGTGTTGGATACGACGAAATCGCCGGGCGGGTGCTGCTACTCAACTCGATGGATGCGGTCACAGCGCTCATGCTGCACATGCCGCTGCCAGCCGGTGTAGAGCCGTACAGCGTGCAGCGGCTGATTGCCCCGGAAAAGGATGTTGAGGGTGTCAATCCGGCCAATATTGGCAACATCGTGTATGGCCGCTCGTCACTAGCGCCCTGCACGGCTCTGGCTGTGATCAAAATGTTGGAGCACACCGGCGTGCCCCTCCGCGGCAAGCGGGCGGTGGTGATCGGTGCATCCGATGTGGTGGGCAAGCCCATCGCGGTGCTGCTGATGCGTAAGGATGCGACGGTCATCAGTTGTAACAAGTGGAGCGAGGGAATCGCGGAACTCCAGCGCGAGGCGGATGTGCTCATCGCGGCAGCGGGCGTACCGGGCCTGATTGGCCCCGAAGTGATCAAAAAGCCGACAGATGGCGGCCCGGTGGTGGTGATTGATGTGGGTGTGAACCGGGTCAAGGGTGCCGACGGCAAAACCCGCACGGTGGGCGATGTGCAGTTTGATGCGGTGCGAGCGGCGCTGCCAGACAACGGCTGGATCAGCCCCGTGCCGGGTGGGGTGGGGCCGATGACGGTGACCATGCTGCTGCTGAACGTGGTGACGGCGGCGGAGCGATCGGTGGGGATTGTGGCGGAGTTTTAGAAGAGCAGGGAGAAAAAGAGCAAAGATCAACCGGAGGGCTGTGCAGGTAAGCGACGTGTCAATGGGCAGTGAAAATGATCAGCCTGGTGCGGAAGTGCTGCCAGGCGGCGCTATGCAGTGTCCCGCCCGTTGTGTGGCTTGCGGGAGGAGGTATCAAATTATTTATGTGCATGGCCACGGACAGTGTGCGCATTGTGGGGTGAACACGGAGCCATGCTGCCAACCCGATCAGTGGCCGGATGGGGGTGCGGTTGGGCCTGCTTGCGGTGGTGGTAGTGCCGCAACGAAATGATTCAACCACGACGTGATGGCTACGGCTTGACCTGACTGGCCCGCAGCTTGGCGTGTACCGCCGCAATCGCCTTGACTCGCTTTGGGTCCGGCCCGTTGGCCCAGTGCCCATCAAACTTGATCCATGATCCCACAATTGCCGCATCGCTGTAGAGCAGCGTTTCTTCAAGGGTTTCAGGGCTGACACCGGAGCCAACGAGCACCGGCAGCGTGGTGCATTCACGTGCGGTGCGGATGTCGGCCAGGTCAGTCGGCTGGCCGGTGCGTGAACCGGTGATGATGACGCCGCTGGAGCCGAAGAACTCCGCGCCGTGGACCCAGTCCTCAAGCGAGAGGTCGGAAGTAATAGCGTGGCAGGCGTGCTTTTTTTGAATGTCTGTGTAAATGTGGATGTGCTCAGCACCGATGTTTTTACGGTAACGCAGCAGGGGGCCAGCCTCTGCTTTGGCCATCAGGCCTTCATCGGCGATGTGGGAGTACACGAAGTTTTCGCAGCGAATGAACTGGGCCTGGCTGGCCAGAGCGATGGATAGAGCCTCGCGGTGGCCGCGCGAGAGGACCTGTATGCCCAGCGGTAGCTTCGGAAGTTCTGCCCGGATGGCGCACGCGACGGCGGTCATGGCGGCGGTGATCTCGGGGCCTTGAGTGCCGTCAAGGTAGGGCGCATCGTGCATGTTCTCGATGAGCACCGCATCAAAGCCCGCAGCAGCAAGCAGTTGGGCTTCGCTCACGGCCTGCTCAGTAATATCTCGCACGCCAAACTTCGCTCCGGGTGTGCCCGGCAGCGCGGCAACATGAACCATGCCGATGAGGGAGTGGGACAGCCAAGCGTTCTTTGGGCGGGAAGACATGGCGGGAAGATAGCCGCGTGGCGGCAAATGGTAAAATTGCTAAATTTCCAAATTGCCAAATCAAGCCAGGGCGAACTGGAAGCCAATAGCTTACAAACGCAATGGCTTGGATGCAGACCGCCGGACAGAATTACCTTGAATCCTGACCGCAGCGGTCCGGCGGCGCGCCAACCCTCCGGCCATGCTTCACGACTCAACCTTGCCCAACACCCCGCTCACGCTCGCTTCCATAGTGGCGACGGTTGGTCCGGCTTCTAGCGATGCCGCCACTATTGGCCGCCTTATTCAGGCTGGTGTGAGCGTGTTTCGGCTCAACTTTTCGCACGGTGATTTTGCCACCCACGCCGCGGTGCTGGCAACCATCCGGCACAAAGCCCGTGAGCTTGGCCTGCCCATCGGCGTGCTGGGCGACCTTCCTGGACCAAAGATCCGCCTCGGTGATCTGCCCGAACCGATCGATCTTCAGGCTGGCCAGAGCGTGATTTTGGATGCCGGCGCAGCCGCCGCCGGAGGGGTGCAGCACAACCCCGACGGCACGCTGATCTTGCCGTGTGGCTATGCCCGCATTGGTGAAGATGTGCAGCCGGGGCACCGTGTCCTAATTAACGATGGGGCCGTACGCCTGCTGGCGGTTGAACGGATCATGCTCGAGGGACGCTGGGCGCTCCGCTGCTGCGTCACGGCATCCGGTGGCGGCGTGGTCTCCTCTCGCAAAGGAATCAATCTGCCAGACAGCGACCTGAGCGTTGAACCGATGCAGGAGCGTGACTGGCAGGCCGTCGCGTTTGCGGTTGAGCACGGGCTGGACTTTCTGGCGCTCTCATTTGTGCGCACAGCCGAGGAGGTGATCAAGCTCAAAGAACATCTGGCCAAGGTATGTGTACCGGGTATGGGAGGCGGCGTAAATGGTGACCGGGCCACGTTCGCTATCCCGGTCATCGCCAAGATCGAAAAGCCTCAAGCAGTCAAAAATCTTCAGTCCATCACTCAAGCTGCCGATGGCATCATGGTGGCACGCGGCGACCTTGGTGTGGAGATGGACATCGCCGATGTGCCGATCGTGCAGCGAAAGATCATCGCCATAGCCGATGAATGGGGCAAGCCCTGCATCGTGGCGACGCAAATGCTCGAAAGCATGATTACCGCGAGCTTGCCGACACGCGCCGAGGCAACCGATGTGGCCGGGGCGGTGCTGGCCGGGGCCGATGCAGTCATGCTCTCGGCGGAGACAGCAGTTGGCAAGCACCCGGTGCTGGTGGTTGAAACAATGCGGCGGATCATCGCCAAAGCCGAAGCCGCGCTGGATGAGACCCGGATGAGCCCAAGCCCGCCAAGGGGCGTGATCTCAACCGGCTACCGCACCGCCGCCCTCGCGCACGGGGCGTGGTATGTGGCCCGTGATGTTGGCGCAAAGCTGGTCGTGTGCTGGTCTCAGGCTGGCGGTTCCGCCCGCTACCTCAGCCAGACCGGCTTCGGGCTGCCCATCATCGCGTATTCCAGCAGCCGCCCCCATTTGCGCGGCATGGCGCTGCTCAAAGGCGTTCGACCGCTTCGCTGCGATGTGCCAGATGCAGAAGGTGGGGCGGGTGGTGGGTTAAGTGTTGATTCTTGGCTGGCCAAGGTTGATCAGGACATCGTCGGTCGCGGCTGGGCAAGGGTTGGCGACACGATCATCCTCCTGTACGGTGCCCCCTTGGGTGTAGCAAAGACCGGGACGGTGCTTGCCATCCGAACGATCGGCGATGCCCCGAAGAAGTGATGGCCAACCCGCGACCAGCTTGTGTTGATGCCATATTTGTGCGCACAGCGAGTCCGCCCTCCCGATTTGGCTGCTGGTAGAGCGTCGCATCACTCTTCGGGTTGATTTGTTCATCGAGCGACTCGACCAAGCGGATACGCTTACGACGATGTCAAGAATCACTCTCACGCTGGCCCATTCAGCAGATGCCGACGATGTGTTCATGTGGTGGCCACTGACGGGCAAGGTAGATCCTGCCCGCCCGGATGTGGTGCTGAGCCCACCTGCGCTCGACACCCACGGAATTACGTTTACAAGCGTTCCAGAAGACATCCAGAAGCTAAACAAACGGGCGATTGCGGTGGGCGATCTTGACATTACCGCGGTGAGCTTTGCCACGTTGCCGCACATTTGGAGCCGCTACGCGCCCACAGCCTGCGGCTCAAGCTTTGGTGATGACTGGGGACCGAAGCTGGTAGTGCGCCGCGAGACGGTGGTCGATACCGCAGCGAAGGCTGCCTCGGGATTGAGCCTAAGCGCAGGTCCAGCAGCAGTAGATCTTGCCGATGCGCACGCGGTTCAATTGGTACCGGGTGCCCGCATCGCCATTCCGGGCCGCAACACAACGGCGTGGATTATTCTTTCGACACTGCTGCCGCAGGTTTCGGGCCTTACGGTCATTGAGTTGCCGTTTGACAAAATTGTGGACGCCGTGGCGGCCGGTGAGGCGGAGTATGGCCTGCTCATCCACGAATCGCAACTGACGTTTCAGCATTCCGGTTTGGCAGCGCTGCTAGACCTTGGTCTGGCGTTCAAGCGACTGCACGGTCTGCCACTGCCGCTCGGGTCCAACGCCGTTCGCCGCGACCTTGATGCACGGTTCGGGCCGGGCACGCTGCAGGAAGTAGTAAATATGCTTGATGCCTCGGTTCGGTACGCGCTGGCCCACCGGGCCGAGTCACTGGCGTACGCCAAGACCTTCTCGCCGCTGAAAGACGATGCGACCTTGGACCGGTACATCACGCTGTATGTGAACAAGTACACCGTGGATGCCCGGCCCGATGGGGCACGTGCCGCGGAGTTGATGCTGCGAACGGGCGCCACACTCGGCCTGCTGCCAGTGATTGAGGGATTTACGATGCTTGGCGCGAACGTGTGACGGGTGTGCGGGGTTGCGCCCCGGTACGGGTAATCGCAGCGGGTCGCTGAGACCGAAACAGCGCGGTTCGCCGTCGCCATCGTGCTCGTGTCCGAGGGCCAGAGTGCATTGTGGAGTATGCGACAACGATTCATACCCCGCGTGCACCGTCAAACTGCCGTGGCGGGGGGCAAGAGGCCTGGCAAGCTGCATTTCCACTGGCAGCAGTGCTTTGCCGGAGCGGGATTTCATTGTCCTAATAACCAGCTGATTTGAACGTTTTGCAGATTTGGCCGAACATGTTGCCCGTTCTCGCCGTCTAGTTTGGGTGTCGATTTAAAAACCCATTCCGAACTCGCACAAGAAGGTGGAACCGGCGCGGCCGAACGCCGTACAGAGTGGTATCGCCTCGGTCGTTGGCGATTGTTATTTGTCCGATGCTGTCAGTCAGATATTCGTGTATGCTACTGAAGTTGCAAGCCGGTTGCGGCTGGCAATGGCGGGCCTTCGCCTCGAGCTCGCTTTCGTTGGTCGCCGAGAGCGTCGACGGATCAGTTGGTACACCTTGCTTTGTGCTTCTTTGTCCTGGAGAGTTTTCATGGCTGGTCAACGTCTGGTTCGGATTGTCAGAATCGCACGCGATGCCCGGGCTTCCGGATTCGTGCGGCCTGCGGTTTTGCTTGTTGCCGCTGCTGGCGTTGTTGGCCTCGGGGCCGCTGCGGTTGTGCTTGCGACTCCCCGCCTGCAGACGACCAAGAACGACTTTTACTTTTACGGCACCCAGCCCCAGAACAATAATTTTAACGGTGGTTCGCTTGAGGCGCTCCGCGACCCGCAGTACTGCGCAGGATGCCATCAGGATTACAACGGCGAGCTGCCAAACTCGTACACGATTCCGTACGACCGCTGGCGCTACTCGATGATGGCTCACGCCTACCGCGACCCGATCTTTCAGGCCCAGTTTCAGATCGCTGAGAAAGACGCTGGCGCTTCGGGCGAGGCGTGCATCCGCTGCCATGCACCCGCCGGTTTTATTGAGAACCGCGCAACGCCGAGTGACGGTTCGGCCCTGCTCGATACGGATAAAAACGGGGTTTCCTGTATCGTCTGTCACCGCCAAGTCAATCCCGTCGAGCAGCCCTTCCCCTCGCCACCGGCGGGCTCCAGCCAGGTCACCGGCGATACCGATCGCCTAATTCTTGAGGCGCTGGGCGTGAATCGGCCGCCAAACTTTGCGAACGGTGGCCCCGTCGCCAGCAATGGCTTTGTGTATGACACGAAGGACCGTCGCCGCGGACCATTTGACCTTGGGGTTCCCGGCTTCCACCAGTGGGCTCAGTCACCGTTCCATACCACATCGGCGATGTGCGCATCGTGCCACGACATCTCAAACCCCGTGTTCGTCAGGCAGCCCGACGGCACGTTCAGCGTTACGCCGCTGGATACGCCTCACCCCACCGGCAACAAGTACGACATGTATCCGATGGATCGGACGTATTCTGAGTGGCTGGCCTCAGCGTTCGCGCAGGCACCGATTTCCCAGGTTGTGCCAAACCCCAACGGCGGCGTTGGCACCGTGGGCCGTTATTCGTTTGATGGTGTCACCAGTGATCCGCTCACTGGCGCCAAAGTAATCTTCAACGCTGAAACCACCTACGCGCAGTGCCAAGATTGCCATCAGCCACCGGCGCAGGGCCAAGGCTGCGAACTCAATCCGCCGGTACGGCCGAACGTGCCCGTGCACAACTTCAATGGTGGCAACAGTTGGGTGCTGCGCAGCGTCTGGGATCTCTTTGGCTACGACTCTCTCATGGACAACCCCGCCGAAGTGGACAACGCTGTTGACCGCAACAAGGCGATGCTCAAAAAGGCCAGCGACCTGACGGTGACGGCATCGGGTTCAGCGTTGTCGGTTCGCGTCACCAACGAGAGCGGCCACAAGTTCCCCGGCGGCTTCTCGGAGGGCCGTCGCGCTTGGGTGAACGTACGGTTTCTCGATGCCGGCAACCAGCTCATTGCCGAGCGCGGTGCGTACAACTTCTCCACTGCCGTGCTGGATGAGTCAACCACCAAGGTGTATGAATCAAAGCACGGCCTGGATGCGGCGATGGCCTTGCTCACCGGTTTGCCGGAGGGGCCTTCCTTCCACATCGATCTGAACAACAAGCACTTCTACGACAATCGAATCCCGCCCCGCGGCTTTACGAACGCCGGCTTTGCAGCCGTGCAGGCCGCCCCGGTTGGTTACGTTTATTCGGATGGTCAGCACTGGGACGACACCCAGTACACTGTGCCCGCGGGCGCGGTCCGGGCTGAGGTGCGTGTGTACTTCCAGACCACCGGCAAGGACTACATCGAGTTCCTGCGTGACAACGCAACGGATGTGTCACCCGAGGTGCCCCAGCCGCAGTTTATTGACTTTGACGGATCGCTGGTCACCCGCTGGACCTTGCCCGATGGATACACCCCGGCGAACCCGCTGACGGCTCTGAAGGCTGGCGAGATCACCTACGCCCAGTGGCTGAAGTGGGGAAAGAGCACGCCGGTTGAGGTCGACTATACAACTATCGATCTCATCTCCGGGCCGGTGGCGTGCAGCGTGGCGGATGTAGCCGACGGCGGGGGCAACCCCGGACCTGATGGGATCCTTGACGGCGGCGACTTCATCGCGTTTATCAATGCGTTCGCCGCGAACGAGCCGCTGGCGGACATCGTGGCTGCCGATGGCCCACCCGGTGATGGAATTGTTGATGGCAATGACTTCATCGCGTTCATCAATGCTTTCGCGGCCGGCTGCTGAGCGTGTTGATTCCAGGGGGCGGGCTGATCACAGGACCGTCTTGAATTTGCACTGAAAATCACAGTTTGGTACGGCCCGGCACTTCGTGTCCGGGCCGTTTTTTTAGCCGCAACTACCAGTATTCACCTGTAGCCATTAGGCGCATCGCGGCGTCTTCAACTATGCCGCGATGGGCTGGGTGGCCCGCCAAGCCGAATCCGGGCAGGCAGACCGGAATTGCTCTGACTCGGGGGTGAGATTTGAAATCGTGGTCTCCACTCTGCTACGCTCGCGGATATGAAGAACGTCAACACCGATCTGCTCCGTCGTTTGTGTCTGACCCCCGGCGTCCCCGGGCGCGAAGAGCGCGTGCGGGAACTGCTCGCCGCGGAAATCGCCGGGCTGTTTGATGAGGTCACCACCGATGCGATGGGCAACCTGATTTGCCGCCGCGGCCCGCGCGGCGCTGGCGGCAAGCCACTGGCCGAGAAGTCTGGCAAATCCGGCAAGCGTCCGACGCGTGTCTCGCTGCTGTGCCACATGGATCAGATCGGGTTTTATGTTCGCGGTATCGACAAGTCTGGCTTCATCCGCGTCGTCAATGCTGGCGGCTTTGACACTCGTAATCTCTTCTCGCGCCGTATGACCCTAGTGACCGAGAGCGGCGACCTGCCCTGCATCATGAACCCGGGTGGGCGGCCGGTGCACATCGCCAGCGAGGAAGATAAGAAAAAGATTCCGGACATCAAGGAACTCATCATCGATACCGGCCTGCCCGCCGCGGAAGTTCAAAAGCGAGTAAAACTTGGCGATTACGCGGTGTATGCGGACCCGTTTCTGCTGCTGGGCGTCAAGGCAGTGTGCCAGAGCATGGACAACCGAGTCGCCTGCTGGCTCGGTGTCGAGGCTATCCGGAAGTTGCACGCATCCAAGGCGGCCCACGCGTGCGAGATCTTCGTGGTATTCACGACGCAGGAAGAGGTTGGCCTTCGCGGCGCGAAGACCGGCAGCCACATTGTGGAGGCGGACATCGCCATCGGCATCGATGTCACACTCTCGTGCGACACCCCGGGCGTGCCCGAGGATGAAAAGATCACCGAGCAGGGCAAGGGCTTTGGCCTGCACCTGATGGATTCCAGCTTTATTGCTGATCACAACCTGGTCAAGGACTTCGAGACTATCGCCAAGAAAAACCGAATCGCCTGTCAGCGGACGATCCTGCTCCGTGGCGGTCAGGATGGGGCAGCCGGTCAGCAGACCGGCCGCGGGGCCAAGGCTGTTGGTATCGTCGTCGGCACACGGTACATTCACACCTCCTGCGAGATGATCGATCTGAACGATCTTTCCGCAGCCCGCGATATATTGTCGGCGTATTTGCCAACGGTCGCGTGATTGTGAGCTGCAGCGGTGGGGGGCTGTCACTCTGATAAATGAAAATGGACGCGAGCACCCGTGCTCGCGTCCATTTTCGTTCTCTGTTGATGGACACACGCCTAGCAAAGTTGAGAACAGATACAACTGGGCAACGCCCAGCGCCGCCCTGCAGGAAGCCGGCTTATGACTTCTTCATCACCGGAGCCACATCGTAACGGCCTTCAAGAATCTTGTCGGCATCGGCCTTCAGCCAGCCCGAGAGGATTCCCGCGTAGACGCTGCGGAAGTCAACGGTGTGTTTCAGATCGCCCTGATCAAGGTCGGTCAGCGACGGGTGCTTGGTCAGCACGCCGGAGTTTACCATGGGGCCAAAGAGCATCATCGGTCCGGCCGTGCCGTGGTCGGTACCGCCCGAGGCGTTCTGGCTCACGCGGCGGCCAAACTCGCTGAATTGCATGGTCATCACGCGGGTGTCGTTGCCCTGGGCTTTGAGATCCGCATAGAACGCTTTAACGGCTTGGGCGTACTGGCCCAGGAGCTGCGCGTGGCGGCCCTGCTCAGCGCCCTGGCCGGCGTGGGTGTCAAAGCCACCCATCGTGACGTAATACACGCGGGTGGAGAGCTTGGCGTTGATCATCGCGGCAACCATCTGCAGCTGCTTTGCCAGCTCGCTTTGCGGATACTGGGCCTTGCCCTTTTGCGAGACGGCTTTGCGGATCGTCGCGGAGGACACCTGTGCATCCAGCGCGGTGCGCGTCAGGAACGCGGAGTTGCTATCTGGATGTGTCGCGGCATCGCCCTTGTCGGCGATGGTGCGGTAGTAGCCCTCAAGAGACTTTTGAACATCCTGGCCGTTCCAGCGGAACAGCTCCGCGGACTCAAACGACAGCGGCGAGACCGACCGGCCCCGCATGGCCAGCGGTGCTTCACGGCCTATGGCGATACCGACTTGCGGATTTGCATCGGCTTTCTTTGCCCCGGCTTGTTCCGCGGTGCCGCTCTCGCCCTTGCCAAACCCCACGCATTCGGAATCGAAGTACCGGCCAAGCCAGCCGTCGCCGGTGGCCGTCGTGTCGGCGGTGTGCCAGATATCCATCGACTTAAAGTGTGAGCGGTTGGGGTTTGGGTACCCCACGCCCTGAACAATCGCCACGTTGCCCTCGTTGTACATGTCGGCAATGGGTGACAGGGCGGGGTGCAGCCCCACCTCTGAGCGTGAGAGCCTCACCACCTTGTCTGCCTTGATACCGATGCTGGGACGGGCTTTGAAATAGTTGCTGTCTCCGTATGGGATCACGTTGTTTAGCCCATCGTTCCCGCCGCTGAGCTGGATGACCACCAGCACATTGCCCTCTGGCACGCCGGGGATAGAGGTCATGCCCTCCATCGCGTGTGGCAAGCCAAAGGCGGTGCTCTGCAGGAAGTAGGGCACGGCCACCGCGGCCGAGGCAAGCGTGAGCCCGCGTGACAGGAAAGCTCGCCGAGTAAATGCAGTGTCAAACAGCATGGTGTGTGTCCTGAAAATCGGAACCGTGTGGTCGTGTTCCGCAAGCACGAGGCGTTGGGTGGTGTCGCAAACTCAAGTTCAAGTCAAGGTCAAATCGAGGTCAAATCGAGGTCAAATCGAGGTCAAATCGAGATCAAGTCATGGTCGGGTAGGTGTCCGGCTCGCGCCGTCGCGTTTTATGTAAGCTGATATTCCGGCATCGCGGTGATCAGCATGAGCAGTTCCGTCAGGGTGTCGGCGTTCAACTCGCCCTGACGATCGGCCATGAATCGTTCCAGCACATCCCGGCCGCCAGGATCTGTCTTGCCGAGGGTGAATCGCAGAATCGCATCCAGCACCGCCTGCGGGTTGGTCCGGCTGGTGCCGGGGAACGCATCAGAGATCTGCGTGAGCAGCTTGGTGCTGTCCAGCCGCTCCTTGTCCGCCAAAGCATCTCGGCCCAGCGGTCGCTTGCCGGTCAGCAAAAAGACAAGCGTGTTCTGGCGGATGAACATGGTTGACGTGTTGATCCAGCTCCGCCCGCCGTCCCACCCCTTGACCGATGGCGGAAAGAACACGCTCTGTCCCATCATGTTCATCGCATCGGCAAGCAGGCTCAGGTCCCGCGGCGGCGTGCTGAGTGACCGAATCGCCCCCACGACCAACTGCACCGGAGATTTGATCTGCTCGTTGCGAATGGATGGGTCGTAAAAATGCTGGCTCAGCAGCAGCCGCTTCAGGACCGGCTTGATCTCAAAGTTACTGGCCACAAGCGTTGTTTCAAGGTCTCGGATCACCGATTTGGCCGCATCGTCATTGCGGGCGATGCCGGTAGGAAAATCATGCGTGAAAAAGCGGTACAGCTTGGTGGCGATGAACTTGCCGCACGCCCGTTGCGACAGGATCGTCTTGACAAATGCGTCGCCATCCATTGTTCCGGTGCGACCAAGAATTCGCTTCTGGCCGGTGTCATGTTGTCTCTTTTCAAAGACAAACTCGTCGTCCTTGAACGTATAACCAGTCAAAGCTCTGGCGCCGTCCTTGATATCCGCCTCGGTGTAGCTGCCCACTCCCAGTGAGAACAACTCCATGATCTCGCGGGCGAGGTTCTCGTTGGGTTTGTCCTTGCGGGACTGGTTGTTGTTCAGGTACGCCAGCATCGCCGGGTCGCGGATGATCTCATAGAGCATCTCGCCGAAATTGCCCGCAGCGTGCTTGCGGAACAACTGGTTCTGCTGGAACATGTGGTAGCTGTCTTCGATCGTGCGATAGCTCGTGGCAAAGTGCCCGTGCCAGAACAGCGTCAGTTTCTCTTCCAGCGGCCGCGGCGTTTCGATCATTCGCTTCAGCCACCACTTTTGAATCTCGCGCATCTGGTCGCGATCAAGCTGCTCGGCGTTCTGCCGTTTGAGGCGCAGCTCTGCCAAAGCATTTTCATCACGCGATGCCGCCGCCTGCCGCTGCATTTTGCGGTCCTCATCGCTGTACGGCCGGATGATGTCGTGGTCAAACAACTCCGGCTTCACGGCATCGAACGGTGTTTTCTCAAAGTCCAGCAGCGTATCGACGGCCTTCTCAGGCCCCCAACGAACCAGCATCTGCACCTGCTCGGCGGTGCCGCCGAAACCCGCTCGCCACAGCAGGTGCCGAGCTTCATCAAACCCGAACTCGTTTTTTTCAATCGGCCGAGTTGAGGTCTCGATCGGCCGGATTGCTTTGGGCTTGCCAGCACCGGCCTTGCTGTTTCCCGGGCTGGGTCGCTGCGGTTCGGAAGCGATTGTCTTGGGCGCGGAATTGACCGCGGAATTGACATTGGGGGCATCGGCTGCTGATGCGGTGGAAGGCTGCTCGGACATGCGTTGCCACTCCAATAGTGTGCGGGCGAGGTCTTGACGACCTGTGGTGTATCGACCTGTGCCACAGTATAACGCCAGCCCAGACCCCGTATTGCGGGGTCTTTCAGACCGGCTGCCACTTAATAAGTTACTTCGCCGCTCTTCTGGCTGCTTGCAACGGCGGGAACGCACGCCGCGGCATGCAGGCAATTATTGGACCGCATCGGCCGTGCGCCCGGCGATACTTAAATCCGCGGAGGCAACCGATGCCACCGGCCGCGTGATTCGCCACAGCCAAACGGCCAACCCGGCCGTTAGCGCCAGCAGAATCGCGCCGTTTGCCTGGTGCAGTGTGCGAACCGTCACGCTCAAAACCGCCTCTTGTGGGGTCGTGGCCAGTTCATCAGCGCCTGGTGAGTACCGAAGCTCCTTGCCCGTGGTGGCAATAACGGCCCACGCAATCCACCCCAGCACGAACTGAAGTGAGACCACTCCGTGGAGCCAAATGCCCATGACCCGGATGTGGTCACCAAGCGTGGTTTTTGAGCCGCTGGCTTCCCGGCCATCAACCGGTCCGGCATCGCGTTCTGCCAGAGCCTTGCCAACCTTGATGGCAATGATCCCGCCAGCGACCACCAACCCGAAGGCAACCACCGAGAAGACAATGTGCGAAAGGAGCGCGTGACTCGCACCGGGTTGCCCGCGAAGGTGCCGGTACGTCGCTCCAAAGCTCAGTTGCAACGCAAGCGCCAAAAGTGTGATGGGCAAGATCACTCGCCCCTTAGATGGCAAAGCGGCCCGCTCGGAGCTCACAAACCTCGGAGAAAGTACGATCGCCAGTGCAACCATGGATGCAAAGAAGATCTGCCCCAAGACGCCATGAAACACAGGCAGAAACTTTGAGACCGTAACAACCCACGCCCCGCCCAGCGCACCTTGAATGCACACCAGCAAGAAGGCAATGATGCCCCATACCACTACGCCCTTGCGGGATTCATGCCTGAAAATCATGACCATCTGCAGCAGCGTTGCCACGCCCACAAGCGCGCCAAACAACCGATGGGTGTGCTCCTTAAAGATCCGCGGATCCGCCGAGTCCATCAGCGACACCGGGTACAAGAACATGTTGCTGCCAAATGTCCCGGGCCAGTCCGGCACCGAAAGACCTGCGTTTGCCGAGGTTACCAGCCCACCGAGCAGCAGCAATGGCAGCACGGCAATCGCGACGACCAACCCCAGCCGGCCCAGCCAGTGCCGCGCTGTCTGCGAGGCCTGATCCGCCGGCGCTGCAGCGGGCAAGAGTGTGCTGATGACCCCGCCAACAACACCAAGCAAACCGCACAGGATCACAAAGCAGCCCATAATCAAAACGGTCGAAGACTCCAGCGAGGCAATCCCCTGCTGCACATTGGCCGGGTTGGCGGCACTCTGCGCCGCCGTGGCAGCGTCACTGGCAGGCTGGGTCAGCATTGAGCCAAGGATCATCAGGTTGAGCAGCCCCGAAACGAGCCCGATGAGCCCACCAAACTTCATCCGCTCGGCCGTCGTTTGCTGCCCCCGCCACCGGCAGGCCAAGGCGGCGAACCCCACCATCGCAGCCACCAGCACCGGGCCGGATACCGCACGGGGTGCACTCAGTGCGGGCGTGTGCAAAAGCCACCACAGGCACCACACGCCAACGGTCATGGCCAAGCCACCGGTAATGACCGGCAGGGCAACGCCGGTTGGCCGTGATTCAAGAACGGTTTCGGGAAGTATGTTCGCTTCAACTGCTGGCGAGTGTTTGGTATTCATTGGGTCATTAAAAACTGGGTGGTCGCAGGTGCGTTCTTCACCTGACTTGTTCTTGGTAGCCCGGCCTGCATTTCCCACCGGTTTCGGGCTGTGCTCGCTTCGACAACCTCATGGCATCCAAAGTGTAGCAAACAGTGCGATCGCCCTCCCGCTGATTCTGGTAAAACAAGATTTTTTCTTGTTTAACCGCAAAGTCCTGATTTCCCTGCTATTGTCGGGTATAGTTCCCACCCGATTACGGTCAGGCGGGAAAAATTCTGGCCTAGGCGCAGAAGTCCTCGTTTGTGCTGACTATCTTAGCGTTCGAACGGTTGATGATTGGTGGATTGGTCGCGGTCGTAACGGTCTGTGTTTGGGATCGTAATGTTGGATCGTTCCGCAAACCGGTTTATTTCCGGACCTTCCAGCCGGTGTTAGAAAGTACGCGGCAGTCGCCGCCTTTTTCGGAGACTCTATTCGTGTCAACGATTTTTCCGAAGTGGACCAACGGCCTCCCCACAATCGCGGCAGGACTTGCTGTCGGTGGGCTGGCAACCGTTGTCGGTGCAGCGTGGTATTTTTTCACGCCCGCGTACTGGAACGTTGGGTATATGCCAACGCAGCCGGGCGGCGGATTCAATCATCAGATTCACGCTGGCAAACTGGGCATGGACTGCCGGTACTGCCATACAAAGATCGAAGAATCCGCTGAGGCAAACATCCCCAATGTTGCCACCTGTTACGGATGCCATGCGGAGGGTCGGCTGACGCTGTTCACCTCATCGCCCGACCACAAAAACAAGACATCGTTTGTTCGTGAGGCGTATGCCGACGACAAGCCAATCGAGTGGCGCCGCGTCCACAAGGTGCCGGATTACGTCCGCAACTTCCCGCACAATGCCCATATCAACGCCGGCGTTTCCTGCTATTCATGCCACGGCAACATCGCACGCATGGCGGTGGTGTATCAGTCTCAGCCCCTGCACATGGGTTGGTGCCTTGAATGCCACCGCAACCCGGAACCAAACCTAGTACCCAAAGACATGGTGTACCGGCTGTTCGAGGTTGAAGAGCGCTTCGCTTCACAGTCCCAAGCGGTGACGCGGGTTGAAGACGGCAAGAAGTACTATGAAGACCGTCACATCTCCTCACCAGAGAACTGTGGCGCCTGCCACTACTGATTTTACGTGTGCCTCAGCCGGATGCGCTGCAGCCTTGCAGCGTCGTGAGCCGGTTCCCACACTGTTGCCTAAGAGATTGTTTGTAGCGGCTTGATGCAGACGAAGCACCCGCCGCAGGTTGTTTGGATTGACTTGGTCCGTAGTTCACAAAGCGAGCGCTTCAGCATGAGCGATCAATGCCCCTCCAGTAAGAAAGCCGGTAAGCCTGTCCTAAAGCCGCGCACCACTCCGCGGGAGTTGGTTGGCGTGTCCGGCAATACCGGAACCACGTATTGGCGTAGCACGGATGATCTGTCCGACACGCCGCAGTACCGTGAGCATCTGGAGCGCGAGTTCCAGGAAGGCGCTTCGGAGATCAGCGATGAAACCCGTCGCACGTTCTTAAAGCTCATGGGCGCAGGTATCGCCTTAGCCGGTGCGGCGACCATTCCCGGCTGCCGCCAGCCCGACCACAAGATCCTGCCGTACAGCCGCAACGTGCCGGAGGACATCATCGCCGGCAAGCCTCTGTTCTATGCCACCAGCATGCCGCTGCCCGGTGGCGGCGCTGAGGGCCTGCTGGTCGAGACCCACACCGGCCGCCCCACAAAGGTCGAAGGTAATCCGCTCCATTCCATCAGCCGCGGCAAGAGCAGCATCTGGGCCCAGTCTAGTGTTTTGGACATGTACGACCCTGATCGTTTAAAGGGAGTGCAGCGGCTCACGGGCAAGACCGGCCCTGCGTTTAATGACGGCTACTCCGACCGCACCTGGGATGACTTTACCGCGTGGTGCAAGCGTGACATGCCCGCCAGCGACGCCAAGGCGGGCGAAGATCTCGCGTTCATCGTTGATCGCAAGTTAAGCCCCACGCTTGATGCATCCAAGGCCCGGTTAAAGGCCCGCTGGCCCAAGGCCGTCTGGGTCAGCCATGACCCGCTGGAGAACTTTGCCGCGGTCGACGGATCCCGCCAAGCCTTCGGCAAGCCGATGCGCGAAGTGCTGCATCTAGAGCGAGCCAATGTGATCGTGTCGCTCGATCGTGACTTCCTGCAGTTGGAGCCCGGCTCATTGGCGAGCGCTCGCGGCTTCTCCGCCAAGCGTCGCCCGATGAAGCCCGGCGACCCGATGAATCGCCTTTACGCGCTGGAGGCTCACTTCACCAGCACCGGCGCGTGTGCCGACCATCGTTTCCGTCTCTCCCCCCAGCAGACCAGCGCTGCGTTTGTTCAGATCGCCCAGACAATTCTGAAGTATCGCAGCACCGACGCCGCAGCGGTTGTGGCCGCCCTTGATGCGATCAAGCCCGCAGCAGATCCTGCCATCAACGACAAGAACATGCAGGCGATCGCTGAAGACCTGCTGATGCCAGAGAATCTCGGCAAGTCAGCCATCATCGTTGGCCCCAGCCAGCCCGCATGGGTTCACGCTCTGGCCGCCGCGGTCAATGGTGTCCTCGGCAACATCGCCAAAGATGGACCCATCGGCTATCTGCCGATGAGTGAGGATGAGGCCTCCGGATCCAACGCTGCTCTGGCAGAGCTGACCAAGAAGCTCAACGATGGCCAGGTGCAAACAGTCTTCGTGCTCGGCGCAAACCCCGTATACAGCGCACCGGCCGATCTGAATTTCGCCGCGGCTTTTGCCAAGGCCAAGAACCGCATCGTTCTCTCGGTCGATGTCAACGAAACCGTTGCCAGCGCAACGTGGCGGCTCAACGGCACCCACTATCTTGAGCAGTGGGGTGATACCCAAGCGGTCGATGGCACCATCGCTCCAATCCAGCCGATGATCGCGCCGCTCTACTTCGGTAAGAGCGATATCGAGACAATCGCCCTGGTACTGGGCGATGAAAAGCCAGACGGTTACACCATCACCCGTGATGCGTGGAAGCCCCTGATTAAGGGTGACTTTGATCGCACCTGGCGCAGAGCCCTGCACGACGGTGTGCTGGCGCTGCCCAACGCCCCGGTGCCCGATGCCAGCAAGGTCAACTTCGGTCAGGTTGCCAGCAGCTTGTCCGGCACAAAGCTGGATGCAGCCCCAACCAGCTCGGCGCTGCACGTCGGATTTGTCGGCTCATTCCTGCGTGACGGCCGCTTTGCCAACAACGCGTGGCTAAACGAGTTGCCCGATGCGGCCAGCAAAATCGTCTGGGACAACGCGGCGTACGTCAGCCCCAAAACCGCCACCGAACTGGGGTTGTTCCAGACAGCCCCTACAGACAAGAAGCAGACCGGCCGTGTGGCCGATCTGACCATCGCCGGTAAGACGATGCAAATCGTTGTCTGGGCTCTGCCCGGAATCCCGGAGAACACTGTTGTTCTGCCGCTCGGATTTGGTCGCCGCACTGTCGGGCTCGTCGGTCAGGGCGTGGGCTTTGACACGTTCGCGGTGCGCAGCAGTGGGGGCCTGTGGGCCGCTTCGGGTGCAACGCTCAAGCCCACCAGCACGGGCGAGCAGTACTACCACCTTGCCACAACCCAGAACCACTGGTCTATGGAAGGCCGCGCATTGGTGCGCGAAGCAGATAAGCCCCGTTGGGACGCCTTTGGCTTTAAGTCCACGATCCGCACCGATGCGTACGGCCGTGACATGATGATGAAGTTCGGCGAGAAAATCGAGGGCGGTGAGTTCAACCACATGCCGGCCCCGCTGTCGATCATGCTAAACCCGTACGACGATATCGACGGCAAGAACTCAAAGCGGGCCGACCGTCCCATCAGCGAGTACCCGGCCTCCTTCCCCAAGGTCCCGGCGTTCCAGTCCAACCCGCAGTGGGGCATGTCCATTGACTTGTCCGCGTGCACCGGCTGCAACGTTTGCACGATCGCCTGCCAGGCGGAGAACAACATCCCCGTCGTCGGCAAGATTGAGGTGAACAAGGGCCGCGAGATGCACTGGATCCGCATCGACCGGTACTTCAAGTCCGCCGATGGCAGCAATGACTTCAGCGACCCCACGGGCATGATCTTCCAGCCAGTGGCCTGCGTGCACTGCGAGAACGCACCCTGCGAAACCGTGTGCCCCGTCAACGCCACCGTGCACGGCCCCGAGGGCCACAACTACATGGTGTACAACCGCTGCATCGGCACGCGGTACTGCGCCAACAACTGCCCCTACAAGGTCCGTCGCTTCAACTTCTTTGACTACGGCGTCACTAAGTTCAACGGTGGCTATGTCGGCCAGGAAGCGCTAGAAGGCGCACTCCCCGGGTTCTTGGCCTCGAGCGAGAAGACCCCGCACCGCATGAATCCGAACCTCATCCCGCCCCGCCTTCGCGACAAGCTCGATGAGATCAGCAAGCTGCAGAAGAACCCCAACGTCACTGTCCGCAGCCGCGGCGTGATGGAAAAGTGCACCTACTGCATTCAGCGCACAAACGAGGCCAAGATTGAGCTGAAGATCAAGGGCATCCGTAACAACGACCAGGGCGTGCCCGACGGCTACGTGCAGACCGCCTGCCAGCAGGCCTGCCCCAGCAACGCCATCGTCTTTGGCGACATCCGCGATACCGATGCGGTGTACAAGCTCGATGATGGCACCACCCGCACCGGCTCACTGGTGCACCAGATGCGTGAGCACGAGCGCACGTACGCCCTGCTTGGCTTCCTGGCCGTCAAGCCGCGAACCACGTACATGGTCCGCATCAACAATCCAAACCCGTCCATCCGCAAGCCAGATGATTCGCCGATGGGTCACGGCCACGGTGCCGAAGACGGCCATGGTGACCATTCCGATCCGTCGCACGCTCCGGCGGGCGCTACCAAGTCCCACAGCATGCTGAGCCCAACTGAGATGCAGCGCCACTTCATTGACCCGCACCGCGTGGGCAACGAGGGCTATGTGATGAGTTTGTCTGTTCTTAATTCCAATGCCGGAGCCCGGGCATGAGCGCAATCAACCCTGATCAATCCACCGCTTCCCGGCTCGCAGGTGCCATGCGCACTCCGCCCGAGCCGGAGTTTAATCCGACAACCGGTGACGGTTCTCTCGTTGATGACCCGGCGGTGCGAGCACCGCTGGTGCTCGGCAAGAACACCGAGTTCGCCGACATCACCGACACCGTGTGCGGCTACATTGAAAAAGGTCCCGGCCGCTGGTTCTGGCCAACATTCTTCACCGCCGCACAGGTCGCCGGTCTCATGCCGCTGATGATCTTGTACCTCATCATCACCGGCGTCGGTGTGTGGGGTCTGAACAATCAGGTTGACTGGGCGTGGGACATTACCAACTTCGTGTTCTGGATCGGTATCGGGCACGCCGGCACGCTGATCTCGGCCATCCTCTGCCTCTTAAAGCAGAAGTGGCGCACCAGCATCAACCGCGCCGCCGAGGCCATGACCATCTTCGCCGTCATCTGCGCCGGTACCTTCCCCGGCGTGCACGTCGGCCGGGTTTGGATGGCTTGGATGCTGTTCCCAATCCCCAACTACAACGCCATCTGGCCCAACTTCAAGAGCCCGCTGCTGTGGGACGTGTTCGCCGTCAGCACATACGCGACTGTCTCGGCTCTGTTCTGGTTCATGGGCATGATCCCGGACTTTGCGACCCTGCGTGACCGCGCCGCCCTGCGGCTGATGCGCAGCCCAACCGTTGGTCAGACCATTCCCTTCGTCGGCATCAGGGCCGACAAGGTCATGGCCATTGCCTACGGCCTGCTTTCCCTCGGGTGGCGATTCAGTGCCCGCCACTGGCACCGCTACGAGAAGGCCTACATCCTGTTGGCCGGCATCAGCACCCCTCTGGTGCTCTCGGTGCACTCCATCGTGTCGTTTGACTTCGCCACCAGCATCCTTCCCGGCTGGCACACCACCATCTTCCCGCCCTACTTCGTGGCCGGTGCCATCTTCGGTGGCTTTGCGATGGTGCTGTTCCTGATGATCCCGGCCCGCGAGCTCTTCCCCGGCATGAAGGCCTTCATCACGCTGCGTCACCTTGAGAACATGGCCAAGATCATCCTGGTCACTGGTTTCATGGTCGGCTTTGCGTACTCCATGGAATTCTTCATCGCCTGGTACGGCGGCAACAAGTACGAGCAGGATGTGTTCGTCAACCGTGCCACCGGCCCCTATGCATGGGCCTACTGGACGATGATCGGGTGCAACGTAGTCTCTCCACAGTTGTTCTGGTTCCGCTTCTGCCGCCAGACTCCGCTCATTATTTTTATCGTCTCCTCGTTCGTTACGGTTGGTATGTGGTTTGAGCGATTTGTGATCATCGTCAGCTCCTTGCACCGTGCGTTCCTGCCCGGTGAATGGCACATGTTCTACCCCACGCCGGTTGACATTCTCACCTTCGTCGGCTCGTGCGGCACGTTCCTAACCCTCTTCCTCCTGTTCATGCGGTTCCTGCCCATGTTCGCGATGAGCGAGCTCAAGGCCGTCATGCCGCAGGCCAGCCCGCACAAGCACTGACCACCCGCTTGTGCGCACAACCAAGTACCGCACCCGCCCGAACCCGCATCTGAGCTTGATTTGATCCCCGTCTCCCGACCGATGCTTTCCTCGAGGTTCCCATGAGCACCGCACCAACAATCTATCAGACCGAAGCCGGCAAGCCGGTGTACGGCATTCTGGCAGAGTTTGCAACCCCGGCGGATCTGTACAGCGCCGCTGAAAAAGTCCGTGATGCGGGCTTTGACAAGTGGGATGTCTATTCACCGTTCCCCGTGCACGGCATGGAAGAGGCGATGGGCATGAAGCGCACCAAGCTGCCACTGCTCGTCGGTGCTGTTGGCCTGTCTGGCGCGTGCATCGGCTTTGCGTTTCAATACTGGGTCGCAACCCAGGGCTACGCAACTGTCGTCCAAGGCAAGCCCTACGGCGCGTGGCAGGCCTTCGTTCCGGTCACATTCGAAATCGGGGTGCTGTTCACAGCGTTCTCTGCCCTCATCGGCATGCTTGTGTTCAACGGCTTGCCCCGTTGGAACCACCCGCTCATGAACAAGGAGCGGTTTCTGAAAGTCGGCGATGACAAGTTCTTCATTGCCATCGAATCCGGTGACGGCAAGTTCGAGCCCAAAACCGTTCGCAACCTCCTGCTCACCGCCGGTGCAACAAGCGTTGAGCTTGTTGAAGAATAACACCTCGTTCCCGCGTCCTCGCTTTATTTTTCGCGTTCTGCCCCTCTCCGCGGTTTCATTGCAGCACTCCGTGACTTGTCAGGCCTGAGACTCCCCATGCAGTACACTCCCAGAATTCTGATCCTCGCCGGCCTCGCCGGGCTCGCACTCGCGGGTGGAACCATGGCCGGTTGCCGCGGCGATCGGTCAGACAAGCCGCCCCGCCAGTTCTTCCCGGACATGGACGATTCGCCCAAGTTCAAGCCGCAAACCGGTACCGATTTCTTCGCCGATGGTCGCTCCATGCGCCAACCGGTCGCAGGCACGGTGCCCTTCGGATACAGCCCCCTGCTGGCCGCGGACTTTGATGGCGAAACACCCGCTTCCACTGCAAACCCCGAAGCAACAAACATGATCCGCGACAAAGTCGCCGCGGAGCGGGCACGTCTGCTCAAAGACGATTCCGGCGTGGGCAGTGAGGGCATGTACACCGGGGTAGACCGCAAGGGCGACTATCTGATTAGCCTCCCAGCGTCATTGGTTGTCGATCGCGCCTTCATCGAGCGCGGCATGACCAAGTTCAATATTTATTGCGCCGTCTGCCACGGTTACGACGGCAGAGGAAAAGGTACCACTGGCCAAGCTTGGTCGTACCCGCTCCCCAACTTTTACGACCCCAAATACGCTGATTCCAAAGAGAAGACCGGCAAAGATGGTTACTTGTTCTCCGTCGTGCGAAACGGTGTGTACGGCCCAGATGGCCTAAACAAGATGCCCGGCTACGCCCACGCTATCAACGAAAAAGATGCCTGGTCCGTCGTGACCTACCTCCGCTCTCTGCAAGCTTCCGAGCAGGGCAATCTTGCTGATGTTCCTGAGACGCAGCGTGCACAGATCCAGGCGCAGATGCAGCAACAGGCTGCTAAGGCAACCGCCGCTCCGGCTGCCACTCCGGCCGCAGACGCAAAGCCCGCAAACTCCACTCCCGCCGCCACGCCCGAGGTGAAGAAATGACCGCAGTCAACGCCAACGCTCACGACCACGCCCATGACCATTCACACGGTCATGACCACGGCCATCACGCAGATCTTTCCGAGTCCAACACGCACATGCCCGCTGGCTGGGGCAAGACGGCATCAGTCGTCCTGGCTGCACTCGGCGCTCTGCTGTGCATCGCCACGCTTGTGCCCGTATTCACCGGCATGTCCGCCGCGGACGGTGGCAAGGCCGCCAAGCACGCCATGAGTGCGTACCACGTGGGATTTGTCGTCATGCTCGGCATGACCCTCGGCCCGCTCGGCCTAGTCATGGTCCTCAATCTCGTCAAGGCCGGATGGGCCATCACCATCCGCCGCCAGCTCGAGAACATGGCCTCGCTTGTCCCGGTCGCCATCGTGCTGCTGGTGCCCACCATCGTTGCCACGCTCATGAAGCCTGAGATTTTGTTTAAGTGGATGAGCAGCGATCCCGCGATCAAAGGTGACTCAATCCTTCAGGACAAAACAGCATTCCTCAATCCCACGTTCCTCTACATCCGCCTTGCAATTTACTTTGTCGTCTGGATTTACCTGGCCACTCGCCTCTGCCGCCTCAGCCGTGAGCAGGACTCCACCGGAGACAAGCAACTGACGGTGCAGGCCGGTCTCACCTCGGCCTGGGGCATTTTGGCCTTTGCCCTCACTGTTGCCTTCGCAAGCTTTGATCTGGTCAAAGCCCTTGATTATCACTTCTTCAGCACCATGTTCGGCGTGTACTGGTTCGCTGGCAACATGCTCACCGGCATCGCCATGCTGGCCCTGACGCTGGCAGTCATCCGCGCCAACGGCCGCCTCAAGGGCTTGGTCACCGCTGAGCATCTGCACGATCTTGGCAAGCTCATGATGGGCTTTACCGTCTTCTGGGCGTACGTTACGTTCTCACAGTACTTCCTGATTTGGTACGCCAACATCCCCGAGGAAACCGCCTGGTTCATAGCCCGCGGCAAGAACGGCTGGCAGTACTTCGGTCTCGCACTCATCTTGCTGCACTTCATCCTGCCTTTCTTGATTCTGCTGTGGCGCCAAAGCAAGCGGGCCATGCCCATTCTTGCAAGTGTTGCAGCACTGCTCATCGTCATGCACTGCGTTGACATGTTCTTCTGCATCCGTCCAATCGTCTACCTCACGTACCTTGATGGTCAGGCCGTCGGCAAGGTCGGTCTGAATTGGGTTGATGCCACCGGCATCTTGGGTCCAATCCTGCTCTTCGTCGGATTGCTGATCCGCAAGATCGGTGGCGGTCCGCTGCTGCCACTCAAAGACCCTCGCCTTCCCGAAGCCATCGCTCACAAGAACTACGTCTAAAACAATTGCCTCTGTTAGCGATCGTTCATCGGCCTCTCCGTTCGCAGCCTCCTTGACCCCGTTCGCACGTCACATCCTCGGTCCCGGCCTCCCGGCCGCTCCGGCACTGGAACACGCATCATGTCTCACGACTCTCACAGCCACGCACACCCCGCTGTCACTCCTCAGGAGGGCACCGGCAACAACATCGCCCACATGCAGGTTTTCTTGTTCGGTGTCGGTGGCTTTGCAATCATCGTCGTCGCGGTGGTTGCCACCTATATCTACTTTGGCTGGTACGAGACCAGCCTCAAGTTCAGCCGCGAGGAGATGATGATCCAATCTCACACCCCCGCCATCGATGCCCGCAAAGATGTGCTGGACCGAACCTTTACAACCTTCTCCGTTGCCGATGCGGCGGCAGGCAAAATCCGTGTTCCCATTGCAATTGCCATCGACCGCGTCGCCCAGCAGTACAGCAAACGCCCGTAAGCCAATGCCGCCTCACGCGGGCTAACCGGCTGTCATCCACGCACTACGTCCGATAGTCATTTTCTCCGAACCGCCTCGCCTGCCTCCAGTTTGTCACCCATCTCGAAGTGTCCTTTGAGTCGCAAACTGCTTTCTGAATTTTATCTCCCCATGTCGCGGTCTCCAGCCAGCCTGATGCCTCGTCTCCTCCCGCTCCGTGCGGCGGGGTGGCTTGTCATTGCCCTTGTGGCCATGATCAGTGTGCTCCTGCCGAGGCCGGTTTTGGCCCAGCTCAACGTCCAGCCCGATCAAACCAAGGGTCTGCAAGTCATCGAAAAGCTCGGTGAAACAATTCCGCTGGATATACAGTTTTTAGACCCCGAGGGAAACACAGTCACGCTCGCCAAGTACTTCAACGACGGCAACAAGCCGGTGGTTTTGGCGATGATGTATTTCCGCTGCCCGCTGCTGTGCCCGCTGCTGATCAGCAACATGCAGCAGAAGCTGAACGAAATCGCCCTGACACTGGGTGACAAATACAACCTGGTGTTAGTCTCGTTTGATCCCACCGAAGGCCCATCCGAAGCGATGAAGCAGCGCGAAGGCCTCATTTCTGGATATACACGCGAGCTGCCAAAGAACATTCGGGATAAGTTTGCCGTGCTCACCGGCTCAGCTGCCTCCTCGCAGCGACTCGCCGATTCGCTCGGCTTTCCGTATAAATACCTACCAGAGTCCGGCGAGTATTCTCACGGGACAGTAATTTTTGCACTCACACCGGAAGCGAAGATCTCCCGGTACATCTATGGCGTAAACTACTCGCCGGAAACGCTGAGAATGGCGTTGCTAGAAGCATCAGATGGAAAGATTGGTACGGTCGTTGATCGTGCCATCATGTGGTGCTTCCAGTATCACCCCGGCTCGAATGGCTACGGCCTGCATGCCATGCGGCTGATGAAGCTCAGCGCTGCTTTGATCACGATCGCGGTTTCGGGCTTGTTGTTTCGAATGTTTTTCATCGAGAGGCGCCGCCGCCGCCCTGTTCAGTCTGTGACGAGTCCAATCGCTGCCAGCAAATCACTGCATCAATTGACTTAGTCTGATGTTGGTTCTTGCTTCTGCCTCCTTGTCTCTTCGTTCGCGTCCGTGTTTGTTCAAGTCACTTGCCTCTCGTTTCGCCTGATGTGTTCGCTTAGGCCGCAAAGGCTCTGTTCCCGCAAGATGCATCGCTGCCGCTGCAGCTTCGCTTCTTCAAATTGGTTTCAGCCATGAATGACCTGCTCCGTAATATCTGGTTTAAGCCTGGCAACAGCAATCTCTCCGCTGATGTGGACTGGCTTTTCATGTACATCCTGTGGGTGTGCATTATCTCATTCGTCCTGCTCATGGGCGCAATGGCGTACTTTGTCATTCGCTACCGCCGTCGCCCCGGGCATGTGCAGCAGCGCACCCCCAACCACAACACCGCGCTGGAAGTGACATGGATCGTCGTGCCGCTGATTCTCGTGACGTTCATCTTCTTCTGGGGCTTTCAGGGTTACATGAGCGGTCAAGTCGCCGTCGGCACGGCTGAGCGTTTGAACGTGTCGGCAAAGAAATGGGCATGGGGCGTCACATACGCCAACGGTGCACAGTCCGGTGAATCAATCTACTTCGATAACGTGGTACTTGACAAGGGGGTTGTCCAACACGGTAACTCGAAGATGCCGGTGTTCATAGTCCCTGAAGGCCAGCCCGTGATCTTTACCATGTCCAGCGTTGATGTGATCCACTCGTTCTACATTCCGGACATGCGGATCAAGATGGATGTGTTCCCCAACCGTCTGACCTCACTGACTTTCACTCCGCTTTCCGCCGAAGGGCCCGATCAGGCGGGTGTTTTGTACGATGATCCGATCAAGCAGAAGGCAGCCGCAACCGGTATGGGCCGTGATCACTACATCTTCTGTGCCGAGTACTGTGGCTCCAACCACTCTGAGATGTCCGGTATCCTTCGTGTGTTGCCCAAGGATGAATACCAGAAGACTCTGCAGGAATGGGCAGATGTCGATGATACGTTTGGGCCCGATGGCGTAAGCAAGAAGGGTGAGGCTCGCCTCCCCCTCTGGCAGCTTGGCCAGTACGTTCACAGCAACAAGGGCTGCTCGCAGTGCCACAGTGTTGATGGCTCCAAAGGTTCTGGCCCATCATGGAAGGGTTACTACGGCACTGAGATTGAATTCGCTGACGGCAAGAAGCTCACCACTTCAACCTACAACGGCACTCCGGATATTGAAGCCGCCTGGGCTCAGTACATTCGTGAGTCAATCATCTATCCCGCCGTCAAGCTTCACGCAGGCTTCGCCAACCAAATGCCCAGCTATGCTGATCAGCTCTCTGAGAAGCAGATCATGGGCGTTGTAGCCTACATGCGGCACATCGCTGGCAAGGTTGATTCCATCGTGCCTGATAAAGCCCCTGCGAGCACTCCCGCTGCTGGTGCTCCCACAGCTGGCACGCCCGCGGCCGCCGCAGCGACTCCCGCAGCACCTTCACCCGCACCAAAGTAACCCGTCCCGTTTCCGCTTTCTGTCCTGCTCTTCGCCTCACCCCAAATTCGCTTCGCAAAATCAAGTATTAGTCCTTCAGCGTCACAGTCCCGGCCAGTGGTGAGTACCCCCCAGCCGGAACATTTAAGACGAATGTGCCAGTCAACCCAGACTGCCACGGAGAATCAGTTATGGCCAGTATCACAGGAACAAATGTCGGCTCGCACGGTCAAGATGCTCACGCGCACGAGTCCTACCTCGCGCCAAAGAGCACCATGTGGGCCACCATCATCGACTGGGCCACAACCGTGGACCACAAGAAGATCGGCGTGATGTACCTTGTCACGATTCTCTTCATGTTCTTCCTAGGTGGCATCGCCGCCCTGGCTGTCCGCCTTGAGCTGCTCCAGCCCACCCGAACCATCGTTTCCACGCTGGCAGATGGCACGGTCAAGACCGAGATCGTCGGCCAGTTGTTCCGTGCCGCCGGTGCGGCCAACGTCGCCGCCAGTAATGATCTTTACAACAAGATCTTCACGCTGCACGGCCTGATCATGGTGTTCCTGGTGATCGTCCCCAGCGTCCCGGCCTCCCTGGGTAACTTCCTGATTCCGCTCATGCTCGGCGCTAAGGACGTGGCCTTCCCCCGCCTCAATCTTGCATCCTGGTACATCTACCTCACGGGTTCGTTCTTCGCCATCGCCTCCGCCCTGGTCGGCGGAGTCGACACCGGCTGGACGTTCTACACCCCGTACTCAACTATGACAGATGATGGCCACTGGAAAGTGGTCTTCATGATCATGGCCGCATTCGTGCTGGGCTTCAGCTCCATCCTCACCGGCATGAACTTCGTCGTCACCGTCCACAAACTCCGCGCCCCAGGCATGGGCTGGTTTGATATGCCGCTGTTTATCTGGGGCATGTACGGCACCGCCATCATTCAGGTGTTGGCCACTCCGGTCATCGGCATCACGCTGCTGCTGCTCATCTTCGAGAGGCTCTTCCACATCGGTATCTTTGATCCTCGCATGGGCGGCGATCCTGTTCTCTTCCAACACTTCTTCTGGTTCTACAGCCACCCTGTTGTGTACGTGATGATCTTGCCCGGCATGGCAATTATGTCCGAGCTCATCGCCGTCTTCACCCGCAAAAAGGTCTTCGGCTACCGCGCCGTCGCCTTCAGCTCGTTGGCCATTGCCGCTATCGCCTTTGTGGTCTGGGGCCACCACATGTTCACCTCTCAGGGTGAGGTC
Organism: Phycisphaerales bacterium; assembly: GCA_038231815.1. Classification (GTDB taxonomy): domain Bacteria; phylum Planctomycetota; class Phycisphaerae; order Phycisphaerales; family UBA1924; genus CAILKP01. The sequence goes on from JBBRKQ010000012.1 coordinate 36,341, forward strand.
GCCTCGGCTATTTTCTCTGCACTCACGTTCCTAGTCGCCCTCCCCTCGGCCGTGAAGGTCATCAACTGGATCGTCACCCTCTACAAGGGCTCGATCGACCTTAAGACACCGATGTGGTACGCCCTCGGTTTCCTGTTCCTGTTCTCCATCGGTGGCCTCACCGGCCTGTTCCTTGGCGCGCTGTCCGTTGACCTGCACCTCCACGATACGTACTTCGTCGTCTCGCACTTCCACTACGTGATGATGGGCGGCACAATCATCGCCTTCATCGGCGGCCTGCACATGTGGTGGCCCAAGATGTTCGGCAAGATGTACAACGAGTTCTGGGGCCAAGTTGGCTTCTGGTTCGTGTTCCTCGGCTTCAACCTGACCTTCTTCCCCCAGTTCATCATGGGTGTTCACGGTATGCCCCGCCGCTACGCAAGCTACCCCGATGAGTTCCAGATCTACCACGCCCTGTCCACCTATGGCTCTTGGATGCTCTTAGTCGGCTTCCTGGTACACCTTGGCAACTTTGTGTACTCCTTGGTTGCCGGTCCGAAGGCCCCACCCAACCCATGGGGCGGACTCTCCTTGGAATGGACCGATGCCGACAGCCCACCAACAACCCACAACTTTGACCACGACCCCGTCGTGACCCACGGCCCCTACGACTTTGATGATGTTGTCCCTCCGCAGACCAAGCCCGGTGAGTTCCCCCTCCCCGCGCCCCTGCCCGCCGGTGTCCGGGCTCACTGATTGCAAACCCCTCGCAGCGCCGCTGGCCACCGCCAGCGGCGCTGCTTCTGTTGTCCTCCCGCCTCTTCGTCTCGCCTTTTCTCGTTCATCCTGTTTCTTGTCTCCCTCCTTTCCTGTTTTCTGCCTCACCTCCTATTTGGCCATTTGGCACTCTGACCATTTGGCAATTCGGACCACTCTCCATGGCCAGCCTCCCCGCAGACAAACACGGTTCCGGCTCGATCTTGAATCTGCCGCCATCAGAAACCTACCGCCACGCAGAGCACTTTCGCAATGCCGCAGAGGAATTTGATGCAGTCAAGATGGGCGTATGGCTGTTCCTAGCCACCGAAGTGCTGCTGTTCTCCGGTCTGTTCGTGTTCTACGGCGTGATGCGAATGCTTCACCCCGAAGCCTTCATTCACGGCTCCTCCCTGCTGGACTGGCGCTGGGGCCTTATCAACACCATCGTGCTGCTGCTCTCCAGCTTCACCGTGGCCGATGCCGTCCGGTGCGCTCAGTCCAACGATCAGAAAGGTCTCCGCCGCAACATCATCATCACGGGTGTTCTCGGCGTCGCCTTCCTGCTGATCAAGTTCATCTTCGAATACGCTCCCAAATACGCTGAGGGCAAGCTCCCGGGCAAGTTCTTCAGCTACCCCAATTGGGAGAGCGCTTATGAGCCGCTCTGGTGGGCCATGTACTGGGGCGCTACAGGCATCCACGCAAGCCACGTCGTCATCGGTCTCGGCCTCTTTACTTGGCTGTTCATTCGCGCCCGCAAGGGCCACTTCGGCCCCAAGCACTACACCGCTGTTGAAGGTGTTGGCCTGTACTGGCACATCGTTGACATCGTATGGATTTTCTTGTTCCCCATGCTGTACCTGATTCACTAAACCGCGTTCTGGTGACCTTTACCCGCAGAGTGCATGACCGCAAGTTACACCAATAACCAAACCGTTTCCAGTACCTCTCAGTCCCAACTCCCGTCCCGTTCCTAGTCCGCCTGCCCGCACCGTTTCGTTTGCCTCTGGTTTCCGTCTCGCCATTGTTCCCCCGCCCGCGCAGGCCCTGCTCCCCTCGCTTCAACCGCCTTTCCCATAAGGTGCATCATGTCACACGCCGCAACACCATCCGCTGACCATCCGCCCGGCCATGCCGATCACGCTCCTCATGCTGATCATCAGGAGCACGGCCACCACATGATCGTCCCCCGTCGGCTCCTGCTGACGGTGCTCGGCATCCTCATGTTCTTCACCCTCGTCACCGTGGGTGCTGCACAGCTCGAGCAGTTCATCGCCCATCGCTTCGATGTCGTCATCCCCCAATGGGTCAACGTCTTCGTCGCCCTTTCCATCGCCGGAATCAAAACGGTCTTGGTCATGGCCATCTTCATGCAGCTGCGCTGGGATAACCCCGTCAACACGCTGATCATGGTCTTCACCGTCTTCGCCCTGTGCTTCTTCCTCGGCTTCATCATGATTGACCTCGGCAACCGCCAGGCCATTTACTCCTACAAGGGCCAGCAAATCGTTGAGGGCGGCTTCGGCAATATTGAAGCCTCCAGCGGGGCAGTCCCAGCCGGCACCTCAATCGCAATGCAGGCCCGAGTCTGGGCTCTCGAAGACCTGGACCGGCTCCTCATCAAGGAAAAATTGCCCCTCCCAAAGCACCTTGTGCTGTTCGCATCTCAAGAAATCGGTCGCCGCACCGCCAAGGGCGAAACCATTGACAAAATGCCTCCCGCTCTGCAGGAGTTCAATCGCTCCCGGGATGATCCGCGCTATGCCGCAATCCTGGCAGACCATGCCCACGGCCACGAAAGTGCCACCGGGCCCAGCACCGCCGCCCGCAGCCGCCGCCAGACCGGTCTGTCCGACCCCGAGTTTGGAGCCAAAGCTGGGGGTCATGGTTCCCACGGTGCCTCCCACGGCGAGCCAGCCCCCGCCGCCGACCAAGCCGCTCCCAAAGCAGCGCCAGGCCACTAATTCCAGATCCCGCTCGCTTCCACACGCTTTCCAAAGGGCCGCTTCCTGCGAAGCGGCCCTCTTTGTTTCCGCTTCACGCCACGGTTTACATGAACTCCACCAGCAAACTCGGTCTCGCCCTCGCGCTTTCCAGCGGCTGTCTCGGCGCCTTCGGCGCTTGGAACATGGCCGGTCGCATCCAGTCGTTCAACGCCGCCGAGTCCGCCTCCGCCCGCTGGCACTTCGAGCGTATAGATGCCCGCTCAACCACCTTCGCCGGTCGCAAACTCACCATCACCGACACGCGCACGCCGCAAGACACCGCCGCGATGAAGATCGTCTACGGCGACAACACTTTCACGCTCGACGTCAAAGAGCCACCCGCCGCCCTGCCCGATCTTTCAGCATACACCGAATGGCTCAGCCCGCTCTACTTTGCCCCGATCAAAGACGGCGAAATCTCCGTCGATTGGACCTCCGGCGAAGGTGTCCGGCTCGCCATCGTCAATCGGTCAACCGCCGGTTACGATGATCGCACCTGGGGCTCCGTCCGCGTCAAGGACTGGATCTTCGAAGTAATAGAACTCAAATCCGACGGCACGATCGACCGCAAACGCATGCAATACCGCGACCGCCGGGGCAGAGTTCCCGCCTCAATCAATGAAAAAGGCGAGATCGTCACCACTGACATTCTCCCGATCGAAGAACGCACCTGGCAGTGGCAAGCCGCCCTCTTTGCAGTCCCCCGCCTGCAAATCAGCCGCTACCGCTACGGGTCCGATGCGGTCGAGGGCACGCGGGGCACCCCTGGCATGGGCTGGACGCTGCCCGTCACCGGGTTCTCAGCAATGGGTCTGTTCATCGGTGTGGTCATGGTCATGGCCGGCAGCGTCAAACGCAAGCCTCAGTCCGCCATCATCGCCTGAATGCTTTTTCCCAAGCGGGCATCTCACCAGTATGTTGTGCCCCGGGCTATCGCTTCGCCTCTTGCCCCAGCATGTGCCCCGTCTCCATAAAGTTCCTGTGAAACAAAAATGCCTTGCTCAGGTCGTGCCGCTGGTGGCCGCCCTTGGCATCCCGCACATACTTGTGCAGCGCATCCCGATACATCGGATGAGCGCACCGATCAATAATCCTCGCCGCCCGTTCCAACGGCTCTAACCCCCGCACATCCGCAAGCCCCTGCTCTGTTACAAAAATCTGCGTGCTGTGCTCGGTATGGTCCACATGCGGCACCATCGGCACCACCGCTGATATCGCCCCATCCTTAGCCGTGCTCGGCGCCATGAAAATCGGCAGGTACGCATTGCGGGCAAAGTCGCCCGACCCGCCGATGCCGTTCATCATCGTCGTCCCGTTCACGTGCGTGCTGTTGACGCACCCATAAATATCAAACTCAAGTGCAGTATTCATCGCCACCACACCCAACCGGCGAATCACCCCCGGGTTGTTAGAAAACTCCTGCGGTCGCAGCACAATCCGCGGCGCAAAGAAGTCGATCGCGCCCAGCAGCCGCCGCTGGGCCCGCTCCGACAGCATCAGCGCACACGTGCTCACCCCGCGTATCCGCCCGGATTCCAGCAGGTCCACCTGCGAGTCCTGCATCACCTCAGTAAACATCGTAAAATCCGGCAACTCCGTCGATGCACCAATCGTCGCCACCACCGCGTTTGACACATTTCCCACGCCCGCCTGCACCGGTAGCATCTCCGGCGGCAAGCGGCCCGATCGTATCTCCTCCGTCAAAAACGCAAGAATGTGCTCGCCAATTCGCGAGTGCGTCTGCGATGGTGCCGCAAACGGCTCGGCATACGTCGGCTCATCGGTGTGCACTACACAAGCAACCTTGCTCGGGTCCACCGTTGCATACGGCACCCCAATCCGGTGCATCGCGTGCATGATCGCAATCGGCCCCCGATCCGGCGGCGGCGGCAGCATCGCTATATCGTGCATCTCACTCAGTCGCGGTGTTGATGCCGAGTCCAGCTCAATGATGATCCGCCGGGCGTGCTTCAAGATTGTCGGTGTGATGCCCACCCCCGCCGTCAGATACACCCGCCCATCACCCGTCACCGCCGTCGCCTGCACAATCGCCCAGTCAATCGTCCCGGCCATCCCAAACTCAACAAACTGCGGCACGTGCGAAAGGTGCAGGTCCGCAAACCCCACCTCTCCCGCGTTAATCTGCCGCCGCAGCTCGCGCGACCCCTGAAACGGCGCCCGCCACGAAATAGCCTTTGCCGCCGCCAGCACATCATCAGCCACCCCGGTCGATGCTCCCGTCAGCAGCCGCACGCGAAACGGTCTCCCGCTGGCATGCTCCGCCATCGCCCTCGCCGCCAGCGCCCGCGGCACCGCCGTCGGCGTCCCCGCTGCGGTAAATCCAGAAAGTGCAACCTGCTGCCCATTCTCAATAAGTGCGGCAGCCTCATCAGGCAAAAGCTTCGTAAAGTTGTGGGACACAGGAGTTTCTCACACCGACGTGCCAAAGGCAACGCGGCCATATCTAGTCGGTCAAAGGTTCACCCGGCTCTCAGGCTACACCCCGAAAATGGCATAGTCCATGAACGCACACGGATCTCTTCTCGATCCTCCCGCATTGTCGAGCGCAGCCACCATCGCAAGCGAAATACTCTTCAACCGGCCAACATTTCCGAGCAAAGAAGCGCTCATGCCACGCCAGATCAATGGGGTAGCGCCCACCCCCCCGAGCATTACTTGATAGCCCCTGCCCACCCCAATCACCTGTTCGCAAACCAAACCACATTCAGCACCAAACTCAGCACCAGCAGCACACACATCGGTATGAACAGCAGCATAGAAACCGTTCGCGCCGGTATGCCTGACTGATCCTCCGCCACCACCGACACCGCCGCGGCTTCTGCCTTCGCAAGTGCCGCCAAATCTCCGCCAATATCGCGGTGCGCCAGCGGTGGGGGGTTCTTTTCACGAACCGCCTTCAAGTCCACCAGCAAATCGCGGCAGGTCTGGTACCGTTTCTTGGGGTCCTTGGCCATCATCATCTCGATGACCTCGGCAATACCCGTCGAGAGTTTTCTATTTACCTGATCCGGCGGCACAAGCTGCTCACGCAGGTGCTTGTGCATCACATCGGTCGGTGACTTGCCATCAAACGGCACATTACCCGTGACCATGTGGTACAGCGTCGCGCCCAGTGAATAAATATCCGCCGCGGGCGTGATGTTCACCTCGCCACGAATCTGCTCTGGTGAGATGTAATAGGGTGTGCCAAACGCCTTGCCCTGCTCGGCCTCGGCGGCTTCCTTGTCAGACATCGCGCGGGCCAGACCCATGTCCGCCAGCTTCGCAACGCCCTCCTTGGTAATCATGATGTTCTTGGGCTTCACGTCGCGGTGAATCAGCCCCTTCTCATGGGCATGCTGCAGCGCACCGGCCATCTGCATCACCAGGTCCAGCGCATCACCCTCGTTGTACCGCTTGTGCTTGATGATGTCGTCGTACACCGTCCGCCCATCAACGTACTCCATCACGAAGTAGTGATAGTCCCCCGCCTTACCCACGTCATACGCCTGCACAATGTTCGGGTGGTTCAGCTGCGCCGCCGCACGGCCCTCCTGATAGAACCTCTCAATAAACTGCGTGCTCTGGCTCAGCTTGCGGGGCAGCACCTTAATGGCCACCATCCGGTCAAGCGATAGCTGCTTGCCGCGATACACCTTGGCCATCGCGCCCTGGCCCAAATTGCCCAGCAGCTTGTACCCCGGAATCTGCTGGCCAGATCGCTCCGCCTCGGCCATCACCTTCAGCCGCTCGGCCTGCCGACGGGTGATGTACTCGTTGTTCACCAAAAGCTCAGCCAGTGAAAGCTGGCTCTGGGCTTGGCCCACAACTTCCCTTTGCACCGGTACCACAGCATCCTCGGCCCCGTTGTTCCGGGCCTGCTCAAGACACACCTGCACCTCTTCAGGCGTAGCCAGCCCCTGATCCACGACCAAACGTCCGATAAACGTGTCTATGTTGTTCGGAATCTTGCTGCGACCGCTCGTCTCACCCTTTGATGCCGCCGGGTCGCGGCTGCCACCGGCAAAGCTACCACCCATCGCGCTCGGCGGCGGCGGCGCATCTCCCGCATTCGCCCCCGCAGCGCCTTGTTCAAGCCGCGAAGTCTCAGTTAAATCGGTTTTCCCGCGTTCTTGAGGCATAGTGGGTCCGGTCTCTATACCGGTCTCTGGTCTGTTCGGTTCTACGGACCTTGCAGGTTAGCAGCCAGCAACTTTCTCAGCACGACTTCTCGCTGCCTTTATTGATAACCTCACTATCGGCCGGTCGCCGCACGCGAGTTGCCCAGAATGTGCCACTCCGCCAAGCCAGCTCTCGGCCGAGCCCTTCCGAGCATCCCTTCCCCATTTGCCTAAATCCGACCATGGAGCCACCGTCAATCATGCCGAAGCGCCGAAATCGGATCCTTCTTGGCCGCCATAATCGCCGGATACAGCCCAAAGATAATCCCCGTCGCCGCGGCGACGGTGAACGCGATAATGATCGACGACTCGGTCAGCCGGGTCGGCAACTCCGCATTGCGCTGAAAGAACCCGCCCACCAGCGGCAGTTTGTGCATCAGCGGCACCAGCGCCCCAATTCCCAGCGAAAGCGAAATGCCCAGGGCCACACCCACCAGCCCCCCGGCGGATGACAGCACGCCGGTCTCAACCAGGAACTGCCACACAATGTGCTTGCGGGTGGCACCCAGAGCCCGCCGAATCCCAATCTCCCGCGTTCGCTCCGTCACTGATGCCAGCATGATGTTCATAATCCCGATGCCACCAACAAGCAGGGAAATTCCCGCGATCGCCGTCAGCACCAGTTTCCAGGTCAGGGCCGTTCGCTCCGCACTCTTTAAAAGCTCGTACGGCACCACCATCGTCACATCGTTCATTTCCGGATGTCGAACTTTCACCACGCGCTCCGCCAGCGATGCAAACTGAAGAACCGATTCACGATTGGGCGCCACCAAATAAATCTCACTGACCTGCACCGACTCACTTTGCATAGACCCAGAGCTTGACCGCGTGACCGTGTCGCCAAAGAGCTCTTCAGAGCTCGTCAGCGGGATGTGCATGTCAAAGTTCAAATCACGCCCCACCAGTGCGGAGCCCGCACCGCCCGACAGCCCCACCGGCTGCAGCAGCCCAACAATCACAAATGGCTTAGTATCGATGCGCACCGTCTGACCCAGCGGATCTTCAAACGGGAACATGGCCTTGGCAATCTCGGCCCCAAGCACCGCAACGGTCGCGCGATCGTCCATGTCACTCTGCGTGAGATACCGGCCCCGCGCAACCTGCAGCTTCGCGGCCTCCTGCAGTTCCGGAGTTGTACCAAACGCCTGACTCGTCCGCCGGAGATTGTCCTTGAGAATCTGCGACCCAATGCTCTTCAGCGGCACGAGCGCCTCGGCCGTGGGAAACTCCTCGCGAATCACCTGCAGGTCCAGCCGGGTCAACCCATACCGGCTCACAAATGACCGGCGCTGCCCGCCACCCTGCCCGGCAGATTCCGGCGGCTTACTGGAACGGATAATGATGTTGGTCGCGCCCAATCGCTCAATCTGCTCCAGCGCGGCCCGCTTTGACCCCTCGCCAATCGCCGCATTGGTAATCACCGCCGCCACACCAAGAATAATGCCAAGCGCCGTGAGCACCGACCGCAACAAATGCCGCCGCAGGTTCGACAAGCCAAGGCGAATAATTTCGATCATGAATGCCATTGTCAATGGTTGGTCACCCCGCCCATCTTTGCCAGCACATTCGGCCACCAATTCGCCGGGTTCCAGCATTTGTCATCAGTCCAAGCCAGCCACATTCATGTGGCAGATTCACGAGACCTAAACGCAAAGTTCGCAAAGGGAAAAAGCAAGCACCCCAGAAAAAACCAAACCAACGAACAAATTCATTCGGTCCAAGCCCACTCCCCCTCCGAGGTCGCGCACAGCTCGCACCAACCTCCCTTTGACTGCCCCACCCAATTTTTTCAGCATCTTCTTCGTCTTTCTCTGCGCCCCTTGCTAAAAACCTCCGCGATTTCTGCGTTCATCTCTCCGTGCATCTCTCTATTCATCCAAGATCAACCAACCAACCAACCCTACTGCGTCGGCGGCAGCTGCATCGGTATCGGCAACTGCGGAATACCCGGCGGCGTTCCTTGTGCAGGCGGCGCTGCATCCTTCTTCACCACCACCTCATCGCGGCTCGGTCGAATTTGCCCCAGGCTCTTAAGGTCCACGAGGTAATACCACGCCGCGAACCGTGAGGCCAGTTCGTCGGCACGCTTCTTGCCCGCCGCAACAGCTTTCGCTCGGGCATCAACCTTGTCCTGATACGCCCTCCGCAGCGGCTCCAGCGCGGCCTTGGTCTCGTCGGTCAGGTTCGGCAGCTCCGCTTGTTCTTTCGCCTCAAGTTCAGCCAGCTGCACAGTCTTAGAAGGCGCCGGAATCGTTCCTTCATCAAAGTTGGTAATCACCATCACAAACCGAGCGTCGGTCTTTTTCTCTTCCTTCGCAGGCTCTGCCGTATCCGCTGGCTTGGCCGCGGCATCGCCGCCCACCTGCCCGCCCGCCGCCGCGGCATCCGCTTCGCTGGCCAGTTCACCCAGCATCAGTTGGTACACCACGCCATCATCCTGCGTCACCGTCAGCGTGCCCTCATTGGCAACCAGCCCCAGTTGCTGCGCAATAAAGAAGCCGTGCTTTCGCAGTGACATCTGATCGCCCACATCTAAAGCCACCGAGTTTTCAGCCTTTGACAACGCCTTGACCAAGTTCGCCGGCTTTGGCTGCACACCCACAATCTTCAGTTGGGTAAGCGCAGTCAACCCAGCCGTGATCCGGTCATTGTCAATCCTCTCACTCTCGCTCGGCCCGCCCGGCAGCGGTTCGGCGGCAATGTCCCAGCCCGTCCACGCGGCGGGTGCCGGCGGCTGACCTTCCATCGGCGCTGCCGGGGCCCGATTGCGACTGAGCTTCAGCGTCGTCGGGTTCTTGATCTTTCCGGTCTGCTCATCAATGCTGTACCGGTCCACTTCCAGAACCTTGATCTTGTCAGCCGTCAGCTTCAGCAAGTCGGTCTCGACCCAGTCAACAAATTTCGTGGAGAAGGCCCCATCAATCGTCGTCACATACGTGCGGCTTGAGCCCGCCTCGCGGATGTACCGCTTCCGCGGCCCCACCTGTGCGCCCGGCTCGCTTGCATCCACAGGCTTGCCGATGATCACATCCACAACTGATTTGCCCGCCGCATCGCGGAAGGTGACTTTGGTGCCACGATTGTTGGTCGCAAGGCTCGCCTCATCGGTCGGGTCGATCACGCCGTACTTGCCAAAATCGTTCTTATTGTCTGAAACAAATCGCTCACGCACGATTCCGGTAAACGCGCTGGCCGCTTTGGCCACACCCTCCTGCGCATCGGCAGCGTAGTTAAACGCAGAAGGTATCTTCCAATTCTTCCCGTCAGACTCAACCTTAAACGCCCGTACCTTCACAGCCTGCTCATCATAACTAATCACCTCCAGCGACCGCAGGTCCAGCGGGCTCTTCAGCTCCGGTGTCAGCGGTGTCCCCTGATCAGAAATCAGCGCAACTTGGCGGCTGGTGGGGCGGGTCAGCGCAACCAGGCTCACAGCGGCCCCGGCGGCAAGAATGCAGATCGTTGTTTTTGTCCAAGGAGTCATAGCGAAAATCTCAAAGTTCCAAAACCATAATAATGTACTGCAAAGTCAAACAAGTCTGTCTCGGGTCTGCACAATACCAGCGGGCATCATCTCTTTTGTATCGCCCGAACGATCCCGCCCGCCGCGCTCAACCGATTACCCATCGCGCTCGGTTCTCACGCCGTCCGCCCTTCTAGCCCTTCTCTAAAACCGTTCCTTCTTGCCACTCTCCCGCTCCATCCGGCGGCGGCGTACCAGCACAAACACACCAATCGCAAGCGCGGGTATCGGTGGCGCCGCCACCGCCGCGATTCGCACAGCGGTCTGAATCTGCTCGGTCTGGTTCCGTGTCACCAGCCGGATGTCCTCCAGCTTGTCACGCTTGGAATCCTCGATTGACCTCGACTGCACATCCAGTCGGCGCTGCTCTGTTCGCCGAACCGTCTCGGCCATCACACGCTTGCCGTTTTCATCGAGGTCGGTTCGGTCTTGCACCTTCTTCACCTCCGCTTCCACCCGCGACTGCGCCTCGGCAAGCTTGGTCTGGGCATCGGCTTCGGCCAGTTCCTGCGCTTCCTTGGCTGCCGCCAACTCGGCCTGGCGCTGCTTCTCCAGTGTCTCCAGCGTCCTGTACTGCCGCCGCTTCTTGCGCAGGTCAAGCAGTGAATTGTCAGCCGCCAGCACATCCACCGCGTTTAAGATAAATGTCACGTTGTCAAACTCAAGGTTCAGCGCGCCCGATCCCTGCTCGCGGATATCAAAGAACGTCGGGCTGATCATGTCCAAGTCGCCCAGCAATACCACGTTCACCGTCGAATCGCCAGACTTGCCCCGAATATGCGCCGCCAGCGACTGCGTCGTTTTCGTGAGCACCGGCCGGCGATTCTCATTAAACTGCATCCCAAAGAACGAGCGTGTCAAGATCTGGCTGTACGGCATCTGCCCCGCGCTCGGGCTGCTCCGCATCAGTACCACCATATCCGGTCCGGCTGCCGCCGGTGCCGCGTTGCCCGTCTTGGCCGCATCCGCCGCGGTCAATGCCGGTGCTTTCACATCAACTTTCTCAATCCGCCCTGCAAACAGCAGCACAACTTCCTGCAGCCCGCTGGTAATCGGGTCGGTCTCGTGAAACGGTGGTGAGAGTTTTGCCCACGGCGCCGCCTGCGTGAGCCAGATGAACTCACTGGGAGTCTGCGCCAGCACCGGATGCGGGTTGTATGAGTCCCACACCACCGCATCATTCACCACCCTCGCGCCCAGCAGGTCCCACAGGGGCTTTAGGTCCGCCTTGGGCTGGTTCGCACGCGGGTCGCCGCCCATCATGGGGTTGGCCTGCTTGCGCGGCTCATTGGTTGCAATCTCAGGCTTGACCATCGGCATCGGGTCTTCAAGTACAATCGCCGGGCGTCCACCCTTGATGTACTCCAGAAACTTCTCAAACTCCATCGGGTTCATCGTGCTGGGCTGGGCCACGATCAGCACATCCACATCCTTTGGCACCTCGGCCCCGCTAGCCACACGCTGCACGCGGTACTGCTTGCGAAGCTCATTTACAATCGGCCAGTCCTGCCCAGCACGCATGGTCTGAAAATCAAACCGGCCAAACAGGCTCGCTTCGGTGTCAAGAATACCGATGGTTTTCTTGGTCTCCGTGCTCGCCCCGCGAATGGCACGCACCAGTTCGTACTCAACCGGCAGGCCCTGAGAAAGGAACGGGATCACCACCGGGTCGCCCCCGCCCGCAGCGCTCACGGCGATGCCCAAGAACACCTCCTGCACGCTGCCTCCAGCACGCTCCTCGGCCAGTTGCTGCCGCCCGCGAATCGCAAATGATCGTTCCGCATCGCGTGACTGCTCTGTATTTGGCTCCGTTGGCGTAACTTGCACGGCGATGCGCCCCCGGCCAATCGCCTCCAGTTCGCGCAGCAGTCCCAGCAGCGTCTCGCGGGTTTGCACCAGTGCCGGCGGCACCTTGGGTGACACAAAGGCCTGAATAATCACCGGCCGCTGCGGGTCAAGTTTGCCGATAAGTTCCTTAGTCTGCGGCGAGATAGACCACAGCCGCTCCGCCGTTGCATCGGCCCGCACGCCCGTGCGTTCAACCAGCACCACTGCGCACACAATCAGCGTGGCCAGCGCGGCCCCGCGCAGTGGCAGGTGCAGGCCAGAGTCACGATTAGTGCGACGGCCAGCGACAACCCGTGTGGCCATCCACACGCCAATCAGGCCCACGCCCACAAAGTACAGCACATCGGCCGGGTCTACCACGCCCCGGCCAAAGCTCTCCATTCGCCGGGGGATCGAGATCTCACGCAGGAAGTCGCTCGTCGTAAACGCCGAGGCGCTGCGCGCCGGCAGAATCTCACCAATCAGGCCAATGCCCACCAGCAGCCCGCAGGAAAGTGCGCACAGAATAAACGAGATCGTGGCGCTCGATGAAATGGCCGAAGCAAACAGCCCGATGCCGCACAGGGCCACCCCCGCGAGCCAGTATCCAAGATATGTCGAGATCATCAGGCCAACATCCGGGCGGCCCAAGAACGACAGCACCACAATGTGGCTGAGCGCAAAGACCAGGCACACCGTGTAAATGGCCACACATCCCAAATACTTGCCCAGCAGCAGGTCGCTTTCTTTGGCGGGCAGAGTCATCAGAAGTTCATCAGTACCGGCCTTGCGCTCTTCGGCCCATGAGGACATGGTAATGGCCGGAATCAGAAACAGCAGCAGCGCCGGGAAGAAGGTGTTGAGCTGATCGAGGTTGGCCAGGTTGCGGGTAAAGAACGTGTCGGTCCAAAACGCCGCAACGCCGGAGAGAAACACAAACAGCGTCACAAACACATAGCCCGTCGGGCTTGAGAAGTACGAGGTCAGCTCTTTTCGAAACACGGCGGCGATGACGGTTGGATTCATGGGACGGTGGTCCAGGCTTTAAATTTTCAGGTGCTGGAAGGCGGAGCAGGAGAAAAAAAGAAGAGAGAAAAGATGAAAGGAAGGCAGGAGACAGAAGGCATGTTCACAGCGAACGGGGTGAACGGAAAGAGTGCAGTAGTGGGGGAGGGTGGCAGTGGTCGGAACCGGTCTCCGCCGCCACCACATCTCACTTATCCCGCCGCGGCAACGGCGGCCATCGGTCGGGCTGCTGCATCTTTGGTGAGCTCACCAAACCTCCGCTCCATTTCGGACTCGGTAGCGCCCAGCGATCCGGCGGGGCCATCGTGCACCAGCTTGCCGCGGTGGATGAGTAAAATTCGGTCCGCCAGCGCCCGCACTTCCGTGAGAATGTGCGTTGACAGCAGCACCGTGCGGTCTTTGGCCAGTGAGCGCAGCAGCAGCCGAACCTGCTCAACCTGATTGGGGTCAAGCCCGGCGGTGGGTTCATCCAAAATCAAAATCTCCGGCTCGTGCAAAATCGCCTGGGCCAGCCCCACGCGCTGGCGGTAGCCGCGCGAGAGTTTGCCAATCGGCTTACCGGTTACCTCCGTCAGCCTGCACTGCTCAAGCGCTGCATCGGTCAGTTGGTTCAGCTTCGCCCCCGAGAGCCCCCGGGCCGAACCAAAGAACCGCAGCAACTGCACCGGCGTCATGTCGCCGTACAGCGCCCCGGTTTCGGGCAAGTAGCCAAGCTTGGCCGCCACCGCCACGCGATTGGTGGCCACATCCATGCCGCACACCCGGGCGATTCCCGAACTCGCCGTCAAGAACCCCGTCAGTATCCGCATCGTTGTTGATTTCCCCGCCCCATTCGGCCCCAGAAACGCCACAAGCTGCCCCTTGCCCAAGCTAAAACTCACATCGGCCACGGCCGTGTACGCCCCGAACGATTTGCACAACCGCTCAGCCACCAGCGCAGGTTCACCCCCGCCAGCCCCACCCGCAGCGCGTGGGTTAGTGGTCGAAACACTCTTATCGGCGGCAACATTCGGGCTGGTTTGCACGGATTGATCCTCTATCACACGAGACAGGGCGGGCAGTTTGCAGGCGGACTCTGGCAGGTCTGATCGCGGGAGTACACACAACGATCAGCCTGCTCGGCCGCAGCGATGTCCATACCGGCGAACACCGCTTTGGGCGCACAAAATAGACTGGTCGCATGTTATCCCGATGCAGGCTGGGTCTTCAACCCACTACCAAAGCCAGTATCAAATTCAGTATCGCCGGGCACGGTCAGCCAGTTCGCCACAATTTTAAGCATCTTGCCCAAGCCCAACCCGAACCTGCCTGACCGATTCTGGTCGATGCATACCGCCCCTGACCGATGGGCAGCACGCCAGACCAAGCCAAACCAAGGCCTGCCCAAACAATCTGTGATCGCAGTGAGACACCGTGTTGTGTAGCCGGAACGCTTTGGAAGAACACAAAAACCATGTCTTCCAAAACAAAAACCATCTGTTTCAGCCTCCCAAACTTGTGCTCCAACACAAATCTCATGTGCCGGAGCCCACAAATCATGTGCTCTAACAAAAAGCGATGCTGTTGAACTAAAAAGCCGCGCGGTTCAATGGTTGCGCTGGTCCATCTGTTTGCTTGGCAAGTCCGCACAATCATGTCGTGCTGGTTTGTATCCGTTCTTTAACGCACCGCACGAGTGCATGTGGGTCGCTTCACAGGTACTTGCAGCGCAGCGTGCAGGAACACAACGCATCGGCCTGTTCGGCCTGTGAGCTTTATGCCGTCTGCAGCCACGCACCATCTCGTGATTGTGCGATTTTTTTTATCAGCGCACAAAGCGCCTGCCCCATTCATCCGATGCGACACCCGGCTCCAAACGCATCGTCCTACACCCGCCATGCCGCGATGCCACAGCGCACGCCGCACCAAGTGCTGGGGCCGTCTTGCTCTGTGCCTTTTCCCTCCCGAATTTAACCATTTGACCATTTCGCCATTTGACCATTTGCTCCGGAGTCCCCCCCTTGTCCAACATTCCTTCCCAGCCCAAGCTCGATCAGATCGTCTGGTTTGAAACCCATCTGCCGCTGTGGGCCGCCACGCCCACGGCCTTCGGCATCACCGCTGCGCAGGTGACGGTGATTGACACCGCCACAAAGTCGGCCCGGTCCGCGTACAACGCAGCACAAACCGCCAAGCAGGCCGCCAAGAACGCCACCATTGCGCAGGATGCACAGGTCCGCACGATGCTGGCCGGGGGCCGTGACTTGGTCAACATTATGAAGTCGTTCATTGAGAACACCAACAACCTATCGCTGTGGGCACAGGCCGGGCTTGAGCCCAACGCTCGCCCCGGCACAGCGCCCGACCCGACAGCGCCGTACACGCTGGCCGGATCGCTGGACAGTCAGGGCAACGTGATTGTGAAGTGGAAGGCCAGCCAGCCCGCGGGCATCAGCGGTGTGATTTATTCGGTGCGCCGGTCGGTTGATGGTGGCCCATTCGTGCTGCTCGACAGCATCGGCGGCAAAGTGTTTACCGATGAGACCGTGGCCATCGGCACGCAGAGCGTGGCCTATGCCATTAAGGCCAAGCGCGGGGCGCAGGCATCGGAGTGGAGCGAGGCCCTGACCCTCCGCTTCGGGCGAGTCGGTGGCGGCGGCATGTTCATCGCCTCCAGCGAGAGCAAGCCCGTCAAACTCGCGGCGTAACAGGACTTGAAATCTGAATTCCCCAGCGGCCCCGGTGCATCGCACCTCGGGGCCGCTGCGTTTTTGCCGCGAGATGCGGCAAGCAATGCAGCCACCGGCCTTCACGCTGCGCGGTCTGCAATATCTTCCTAACGCGACCCAACCACAGCACTCCCGTTGCCTTCCTTTCTCCCTTCCCTCTGTGCACTGTGCATCGCTCTGCTAAAACCCTTTGCGATCTCCGCGTTCATCTCTCAAGTTTTACCCCGATAGCCACAAGTGTTCGGGGTCCACTCGTATTGTGTTAAGACGCTTCACACAGTCTTCACACTCCTACCGTCGCGGCCACGTGCTTGCCTGACAAGACTTGTCCGCAAGAGAGAGAGTGGCTCGATCGCGTGATCGTCCCCTTGCTTTCTCGTCCCTCGCCTTGTACGGAGTTTTACCTTGAAGAAGTCACTGTCCGGTCTCGTCGCTCTCGCTCTGGTCTCTGCCATGGGCGCCGCCGCCGTTGCCGCTGAAGATATCAGCCTCGTTGGCGCTGGCGCTACCTTCCCCGCCCCCCTCTACAAGAAGTGGGTCACTGAGTACCAGAAGGCCAACCCCACCGTCCAGATTGATTATCAGTCAATCGGCTCCGGCGGCGGCATCAAGGCCATCACCGACAAAACCGTCGCCTTCGGCGCTTCCGATGCTCCGCTGAACAAGAAGGAAATCGATGCCCTCGGCGGCCCCGAGAAGGTTATCCAGTTCCCCACCGTCGCCGGCGCTGTGGTGCCCGCGTACAACCTGCCCGATGTCAAGGAAGACATCAAGTTCTCCGGCGAAGTGCTGGCCGAGATCTTCATGGGCAAGATCAGCAAGTGGAACGATGCCAAGATCGTCGCGATGAACCCCGGCGTCAAGCTCCCCGACCTGACCATCACCCCCGCCTACCGCACCGATGGCTCGGGCACCACCTTCGTGTGGACCAATTACCTGGCCACCCAGAGCGAAGCGTTCAAGTCTGAAGTGGGCACCGGCAAGCAGGTCAAGTTCCCCGTCGGTTCCGGCGGCAAGGGCAACGAGGGCGTCGCCGCCGTCGTCCAGCAGACCAAGGGCGCACTCGGCTATATCGAGTACAACTACGCCGTGCAGAACAAGCTTGCCAACGGCCTGGTCCGCAACTCCGCTGGCAAGTTCGTCAAGGCTTCCCCCGCCGCCATCTCCGCTGCGGGCGAGGGCGCGATCTCGCAGCTCAAGGGCAACATCCTCTCGGCCGACATCTGGAACCAGCCCGGTGATGCATCCTTCCCCGTCTCGGCGTTCACCTATATCATCATTCACTCTGACATGGCCGGCCTCAAGAACGAGAAGCAAGCAGCCGCGCTGACCGCCTTCATGAAGTGGGCCCTGACCGATGGTCAGAAGCTCGCCGGTGAAATGGACTACGCTCCGCTGACCTCGTCAGTAGCCACTAAGTCGCTCGATGCCCTAAACACCGCCAAGTTCGGCGGCGGCAAGTAATTGGCCCCACCGGAAACTGCGCATGACGCGTGATTCCGGCTAAAAACCTCCCGAAGTGTCGCGCTCAACGGCCGACACTTCGATTTTTCCCGCTGAAGGTCAGCGGCCTTCCGGAGATCGGTCAGCATGGCAGAGTCTGCAACCAATCCCGCGGGCGTGCTGACCGCATCCGGTGGCGGATTTGCCCAAGCCAGCCCGCGAAAACGCCGCACCGCCAAGGCATCGGTGGTGCTCTTTGACACCGCTCTAAAGTGGGTTTGCCGCGGCGCAGCGTGCACGATCCTCATCATGCTCGCCTTGCCGCTGATCGTTCTGATCCGCCAAGCTTGGCCCGCCATTCAGGCGTACGGAGCTGGCTTCCTGGTCACCTCGACATGGAGAGCAAACGAGCTTGAGCAGCCCGCCCGTGATGCCGCCGGAAAAATCATCATCGAAGGTGGCGAGACGGTCATGACCGTGCTCCCGGCGCAGTTCGGCGCACTGCCGGTGCTCTACGGTACCGCCGTCAGCTCCGCCATCGCGCTGCTTGTAGCAGTGCCCTTTGGCCTCGCCGCAGCACTGTTCATCGTTCGCATCGCACCCAAACTCAAAATCGCAGGCCCCCTCTCATTCTTAATCGAGTTTCTCGCCGCGATCCCCAGCCTCGCGTATGGCATCTGGGGCCTGTTCGTTCTGGCACCGCTGCTGTCAACAACTATTGGCCCCGCGATGGCCAAAGTACTCGGCAACGTCCCCGGCTTTGATTGGATGTTCTACCAAACCATCATCATCGGCGGCACCGCGACACGCAGGCCAATCTCCTTTACCGGCCGCGACATGCTGTGCGGCGGCCTGGTGCTGGGAATCATGATCCTGCCCATCATCACTGCCGTCAGCCGCGATGTGCTCAAAAACGTGCCCCGCGCCCAGATCGAGGGCTCGGTGGCTCTGGGCGCCACGTGGTGGCAAAGTAGTATTGAAATGCTCCGCTTCGGCCGCGCCGGTCTGTTCGGCGCTGTCATGCTCGGCCTCGCCCGCGCTGCGGGCGAGACCATGGCCATCACGATGGTCATCGGCAACAACAATCAAATCGTTCCATCTCCCTTCGCCCCGGCCCAAACCATGGCCAGCTTGCTCGCCAATGAATTTGCCGAGGCAACCACCGGCATGCACAGCGCTGCGCTGCTGTACGTGGCGCTCATCCTGCTGGTCATGTCATTGCTCTTTAACATTGTCGCCAGATACTTCGTCGTCGGCAAGGCCGTCAAGTAGATCAAACGTCCTGCCTTGCCCTGCACCTGTCCCTGTCTCCGTCCAGCAGCCCGCTTCCACAACCACGCATGCCTGCCCGCCGTGAAAACAAACTTGCCCGCATCACCAGCAGCGTGATGTACATCGGATGCACCGCTGCATCAATTGTTATCCTTTTGCTGCTCATCTGGATCACCGGTTACCTCGTCAGCATCGGCACTGCATCGCTCAACCTTGACTTCTTCACCCAAGTCGCCACCGGAGACCCCGAGGCTCCCGGTGGCATGAAGCACGCCATCCGCGGCACCATCATCCTATTGGCGATGGCCTCAATGGTGGGTGTGCCCCTCGGCCTGCTCACGGGCATCTATCTGTCCGAGTACGCAGCCGATGCTGGTCTGCTCAACACCATCGTCCGCTTCACCGCAGATGTGCTCACCGGCCTTCCCAGCATCATCGTCGGTATCGTCGGCTATGAACTCATCGTCGTGCCCATGGGCGGCTACAGCGGTTATGCCGGCGCTGCAGCTCTCGCGTTTATCATGATTCCCATCGTCGCCCGCACCTCCGAGGAAATGCTCCGCCTCGTGCCGCAAAGCTACCGCGAGGGCTCCCTTGGTCTTGGTGCAACCAAAGCCCAAACTATTTTCAGAGTCGTTCTCCCCGCCGCGGCGGGCTCGGTCGTCACCGGCATCATGCTCGCCTTCGCCCGCGTCGCCGGTGAAACCGCACCCCTGCTCTTTACAGCTCTGGGCAGTCGCCTGCTCAGCACCGATCCGGCGAAGCCCTTCCCCAGCTTAACACTCCAGATTTATTCGTACGCCACCGGTCCGTATGTGAAGGAACGGCAAATGGCATGGGCGGGCATGCTGGTGCTCATCGCCATGCTGTTTTTGCTGAATATGCTCATCCGCTATGTGGCCCACCGTTCGGTCCGTAAGTTCCAAGTCAGTTGATCATCCGCTGCTGTTGTCCCGGCCCACCTGATGAGCCAAACCCCTTCCACACCGATCCAGCCCGCATCCGCTACGAGCTTCACTTCGTTACCCGCAAACGAGGCCTTCGCATCGACCCAGCCCGCCGATTCTCCGGAGACTTCGCCTATGTCCGCTATGCCCACAATCAGCCGGCCCATCGTCGGCCTTGCCCCACCGGAGCAGTCCGGCTCATCGTTTATCGATGCTATTAAGGCTGGTAAGCCGGTGGTCTCGGCCATCCACCCGGCCACACTCGCCGGGGAACAGATCGTCCAAGTCTCCGACTTCAAACTTTGGTACGGCAAGTCGCAGGCCCTCCATGGCGTGACCATGGGCTACCCCAAGAACAAAGTGACCGCCATGATCGGCCCATCAGGGTGCGGCAAGAGCACGCTGCTCCGCTCGATCAACCGTCTCAATGATCTGATCGATGGCGTCCGGGTCACCGGCAAAATGACCCTCTCCGGTGACGATGTCTATTCCCCGCAGACCGATGTGATCACCCTGCGCAAACGCTTGGGCATGGTGTTTCAAAAGAGCAACCCATTCCCGATGTCCATCTTTGACAACGTGGTGTACGGGCTCCGGATCGATGGCGAGCGCCGTAAGTCAGTCCTTGCCGATGCGTGCGAGGCCGCACTGCGATCCGCAGCGCTCTGGGAGGAAGCCAAGGACCGCCTGAAAAACTCGGCCATGGGCCTCTCCGGTGGCCAGCAGCAGCGTCTGTGCATCGCCCGCGCCATCGCTGCAGAGCCTGAGGTGCTGCTTATGGATGAACCCTGCTCCGCGCTCGACCCGATCGCAACGCTCAAGATCGAGGAGTTCATCCGCTCAATCGCTGGCCGCATCACCGTCGTGATCGTGACGCACAACATGCAGCAGGCCGCCCGCGTCAGCGACTTTACCGCATTTATGTACCTCGGCCGCCTGGTTGAGTACGGCCCCACGGCCGACATCTTCCAGAACCCAATGCTTGCCGAGACCGAAAGCTACGTCACCGGTCGGTTTGGCTGATTGCTACCCGCTGATTGATCCTGCCGAGCTAGGTCGGGGGTAGGGCGAGGCAACGATTAGGTTTTTCGTTGTTTCGGCTCAGCTCGCCGTCGGTCCTAAGCGCCCGCTAAGAGCGGTACCCGGAAGGGTACCGTGGGTGAGAGTGGTGACGTTGTTTTTGAGATTGCGCAGTGGAGAAATTGACGCGTTTGGCGTTTGGTGTTTTGGGGGTTGGATTTTCGGGGAAAGTGAAAGTTGTTGCTCATCGGAGGCTCCCACTAAGAGCGGTACCCGGAAGGGTACCGTGGGTGGGTGTGGTGATGATGTTTTTGAGGTTGCGCAGAGAAGAAATTGACGCGTTTGGCGTTTGGTGTTTTGGGAGTTGGGTTTTTTAGGTGGAGTGCAAGTTGTTGCCCACCGTACGCTTCCGCGTACGGCTCTTATGGTTATGGGCCAGCAGGCCATTTGTTTCTGCAGATGCGATCGAAGTAGAGGTCGCGCTGGCGGTTGGCTTCCCACTGGGCTGCGATGAAAATAGCGTGTTCTTCAAAGCGCGCGAGGGTTGCGGGGTCGTGGATGTTTGCGGAGCGGCCGATGCCAAAGCAACAGCCCGTATCCGCAGCGCGCACCTCGCCGTACCAAAATCCCACCACCATCCCTCGTCGTACACTCAGTCCATCCATGAGACTCTCCCTCTCCGAAATCCGCAACAACGCCATGAAGTTCTCCGCCGAGTGGGCGGATGCCGCCAGCGAGCGCGGCGAGGCGCAGTCCTTCTGGATCGACCTGTTCGCCATCTTCGGCCTCAAACGCAGGCAGGTCGCCAGCTTCGAGGAGAAGGTCAAGAACCTCAAGGGAGCCTACGACCGCATCGATGTCTTCTACCCCGGCATCATGATCGGTGAGCACAAGAGCAAGGGGGAGGACCTTTCCAAAGCCGCCAGTCAGGCCTTTGACTATGTTGCCTCGCTCGCCCGTGAGGGGCGGGGCGAGGAGTCCCCCCAGTTCATCGTGGTCTCCGATTTCCAGACCATCGTCATCTACGACCTTGATTCCAAGGACCCCGCCGAGCCCAGCGCCACGTTCCGGACGGCCAAGCTCCACGAGAACATCAAGCACCTGGGCTTTTTGTCGGGCTACACCACCAAGCCCGTCGATCCCGAGGACCCGATCAACATCAAGGCCGTGGAAGTCCTCGGCGTGCTGCACGATGCTCTGGAACAGGGCGGCTACACCGGCCACAACCTGGAACGCTTCCTGGTCCGGGTGCTGTTCTGCCTCTTTGCCGATGACACGGGCATCTTCCCCGCCGAGGAGTTTAAGGCTCTTGCCAAATCCTCGCGCACCGATGGCAGCGATTTGGGCTCGCTGCTGGCCCGCTTCTTCAAGGTGCTCGACTCGGAGAAGGCCGCCCGCCCGGCGAAGATGCCCGAGGAACTCCGCGAGCTGCCCTATGTCAACGGCGAGCTGTTCAAGGAGGACCTGGGCTTTGCCGACTTTGATGGCCCCATGCGGGCCGCGCTGCTGGTCGCCTGCGAGTTCAACTGGTCGCGCATCAGCCCCGCCGTCTTTGGCTCGCTGTTTCAGTCCATCATGGCCGGCGCGGCGGGGGCCCGCAAACGCCGCCAAATCGGGGCCCACTACACCAGCGAACGCGACATCATGAAGCTGGTGCGGTCGCTCTTTCTCGATGAACTGCGAGCCGAACTGGCCGCGTGCGGCAAGGACAAGAAGAAGCTGGCGGCGTTTCAAGACAAGCTGGCCGGGCTGCGCTTTCTGGACCCCGCCTGTGGTTGCGGCAACTTCCTCGTGGTCACGTACCGGGAACTGCGGCTCTTGGAACTCGAAGCCCTGCTCCGCCTCTACGGCGGCAAGTACGATGCCGAACGCCTGCTGCTAGATTCGCTGCTAAAGGTGGATGTCGACCAGATGCACGGCATCGAGATCGAGGAGTGGCCCGCGCGGATCGCCGAGGTGGCGATGTGGCTGATCGATCACCAGATGAACCAGAAGGTGGGCGAGGCCTTCGGCACACCCGTACTGCGTCTGCCGCTGACCAAGAGCGCGAAGATCGCAGTGGCCAACGCGCTGCGGATCGACTGGAACGAGGTGCTGCCCGCCGAGCGGTGCTCGTATGTGCTGGGGAATCCGCCGTTTGTGGGTAAGAAGGAGCAGAACGCGGAGCAAAAGAGCGACATGGCGATGGTGTGGGGCGACCTGAAGGGGTCGGGCACACTCGACTATGTGACGTGCTGGCACCGAATGGCGGCGAAGTACATGAAAGGCACCCGTGCCGCGGCCGCCTTTGTTTCCACGAACTCCATTTCGCAAGGTGAGCAGGTCGGCACCCTCTGGAAGTCTCTCTTCGCTCAGGGCGTGAGCATTCAGTTTGCCCACCGAACCTTTGCCTGGACGAGTGAGGCGCGCGGCAAGGCCCACGTGCACGTCGTCATCATTGGATTGAGCTACGTCGAGCGCAAGCCCAAACTTCTCTATGACTACGACAAGGGTACGGAGCCGACGCAAACTGTCGCTGCGAACATCAGCCCCTACCTTGTCGCAGGGCCGGACATCGCAATCATCCGGACCGATCAACCGCTCAGCGAAGGCGCGCCCGAAATGACCAAGGGTAGCGAAGTAACCGACGACGGCCACCTGCTCTTGAATGAGCGGGAACGCAAGGAGATCGCCAAAGAGTGCCAAGGAACAGGCGCGTTCCTTCGCCGGTTCCTCGGGGGCGATGAGTTCATCAACGGCGACATCCGCTATTGCCTCTGGCTCCGCGATGCCGCCCCGTCTGAGTTTCGCAAGTGCGAACCCATCCGCCACCGGCTTGCGGCGGTCAGGGAATTTCGCCTGAAAAGTCCCAAGACCCGCACGGTCGTACTCGCCTCCACTCCGCATCTCTTTGGCGAGGATCGCCAACCCAGCAGCAAGTATCTGCTTATCCCCAAGGTCTCCTCGGAGCGCAGGAACTACATCCCGATTGGCTTCATGCCCCCTTCAACCATTGTCAGCGGAAGCGCCCTTGTCGTGCCCGGCGCCACCGAGTTCCACTTCGGCATCTTGTCATCGATGATGCACATGGCCTGGATGCGGCAAACCTGCGGGCGAATGAAGAGCGACTATCAGTATTCGGTCAACATCGTCTACAACAACTTCCCCTGGCCGCAGGATGTCAGCGACAAGCAACGCGTAACCGTCGAAGTAGCCGCGCAGGCCGTGCTCGACACCCGCGCCACCTTCAAGGGCCAGACCCTCGCCGACCTCTACGACCCCCTCGCCATGCCCAAGGCCCTGCGCGATGCCCACAACACCCTCGACCGCGCCGTCGACAAGTGCTACCGCCCCGCCGCCTTCACCAGCGAACGGGCCCGGGTGGAGTATCTCTTCGAGCTGTACCAGCAACTCACCGCGCCGCTGATGGCACCGGTTAAACGGGGTGGGCCAAAGCGCAAGGCTTGATCCGCGTCGGCCAACCGTTCAGGCTCGGTCTTCTGATCTGCTCATACCTTCCCCCGCGAGCGCACAGCGCATCCGCGGGTTCATCGCATTTCGCCCCACCGGGGCGAAAGGCAAAATGCCCGGCGCCGAAGGCGAAGTTCATGGAGATGCAATTCGGATACTCGCGCTGCAGCGCTCACGCTCCGCGTGTGCAGTGAATCTTCGCCCCACACTCTATTTTTACGCCATGCATTCCACAACCCCCGTCCGCTCTAGATCCATGGTTGTGTGCCTCTCCTCCAGCCACTTATCACTCCCGCTAAGAGCGGTACGCGGAAGCGTACCGTGAGCGAAGCCCACCGCCCCCAAAAACCCCCGACCACCGTCGAAGCCCGCCACCTCCCGTGCCGCCCGGCAAGCACCAACTGCCCCGACCCAGCAACCTCACATCATCCGCTGCCTCCCACACGAAGTCCGCACGACCATAGCCGCTGGCGCAGCGAGCCCCGTAACCAACCAACCAGCCTCCCTAAGAGCGGTACGCGGTAGCGTACCGTGAGCGAAGCCCACCGCTTCCCCAAACCCACGACACCATCGAAGCCCGCCACCTCCCGTGCCGCCCGGCAAGCACCCAGCTGCCCCGACCCAGCAACCTCACACCATCCGCTGCCTCCCACACGAAGTCCGCATGTCCGTAGCCGCTGCCGCAGCGAGCCCCGTAACCAACCAACCAGCCTCCCTAAGAGCGGTACGCGGAAGCGTACCGTGAGCGAAGCCCACCGCCCCCAAAAACCCCCGACCACCGTCGAAGCCCGCCACCTCCCGTGCCGACCGGCAAGCACCCAGCTGCCCCGACCCAGCAA